>NZ_JBTWNF010000012.1:0-213686 GCF_054796175.1 Actinomycetospora sp. C-140 | reverse complement strand
CGGGTCTTGTGCGCTTTGCGGCCCCCAACCCCCCCCCCCACTGCTCACATGCGCGGAGCGCACCGGGAGAACCGCCATGCCAACGCCCGCCCCCGACGCCGTCTACTCGAAGATCACGCGTCGGCTCGTGCCGTTCCTGTTCATCTGTTACGCCGCGGCCTATCTGGACCGGGTGAACGTCGGGTTCGCGAAACTGCAACTGCAGGACGATCTCGCGTTCTCCGACACCGTCTACGGCATCGGCGCCGGCATCTTCTTCGTCGGCTACATCCTCTTCGAGGTCCCGAGCAACCTGCTGCTGCACCGGGTCGGGGCGAAGTGGTGGATCGCCCGGATCATGGTCACCTGGGCGCTGATCTCGGGCGCCATGGCGTTCACGAGCTCGGCGACGATGTTCTACATCCTGCGGTTCCTGCTGGGCGTCGCCGAGGCGGGCTTCATCCCGGGCATCCTGCTGTACCTGACCTTCTGGTTCCCGGCCCACCGCCGCGGCCGGGTGACCGCGATCTTCCTGGCCGCGATCCCCGTCGCCACGATCGTCGGCGGTCCGCTGTCGGGCTGGATCCTCGGCGCCCTCGACGAGGTCGGCGGGCTCGGCGGCTGGCAGTGGATGTTCCTCGTCGAGGCCGTTCCCTCGCTGATCCTGGGTCTGCTGGTGCTGAAGTTCCTCGACAACTCCGTCGACGCCGCGCGCTGGCTCTCCGACGACGAGAAGGAGGTCGTCCGGGCGGACCTCGCCGCCGAGGAGTCCACCCGCGTGGAGGGCCACGGCAGCATCCGCGCGGCGATGACGAGCGGGCGGGTGTGGCTGCTCTGCGGCATCTACTTCACGATCGCGCTGGGCATCTACCTGGTCAGCTTCTGGCTGCCGACGATCATCAAGGGCAGCGGCGTCTCCGACACGCTCACGATCGGCCTACTGACCGCCGTGCCCTACGTCGTCGCGGTCGTGGTGATGATCGCCTGGTCCGCCCACGGCGACCGCACCGGCGAACGCCGCTGGCACACGGTGATCCCCTGCCTGGTCACGGCGCTCGGCCTCGTGCTCACGGCCGTGTTCCTGCAGAGCACCGCGCTCGCGGTGGGCGCGATGGTGCTGGTCGCGGCCGGCGTCTCCACCGCCCAGGCGGCGTTCTGGAGCATCCCGTCGGCCCTGCTCTCCGGCGCCGGGGCCGCGGCGGGCATCGCCCTGGTCAACTCGATCGGCAACATCGGCGGCGCCGTCGCCACCTCGCTCGTCGGCTGGCTCTCCGACCTCACCGGGTCGACGGCGTCGAGCCTCTACCCGTTCGGCGCCGTGCTCCTCGTGGGCGGGCTGCTCGTGCTGCTCCTGCCACGGTCGGTCGACGACGCCCCGGTGCCCGCGCCGCGCCCCGCCGACGACCTACGATCGGCGGGATGAGGTACGAGGTCACCGACGACGACACCGCGGTCGCGTTGAGCACCGGGGACGTGCCCGTCCTGGCCACGCCCCGGCTCATCGCCTGGCTCGAGGCGGCGACCGTGGCCGAGGCGTCCGCGAGCCTGGAGCCGGGGCAGACGACGGTCGGCGCCGCCATCCGGGTCCGGCACCGCCGGCCCACCCCGGTGGGCGGCACCGTCGACGTGTACGCCTCGCTGACCACCGAGGGCGACCGGTTGACGTTCGACGTCAGCGCGATCGACGGCGACGGGCACTACGTCGCCGACGGCGAGATCGACCGCGTCGTCGTCGACCGGGCCGCGTTCACGGGATGATCGAGTCGACGTAGCCGCCGTCGACGCGCACGGCCGCACCCGTGGTGGCCGAGGCCAGCGGCGAGGCCAGGTACGTCACGAGGTGCGCGATCTCCTCGGGCTCGATGAGGCGCTGTAGCAGCGACTGCGGTCGATACTCGATCATGAACTTGCGCTGCGCCTCCTCCCACGGCAGGTCGTCGCCGACGAGCTCCCGCACGAACCCCTCGACCCCGCCGGTGTGGGTCGGGCCGGCGATCACGGAGTTCACGGTGACGCCGGTGCCCGCGGCCTCCTTGGCGAAGCCGCGGGACACGGCGAGCAGGGCCGTCTTCGACATCCCGTAATGGATCATCTCGGCGGGGATGACGACCGCGGAGTCGCTGGCCACGTCGAGCACGCGGCCCCAGCCGCGGGAGGTCATGCCCGGCAGGTAGGTCCGGATCAGGCGGGCCGCGGAGAGCACGTTGACCTCGAAGTAGCGTCGCCAGTCGTCGTCGGCGATCTCCAGGGCCGGCTGCGGGCCGAAGATGCCGAGGTTGTTGACGAGCACGTCGACGTCGGGCTCGGCCGCCGCGAGCGCGTCGGCGCCCTCGGCCGTGGCGACGTCGGCGGCGACACCGACGACCTCGCCGCCGGTCTCCTCGCGGATCCCGGCGGCGGCCTCGTCGACGCGCCCCTGGTCACGCCCGTTGACGACGACCCGGGCGCCGGCGCCGGCGAGATCCGCGGCGATGGCCCGCCCGATGCCGCCGGTCGAGCCGGTGACCAGCGCGGTCCGCCCGGACAGGTCGAGCTGCATGGCATGTCCTCCTCGTCCTCGCTGCGGTGCCGACGGAGCAACCGAGCGATGCGGCTCGAACTTCCCGAGACCCATACCGCGTGGAGCGAAGGACACCCTGGCTGCGTAGGACGCAGCGAGGGACGCCATCGTGCCGACCGGCGACTCCACACCTCGCGGGGGCGAGGGACGCCCTGGGTGCGTGGGTGGCAGCGAGGGACGCCCTCGCTGCCACCCCTGCGCCCCACGCGGCGCCGGCGCAGACCCGTCCCCGACACCCGGGGGGCTGTCCGCGACATCGTGCGGGCCGGACCGGCGCGCGCCGGCAGCGTCCTAGACTGACGGTCATGGCGGGGCGCATCCGGGACGCGGACATCGCGGAGGTCCGCGACCGCAACCGGGTCGACGAGGTGATCGGCGAGTACGTCGCCCTGCGTCGCGCCAGCGCGAGCTCGGTGAAGGGCCTCTGCCCGTTCCACGACGAGAAGACGCCGTCGTTCAACGTCCGCCCGACGCACGGCACGTTCCACTGCTTCGGCTGCGGCGAGGGCGGCAGCGTCATCGACTTCCTCATGAAGATCGAGCAGCTCGGCTTCGTCGAGGCCGTCGAGAAGCTGGCCGACCGCATCGGCTACCGCCTGACCTATGAGGGCGGCGGGTCGAGCGTCCAGAAGGACCGCGGGACGCGCGCGCGGTTGCTGGCGGCCAACAAGCTGGCCGCCGAGTTCTACGCCGAGCAGCTGCGGGCGCCGGGGGAGGCGCAGAAGGCGCGGGAGTTCCTCGCCGAGCGCGGGTTCGACCAGGCGGCCGCCGAGGACTTCGGGTGCGGGTTCGCGCCGAGCGGGTGGGACAAGCTGACCAAGCACCTGGTCGCCCAGGGCTACACGCTCGAGGAGCTGGAGAAGGCGGGCCTGTCGCGGCAGGGGCAGCGCGGGTACATGGACCGCTTCCACCGCCGGCTGCTGTGGCCGATCCGGGATCTCGGCGGCGACGTCGTCGGCTTCGGCGCGCGGCGGCTGTTCGACGACGACCGGATCGAGGCGAAGTACCTCAACACCCCCGAGACGCCCGTCTACCACAAGTCCAAGGTCCTGTTCGGCCTGGACAAGGCCAAGCGGGAGATCGCCAAGAGCCGGCAGGCGGTGATCGTCGAGGGCTACACCGACGTCATGGCCATGCACCTCGCCGGTGTGCACACCGCCGTCGCCAGCTGCGGTACGGCGTTCGGCGACGACCACGTCGCGGTGCTGCGCCGGCTGCTCATGGACGACTCGTTCGACCGCGGCGAGGTGATCTACGTCTTCGACGGCGACGCCGCGGGCCAGTCGGCCGCGCGCAAGGCGTTCGAGGGCGACCAGCAGTTCGCCACCCAGACCTACATCGCCGTCGCGCCCGACGACATGGACCCCTGCGACCTGCGCCAGGCCCGCGGCGAGATGGCGCTGCGCGACCTCGTCGCCCAGCGGGCGCCGCTGTTCACGTTCATCATCCGGGCGATCCTCGACGAGCACGACCTCGGCACCGTCGAGGGCCAGGTGGCGGCGCTCCAGCGCGCCGTCCCCGAGGTGGCCCGCATCCGGCGCGAGGACCTCCGCGACGGCTACGCGCGCCGCCTCGCCGGCTGGGTCGGCTGGACCGACGAGGCCCAGGTCGTGCGCCGCGTGCGGGAGACCGCGGGCGCCCCGACCGAGGCCCCGGCCCGGCGCGCCCAGCAGCGCCGCGCCCCGTCCGGGCAGAACGGCCGCGCCGCCGGCGAGGGGCCCACGTTCCCCGCCCGCGACGACCCGCGGCTACGGGTGCAGCGCGAGGTGCTCAAGGCCGCCCTGCAGGCGCCCGCGCTCGCCGGCCCGGTGTACGACTCGCTGCCCGAGGACGCCTTCTCCGACGACGCCTACCTCGCGATCCACCGGGCCGTGCTCGGCGCGGGCGGCACGTCGGCGGGCTGGTCGGGCTCGGCGTGGATCGCCGCGGTCGGCGAGCAGCTCGCGAGCGGCTACCGGCCGCTGGTCCACGAGCTGGCCGTCGAGCCGCTGCAGACCCGCGAGACCGACGAGCACCGCTACATCACGTCGATGATGAGCGCGCTGCAGGGCACGCTCGTGGAGCGCCAGGTCTCGGAGATCAAGTCACGGCTCCAGCGGCTCTCGCCGATCCAGAACGCCGACGAGTACCACGAGCTCTACGGCGACCTCGTCGCCCTCGAGCAGTACAAGAAGGCGCTGCGCGACCAGGCGACGGGCGCGGTCTCGCTGTGAGCGGGGTGCTCGACCGCCTGCGCGCGCTGCTCACCGGCCGCGAGCCGGTGCCGGAGGGCTTCACCGGCACGCTCGACGAGGGCGAGCGCGTGATCGCCGACGGCCGGGGCCCGCGCGGTTCGATCGTCCTGGCCACCGACCTCGGGCTCTGGTTGCCGCCCGCCGCGTCGGGCGAGGCCGCGCGGCGGATCGCCTGGCACCTCGTCACGAAGGCGACGTGGGCCGGCGGCGCCCTCGAGGTGATCGAGGCGCAGGAGGCCGAGGAGCTCGACGGGGGCGTGGTCCTGCTCGCCGACCTCCCGCCGCGCCGGGTGCCGCTGACCGCCCCGGGCAAGCTCCCAGAGACGGTGCACCGGCGCGTCACCGCCGCGGTGAAGGACAGCCAGCACCACGAGATCTCCGACGGTGGCGCCTGGTTCGTCCAGCGCCGGGTCCCGGGCGCCGGAGTCGTGCTGCACGTGCGTCCCGACGCCGGCACCGATCTCGACGCGGTGCGGTCCGTCGCGGCGGGGGTGGGGGAGAGGCTCCAGGCCGGACGCGAAGCGGAGCGGAGCCGGACCATCGGCGAGGCACGGGGATGAGCGTCAGGTGGGACCCGGAGCTCTACCGGCGTCACGACGACCACCGCGCCCGCCCGTTCCTCGACCTCGTCGCCCGTGTCGGCGCGCCCGCGCCGCGCGAGGTCGTCGACCTCGGCTGCGGGCCGGGCCACCTCACCGCGGTCCTCGCCGCGCGGTGGCCCGGCGCGCGGGTCCGCGCCTCGGACTCCTCGCCGGAGATGGTGGCCGCGGCGCGGGGGGCCGGGGTCGACGCCGAGCTCGCCGACGTCCGGGACTTCCACCCGGGCCCCGAGACCGACGTCGTGGTCACCAACGCGGTGCTGCACTGGGTGCCCGAGCACCGCGAGCTGGTCGCCCGGTGGGCCTCGGCGCTCCCGGCCGGTGGCTGGCTGGCCTTCCAGGTGCCGGGCGCGGAGCAGTCGCCGTCCCACCGGATCGCGCGCGACCTGCTGGCGTCACCCGCCTGGGCGGAGCGCGTCCCCGGGGGCCTGCCCGCGTACGGGGTCGGCACGCCCGAGGAGTACGCCCGCCTGCTCGCCGCGGCGCGCCCCGGCGGCGTCGTCGACTGCTGGGAGACGACCTACCTGCACCCGCTGACCGGCGACGACCCCGTGGGCGACTGGCTCGCGGGGACCACGCTGCGACGGGTCCGGGACGCGCTGGACGACGCCGGCTGGGCGTCGTTGCGCGCCGACCTCGTCCCGCGGTTGCGGGAGGCCTGTCCCCCCGACCGCGCCGGCGTCACCTGGTTCGGGTTCCGCCGGGTGTTCGCGGTGCTCGGGGCTCAGTGATCGGAGCCGTTGGTCGTCGCGCGGCCGGGAGCGCCGGGCGTGCCCGACGCCTCCGACGGGCCGCCGGTCGGTGCCACCTTCTCGCGGGCCATCGACACGCCGGTCTGCACGGCCTCGCCGGCCTTCGCCCGGGCGACGCCGGCGGCACCCTGGACGCTCGGGTGGTCGGCCACCTGGCGGTAGGCACGGGCGATCTGCTCGTAGCGCTCACGACCGGCGCGGGCGCCGAGCACGTACCCGACACCGGCACCCAGCAGGAACGGGATCAACTTCATGCGGTCTCCTCGCCGACGTCTCGGTTCCGTCCATCCTGCCCCACCCGTGCGGCGGGACCGCGGACCCCGTGCGGTAACGTGACACCCGTCCGACGGCGAGATCGGGTCGGGCGCGACGGTCCTCCGTAGCTCAATCGGCAGAGCATTCGGCTGTTAACCGAAGGGTTACTGGTTCGAGTCCAGTCGGAGGAGCCGAGACCCCAGGTCACCACGCTGACCTGGGGTTTTCTCTTTGGCTGATCCCACGGTGACCCGCGCCGCGTCGTTCCCCAGGTCGAGTGAATCCGTGACCGTGTCGAGTGAACCTCGGCGCGGATCCCTGGTGTGGTCGATGTGGCTCGCGGCACTCTTCTCCCCGAGCCGGTGACGCGACCCGGCCTCCGGTGCCCGGGGGCACCGTCCGCGTGGTGGTGGGCCGGATCAGGCAGCTGGGGAGCGGGCCCCGGCCCACCATCATCGCGAGGCCTACGGGCACAGCACCGCCTTGTTCACGATCGCGCTGGGCGTCCCGCTCCAGTTCCCCGCACGCGCCGTGACACGCACGTACATGTCGACCAGGAGCGTCGTCGTCGTGAACGTCGTCGACGTCCCGGTCACCGTCTTCTTCTCGCCCTGGGCGAGGTTCAGGAGGCGGCCCGATTCGACGTAGTACTGCGAGGCACCGGTGACGGATGTCCAGCTCACGTTCACCGTCGCGGTCGTGGTCAGCCCGCTCGTGGTGCAGGTGATCGAACCGATCGTGGCGGTCGGCGCGCCGAGGCTGCCCGCCTTCGCGGTCGCCGTGCCCGCGTTCGACGACCGCCACGCCGCCGTCGCCACACCGCTGCCCGCGAGCAGCAGCGTGACGACGACGGCCGCGACGACCGCGGTCCCCGGACGTCTCACGCGCTGGTGATGGCGACGGTGACGGGGATGGTGAAGGTCGCGTTCTGACACCCGGTCTCCGAGGCGCTCGTCATCGACGCCGCGCCCGCGAGCGTCAGCGTCGTCGAACCGTTCGCGGGGATCGCGGCGCCCGGCGACGCGGTCGTGAGGCTCACGCCGGTCGTCGCGCACGTCCCGCTCCCGCCGGCCGCCGTCGGTGAGCCGCTGGGGCTCACCGACGTGACCGTGACGGGGTAGGTGTTCGGGTTGTTGACGGTGATCTTCACGTCGCCGCTGGACCCGGGGTAGAGCAGGTTCGTGGTGATCGCGGACCCCGCGACCGTCGTGGTCGTCGGGGCCTGCGCCTGCCCGGCCCGGGACGTCGCGGTGCCGCCGCCGCTCGACAGCCAGGCCGCGGACGCGAGGCCCGCGCCGAGCAGCACGGCGACGACGACACCGGTGACCCCGACGGCCGGCAGGCGGCGGATCCACCACCGCCACGAGAGGCGCCGTCCGGATCTCCAGCGGCCGTGACGCGGGGACACCCGCTCAGCCGGCCGCGGAGGCCAGGCTCGCGGTCAGCGGCAGGGAGAAGCTCTGGCCCTGGCAGGAGTTCGCAGGGTCCGCCGCCATCTTGGCCTGGAGGGTGTAGGTCTGCGTGCCGCCCGGGGCGATGGTCCCCGGCGGGTTGGTCAGGCCGGCGGTCGTGACGGTGCCCGCGGGGCAGTTGCCGGCGGTGGCGTCCGAGCTGCCGGGCGAGATCGAGGCGACGACCACGGGGTAGGCGTTCGGGTTGTTGACCGTGACGGTCGCGTTGACGGTCGCGCCCGGGTAGAGCCCGGTCGCGCCGTTCTGCGGTGTGATCGTGGAGTTGATGGCCGTGGTCGAGCTGCCCTCCGCCGTGCCGGCACCGCTCGAGAGCCAGGCCGCGAGCGCGACACCTGCCACGCACGCCAGGGCGATGCCACCGCCGATGGCGCCGAGGCGCCTCTTCGTCGTCGTTTCCACGGTGAACTCTCCTTGTCCGACGCCGGCCGGTGCCGACGCTCGGGGGGAGAAATACGCCAGATGGCCTATTCGCGAATCGGCTAGTGCGTCTCATCCACTCGATCGAGAGGTGTGCCGTTGCCGCGCGACACGGTCGGGCGACGCTGCACCCGGTACAAGCGCTGCGCACCACGGACACCCTTGAACTTGCGCGGTGCCGCGGTGCGGAACCGCAGCGGCGGGTCGTCGCCCGCGACCGCGGCGACCGCGTCGTGCACCGCGGCGGTGACGGTGACCTGTCCGGGACGCGCGGTCTCGGTGACACGGCTGGCGAGGTTGACCGGCGGGCCGAACCAGTCGCCCGCGTGCGGGACGCCGATGCCCTTGGCGATGCCGACGCGCAGCGCCGGGCGGCCGTCCTCCGCGCCCGACCATGCCTCGACCAGCGCGACCGCCGCCCGGACCAGCGCCGTCGGGTCGGGGGACACGAGCATGACCGCGTCGCCGATGGTCTTGGCCAGCCGGACCGGCCAGGCCGAGACCTCGGTGGCGGTGGCCGAGAGCATCTCGGCGACCTCGCTGAGCTCGACCGCCGACACGCTCTCGCCGAGGTCGGTGAAGCCGACGAGGTCGGCGAAGCACACCGTCACGTCCTGGGCGCCCTGCAGCCGTCCGGCGCTCGACTCCTCGACCGCGAGCGCGTGCGACCGGATGCGGTCCGCCAGCCCGGCCGCGACGAGGTGCACCAGGTGCAGCGAGTCCTCCTCGACGATCCGGCGCGCCTCGGTGGCGTAGCGCAGCGCCATCTCCGGCTCGGGCTCGCCGGGGCGGAGCAGCGCCTCGCCGAGCAGCCCGCCCAGCGCGTCGGCGATGTTGAGCACGCCGCGGCCGATCGCGCGGACGACCGGCATCATCTCCTCGTCGGAGAACCCGAGGCTGCGGTAGCGGTGGATCCGCTGCGCGATCTCGACGTCCTCGTCGGTGTAGATCGGCTCCTCGGGGTCCGGCGCGATCGGGCGCCCGAGAGCCTGGAACCAGCGCCGCGCGACCTCGACGTCGACCTCGGCGAGCCGGCAGACGTCGGTGAGCGAGTGCCCGTCCTCGGGACGCAGGGTCCGCTCGAGCAGCAGCAGCCCCAGGCGGTCGCGCGCGATCGCGTCGCGCATGGCGTCGATGTCGACGCCGTCGGCGGCCAGCGACTCCAGCACCGACACCCGCGTGCGCCGTTCGTCGCCCGCGAGGCCGTCGAGGAGCCCGGCGCGGTCGTAGTCGCCCTCCGCCATCACCGACCGGACCCGCGCCGGGATCGGCAGCGATGTGCGGTGGCGGGGCGGCACGGGCTCATGGTGCCAAAGGGGTCTGACATGGACATCTGGAGGGAGACGTGTCACGGCCGGCGCGCCGGTCACCACGGGATCCGTACCGTGAGCCCGAGGAGACAGGGAGGACCCATGAGCGGCGGCCCGCGCCTGCTGGCCACGAGCGACCTGCACGTGAACCGGTCGGAGAACGAGGACCTGGTCCGGGAGCTGCGTCCCACCCACCCCGACGACTGGCTGATCGTCGCCGGCGACGTCGGGGACCGCGTCGCGACCGTCACGTGGGCGCTGGGGGTCCTCGCCGACCGCTTCGCGCGCGTGATCTGGGTGCCGGGCAACCACGAGCTGTGGACCCCGCCGGGCGACGAGGTCGAGCTCGTCGGTCCCGCGCGCTACGACCACCTCGTCGCGGCGGCGCGCGACCTCGGCGTCGTGACCCCCGAGGACCCGTGGCCGGTGTGGGAGGGGGCCGGCGGGCCGGCGCTCGTGTGCCCGCTGTTCGTGCTCTACGACTACAGCGTGCGGCCGCCGTTGATCCCGGCCGAGTGGACCGACGAGCAGGCGCTCGACGCCGCCCGCGAGGCGGGTGTGGTCTGCACCGACGAGATCCTCATGTCGAGCGACCCGTTCGACGGTCCCGCCGCCTGGTGCGCCGATCGTCTCGCCCGCACCGAGGCGCGCCTCGCCGAGCGCCCGGCCGGGATGCCGACCGTGCTGGTGAACCACTGGCCGCTGACCCCGGACCCCACCCGCATCCTGCGGTACCCGGAGTTCGCCCTGTGGTGTGGCACGACCGCGACGGCGGACTGGCACACGCGCCACGACGCCGCCGTCGTCGTCTACGGCCACCTGCACATCCCGCGCACGACGGTCCAGGACGGGGTGCGGTGCGAGGAGGTGTCGGTCGGCTACCCGCGCGAGTGGCAGCGCCACGGGCTCGTCCGCGGCGCCCTGCGCGAGATCCTGCCCGGCGCGGGCGCCGACGGCCCCGATCCCTTCACCGTCTGGGCCGCCGAGCAGCGGGCGTCGTGGGCGCGGTCGTGACCACCGACGTCGCGGCCCTGGACGCCGTCCTGCCCACCGCGGTCGTCACCGCGGCGCGCACCGACGACGATCCCGCGGCCGTGCTCGCGCCGGAGGAGGAGGCGGCGGTCGCGCGCGCTGTCGACACCCGCCGTGCGGAGTTCACGACGGCCCGCGCCTGCGCCCGCGACGCGCTCGCCCGGCTGGGCGCGCCCGCCGTCGGGATCCCGGTCGGAGAGCGGCGTGCGCCGGTGTGGCCAGACGGCGTCGTCGGGGCGATCACCCATTGCACCGGATTCCGCGCGGCGGCGGTGGCCTGGAGCGGGACGGTGCGCACCGTGGGCCTCGACGCCGAGCCCCACGCGGCCCTGCCCGCCGGCGTGCTCGAGGCGGTGTCCGACGCGGGGGAGCGGTCGGTGCTGTCCGCGCTGTTCCGCGACGCTCCCGACGTCCGCTGGGACAAGATCCTGTTCAGTGCCAAGGAGAGCGTCTACAAGGCGTGGTTCCCGCTGACCGCGCGCTGGCTGGGGTTCGAGGACGCCGACCTGCGTCCCGCGGCGGACGGCACCTTCCGGGCGCGGCTGCGCGTCCCGGGGCCGGTCGTCGACGGCGTCGAGGTGACCACGTTCGACGGCCGGTGGGTCGTGCGCGACGGTCTGGTGATCACTGCGATCGCCCTCCCGGCGCGCCCTTCGTAGCCTGGGAGCACCATGCGGGGCGACGGGCAGTGGGAAAGCTACGAGTCGATCGTCGACCGGCGCATCCGCGAGGCGCAGGACGAGGGCAAGTTCGACGGGCTGCGCGGCGCGGGCCGGCCCCTGCGCGGGCTGCACCGGGCCGACGACGAGAACTGGTGGCTGCGCTCCTACCTCGAGCGCGAGAACGTGCCCACCGACGTCCTCCTGCCGACCCCGCTGCGCCTGCGCCGCGAGGTCGAGCGCCTGCCCGGGACCGTTGCCGGGATGGAGACCGAGCTCGAGGTCCGCGCCGCGGTCGCGGAGGTCGCCGCCCGCGTCGCCCAGTGGATGCGCTTCCCGGACGGTCCGCGGGTCGCGGTCCCGATGCCGCGGGCCGACGCGATCGTCGAGGGGTGGCGGGCGGGGCGCGCGGCGGGCGTCGAGGCGCCGCCCGCGGCGCCGGCGTGCGGTGCTCCGCGGGCCCCGTCCCGCTGGAGACGCTGGTGGCGCGCGCTGCGGCGTCGCGCCTGAGCCGGGTCCTCGTGATCAGGGGAGCGTGGTGCACGGCTGGTCGTGGAATCGGGTGGATACCGCGCTCCTGATCTCCGCGCGGTGTGGCACGCGGCGGCAGGTCGGCGTCGTTCCCCGAGATGCTTCGGAAACCGAAGCATCGATGGGGCCTCGTGGGGGTCGGGAGCGCCCGGGGTGGCGCCGGGGGCGGGCGCCCGGCCGGCGCCCCGCGTGTCCGCCCGATCGCCCGGCCGTCGTCGATCAGGAGCGCGTGGTGCACCTCCGCCGGCCACCCGACGTGGATGAGGCGCTCGTGATATCCGCGCGTCAGCCGGCGCGCGGGGCGCGGGGGAGGTCGACGACGGTGCCGGGCGTCGTGGCCGGGGTGCTGTCGGCGGGGTGCGCCGGCTCGTCGCGGGCGTCGGCGCGGTCGGCACCGTCGTCGCCCGGGCGTCTGGACGGGGCGAGCGGGACGACGGTGGCGGCGCCGATGCCGTGGTAGCGCTCGGGGGTGCAGGTCAGCACCACGACCTGCGCGGCGCCCTGGGCGGCGGTGGCCGCGGTGAACACGGCGCCGAGGCGGGCGAGGCGCTCGGGATCGGTGTGTCCCAGGGCGTCGTCGATGACCACGGGCACGCCGTCGGCCGGGTCGACGAGCGCGGCGCAGGCGAGGCGCGCGCACAGCCCGAGCTGCTCCTGGGCGCCGCTGGACAGCGCCCCGAACGCCACCGTGGTGCCGTCGAGCGTGCGGTGGGTGATGCGGAGATCCTCGTCGATCTCCAGGGACAGGGTCGGCCCGAACACGATCCGCGCCAGCCGCTCGACCTGCGCCCGGAACGGCGCGACGTAGGAGCGCCGCACCCGCTCCCGGTGGCGGGCGAGGGTCTCGTGCAGGCGGCGCGCGGCCGCGGCGCGCCCGGCGACGGACTCGTGCACTCGACCCGCGGCCTCGAGCTCGCTGGCCGCGGCGGCGAGCTGGTCGTGCCAGCCCTGCGCACCCGCGGCCTGGAGGCGGCCGGTGGTCTCGGCGTGCTCGCGCTCGAGGCGGGCGACCTCGCCGGTGAGGCGCTCGGCGACCGCGCGGGCGTTGGTGACGAGGAGCTCGACGGTGTCGGGGTCGTCGCCGGCGAGGGCGGCGGACAGGGTCTCGTGCTCGCGCTCGGCCTCGCGGGCCCGGTCGCGCCGCGTCGCCTCGGCCTCGACGAGGGCGGCGTCCGATGCGTCGGCCCGGGCGGCGGCCAGCTCCTCGGCGCGGCGCGCGTGGGCGTGCCGCGCGTCGGCGGCGCGCTCGGTGAGCACCGCCGAGCGCGCCTCGGACTCCCGCACCGTGTCCTCGGCGGTCCGGCACGCCGCATCGGCCTCGTCGGCGCGCCGCGCGGCCGTGCCGGCCTCCTCGCGGGCCGTCGCGGCGGCGGTGCGCAGGGCGGCGACGTCGTCGGTGGTCTCCTCGACCCCCTCGAGCCGTTCACACACCGCGGCGTGGGCGGCGCGCAGGGCGGCGGTGTCGGCGTGCCCCGCCAGCTCACGGGCGAGCGCGGCGCGGTGCTCGTCGGCCCGGCGTGCCGCGTCCTCGGCGGCCCGGCGCGCGGCGCGGGCCGCCTCGAGGTCGGCCACACCGAGGTCGTCGCACGCCCCGGCGAGCGCCCGGGTGGCCTCGCGGACGGCGTCGTCGCGGCCGGCCTCGTCGAGACCGGGACGGACCCGCACGTCGAGGACGCCCGGCAGCGACACCGCGCGGGCGGCGGCGACCGGCAGCGTGCGCCTCTCGCCCGCCGCGAGCGTCAGGGTCTCGCCGTCGACGACGAGGGTCAGCCCGTCGCCGTCGGCGGGCACCGTCAGCTCGACGCGGGCGGCGGCGGCGTCACGGGCGGCCTCGGCGCGCAGCAGGTCGCGGGCGAGGTCCTCGAGCTCGGCGAGGTCGTCGGCGCCCACCGCCGCAGCGGCGAGCGCCCGCTCGGCCGAGGCCAGCCCGGAGGCGGCGTCATCGACCCGGCGCAGACGCTCGGCGAGATCGGCGAGCTCGGCGCGGTCGCGGGCGGCGGACACGGCCCGGTCGGCGGCGTCGGCGGTGTGCCGTGCGCGGGTCGCCTCGGCCCGGGCGTCGGTGTCGTCGGCGCGGCGCCGGTCGCGGTCCTCGCGGGCGGTCGTGTGCTCGGCGTCGTGCGCGTCGCGTGCCGCGGCCGCCCGCGTCGCGGCGTCGGCGTCCGCGGCGACCGCCGTGACCAGGGCGTCGCGGGCCTCGCGCCGTTGCCGCGCCGCGTCGGCGCGCTCGCGGGCGAGCACCGCCTGGTCGCCGGCGGCCTCGACCTCGCGCAGCCGCGACTGCAGCCCGGCCCACCGGTCCTCGAGCTCGGCGACCTCGTCGCCGTAGGCCCGCCGGCGCGCGCGGACCGTGCCGAGGTCGGCGTCGAGCCGGTCGCGGGCGGCGACGTCGCGCTCGGTGGCCTCCAATGCGGCGCGGCAGCGCTCGTGCTCGGCCTCCGCGTCGGCGAGGCGCACCTCGGCGGCCCGGAGCTCGCCGGTCGCCCGCCCGCTCGGGGTGCGGTAGCGGCGCAGCTCCTCCACCGCCCGCTCGACGAGGCCGTCGTCGACCGTGGGGTCGGGCCGCGCCGCCTCGTGCCCGGACGCCGCGCGGTCGAGGGCCCGCGTGAGCGCGTCCTGGCCGCCGAGGTCGGCCTGCCCGACGCCGGTGTGCTGCTCGACGCGCAGCCCGCGCCACAGCACGCGGTCCATCGTCTCGTCGAGGATCGCGGACACGCGGGCGTGCGCGTCGGCGCCGGTCAACTGCTCGGGTGCGGGCGCCGTGACGTGCAGTTCGGTCCGCGGGCGGCGCAGCCACCGCTTGCGGTACGTGAAGCGGTAGGGCCCGGTGGACACCTCGGCCTCCACCTCGGGGCCGGCGTCGACCCCGGCGGGCTGGGCGGCCCGGATCTCCGCGCGCCGCGACGAGTCGGCGGCGTCGAAGAGCAGGTCGAGGGCGGCGAGCGTGGAGGTCTTGCCGACCTCGTTGTCGCCCTGCAGCACGGTGACCCCGTGCTCGGCCAGGGCGACCTCGCGATCGTGCACGCCACGGAAGTCCCGCAGCCGGATGCGGTGCAGCCTCATCGCGACCCCACCAGCCGGTGGAGCAGCCGCAGGGCGTCGCGCGCCTCGGCGTCGTCACCCGTCGCGGCCGCGAACAGCTCGGTGGCCGCGTCGGCGGCGAAGCCGTGCAGGTCGAGGTCGTCGAGGTCGGCGTCGTCGGGCACCGTCGCCAGGTCGGAGTGCTGGTCGAGGATCTCCACCGCGGCGAAGGCGTGGACATGCGCGGCGAGCAGGTCGTCGAGACGGCCGCGCTGTCGCAGCGAGAGCGTGCCGACGAGGGCGAGCCGGACCGCGGTGCGCTCCTTGTCGGGCAGCGCGTCGAGCCGGGCGTCCAGCGTGTCGAGATCGCCGTCGGCGTCGAGCCGTGCGTCGTGGCGCAGGAACCGCCAGCGCCCGACCGGCTCGACCGCGACCCGCGCCGCGTCCCGCTCGAGGTCGACCACCAGGACGTTGCCCGGGTCGACCTCGTCGAAGTCGGTGACCTCCGGGGTGCCGGCGTGCCGGATGCGGTCGTCGACGGCGTCGGCCCAGGTCGAGTGTCGGTCGCCGAGCGCCGCGTAGTGCACGCGGCCGTCGGCGAGCGCCGCCAGCACGCCGTCGCGGCGGATGCGGGCCGGTTCGTCGTCGTCCGGGTCGAGGACGTCGAGCTCGCCGTGCCCGGCCAGCACGCGCAGCGTCCCGGGGGGCGCGGGATCGAGGGCGGCGAGCTGCTCGCCGACCAGGTCGGTGAGCGGGTGCTTCGAGCGCCACGGCGCGGCGACGACCTCGACGCCGGGCGCGACCTCGTGCACCCCCGGTGTGTCCAGCACCGTCACGTGGGACGGGCAGCGGCGCGCGAAGTCGGGCCGCCGCAGCACGCACGCGGCGTCGGCGGGGTCGTGGTTGCCCGGCAGCAGCAGCACCGGCGTGCGGAAGGACGCGAGGGCCTCGCAGGCGCGGGCGACGACGTCGGGACCGACGAGGTTCGACTCGAACACGTCGCCGCACACCACCACGAACGCCGCGTCCCGCTCGTCGGCGAGGCGGCCCAGCTCGGCCACGGCGTCGAGGCGGGCCTGCGCGAAGCGGGCCTGGGCCTCGCCGGTGAGCCCGCCCGCGGCCTCCTTGGGCGGGCGGGCGCCGAGGATCCGGCGCGTCATGCCGAGCTGCCAGTCGGCGGTGTGCACGAACCGCACGCGCGCCTCCCTCCACTGCTCGACCCCCGACCGTAGAACGGCCCCGCCGCCCGGGCGGGCAGCGACACAGGGTTCGACGCAGTGACGCCCCGAACGGTTCCCCGCGTCTCCGGCCCGGATCGAGCGGGTGGATTCTCTGTCGTCGAGCGTCAGCGTGGACGCCACGCCGGCACGACCACGCCGACTCAGGTCAACGGCAGTTCGGCGATCGCCTCGAGGCCGCCGCGCGCCCCGGAGCGCTCGACGCGCAGGCGGGCGTCCGTCCCCGACACCTCGAGCGTCGACACCGCGTTGCCGAACCACGGGCCGCCGACCGTCGACCACGACAGCGGCGGGTCGTCGAGACCGGCGACCTTCGCGACACGCCCCAGCACACCCGAGAGCCGGCGCCACCAGCCCAGCGCGAACACGTACTCCATGAACCAGGGGACGCCGTTGCGCACCGGCGAGCAGGTCAACTGGTAGACCCGCGACCGGGTGGGGGAGGGGTAGCGGGCCTCGGCGGCGTAGCTGTGGTGGACGTCGCCGGAGAGCACGCAGACCGTCGCCGGGGCCGACGGTCCGGACGCGATCCCCCGGACGAGGTCGGCGAGCCGGTCGAACGAGGCGCGGAACGCCGGCCAGTGCTCGAGGTCGACGGCCTGGCGCACGGATTCGGCGAGCCGGCTGCCCTTCGCGGCGGCCAGCTCGTCGAGCGACTGCACGTGGCTGACCGCCGGCGGCATCAGCCAGGGGATCGACGACCCGAGCAGCAGGTGGTCGACGTCCCCCTCGGACCGGGCGTTCTCGGCGATCCAGGCGAACGAGTGATCGTTGATCATCAGGCGGTCCTGGGCGTTCAGCACGCGGGCGCACCGTGAGTCGATCATGAGCAGGCGCGTCCGGCCGAGGTCCCACCGGTAGCTCCACCGCACGCCCGTGGGCTCGCCGACCTCGGCGTCCGCGCGGCCGGCGAAGTCGGCGAGCAGGTCGAAGACGTCGCCGTCGGCCTCGAGGACCTTGCGGTAGAGCGGGTCGGCGTTCCGCGTCTCGAGGTCGAGGTTGCCGAGGTGCTGGTAGACCCAGTACGACGCGAGCCCGGCCCGGATGCGCTGCGGCCACCACGGCTGGGCGGCCATCTCGTCGCGCCAGGTCTGCGAGGTGTTCCAGTCGTCGCGGACGTCATGGTCGTCGAAGATCATGGCGGTCGGCACGGTCGAGAGCAGCCAGCGCAGCTCCCGGTCGGTCCACGATTCGCTGTAGAGGTGCGCGTACTCGCCGTAGTCCGCGATCTCCAGGCCCGGCCCGTCGGGGTCGTCCGGGTCGCGGCGCGAGCGGATCCAGCGCTCGGTGCGCGGGGTGAGCTCGTCGGCGTAGACCTGGTCGCCGAGCAGGCAGACCGTGTCGGGCAGGACGGACGCCGGGTCGTCGGTCTCGGCGACCTCGTCCATGAGCCGGGTGGCGAACGCGTCGAGGGCGTCGATGCCCAGCGAGGCCTCGAGCTCCGGGTCGTCGGTCGGGGGGTAGCGACACGACCCGAAGACCACGCGCAGCCGCTCCTCGTCGCCCGCCTCGCGGCGGGTCCGCAGGTAGCTGGGTGGTGTCGAGGCGCGCTCGAGGGGCCAGGCGACCTCGCCGTCGAGGCGGACCTCGTACGCCCGGCAGGTGCCCGGCTCGAGCCCGTCGACGGTGACGAGCGCGTAGTGCTGGCCGCACACCTCGAAGGTCGGCGCGGAGCTCCCGAGGACCTCGACGGTGCAGCGTGCGCTCGTCTCCACCCAGATCGTCGCCGTCGTGGTGCCGACGTGGCGCAGCAGGGGGCCGAGTTCGAGGGAGGTCACGTCACCTGACTACCCCAGCCGGCCGCGCGCAGGCATGCCGGATCACTCCGAGCGGTGGGTCAGCTGCTCCAGGCGGCTCTGCACCTGGTCGAGCCGTGCCTGCAGCAGCGCCACCTCGGCGGTGAGCAGCGGGACGAGGGTGCCCTCGTCGAGATCGGCGTCGCCCCCGACCCCGTCCAGCGGGGCGAACACCGCGGCCGCCGGGTCGTCCACGGCCTCGTCGCCGCGCACCGGCACCTGCCCGCACAGCACCCCGAACGCCTCGGGCGTCAGGACCGGGCGCGGTCCCGCGCACAGCCCGCAGACCGGGTGCAGCCGTCGCCACCCCACGACGCCCGGGCCGCCGTCGGCGAGCGCCGTCGCCGCCCGTCCGCAGCCGCAGCGCCCCAGACGGACCGACCGGATGGTCTGCCGGGCGTAGCGCAGCCCGAGCTCGTAGCGCACGAACCGTCCCGACGCGGCGATCTCGAGCAGCACGCAGTGCTGGTACTGCGGGTCGCAGGCCAGGTCGCGCGCATCCGCGAGGTCGTGGAAGCAGTAGAACCCGCAGTCGCACCACGACGACGGGGGCCGGTGCCTCGGGCTCTGGATGCAGACCGCGTCGGCCACGCCTCCGTAGACCTGCGTCCGGCCCAGCGCGACGCCGTTGAAGCCGGCGCGGCGCGCGTCGGCCGAGATCATCGGGTACGCGATCTTGTACCCGGTGAGCGGCGCCTCCGCCCGGGGGCGGTGTCTACCGATCGACCAGCTGCTCGGCCGGCTCACGGTGCTCCGCGGTGATCTCGTGGGCCGGGATGGCGATCTCGCCGGTGTCCGCCGCCTCGTCGGGCGCAGGCGTTGGCGGGTCCTCGGCGATACCGGCGGAGAGTCGACGTCCCAGGCGCATGGCGGCCTCCGAGGGTCAGGAGTTGACGTACCCCCAAGGGTCGTCGGCGACCCCGTCGATGTCCAGGGATCCGTGTGAAAGGGATATGCACGCACGAGGGCCCGGGCGGACCCCCGATGGGGAGCGGGTCCGGCCCGGGCCCTCGCGGAAGCTGCTGTGGGGAGCGGCTCTCCTGCGGGTGGTGCGTCGTGCTCGTTCCTACTCGGCGGCCTCGAGGCCCAGGTCGTCGACGACCGCGCCGACCTCGGCCTCGGTGTCCGCCACGTCGTGGTCGAGCTGGTGCGCGTAGGGCGCGAGCTCGACGGCGTTGGCGGCCGGGGCGGCGAAGGCCGTGATGGCCGCGGGCGCGGCGACGGCGGCGAGCGCGAGACGCATGGTGCTCTTCTTCATGGAGGGTCCTTCCCGATCAGGACTGCTGACTGTTCAGGTCCGGATGACCCGAACGGCCGAACCATCGCGGGCGGCCGACGTCCGATTCAAGCCAGAACGGCCCATTCCGGTACTCGGTAACGAGATCATCACGAGGTGTCGTGTCCCCCGGCTGGCCCTGTGCCGCGAACACGCATGTCAAGCAGTTCTCATGGCGCCCTCAGGTGGATCTCGATCATGTCACGGCGAGGTCACGGCGGTTCACGTGATCGTCATGTGCGGGCGGGCTTCGACGGGCAAGATCTGGAGTTGGTGGTCCATGGATCCGGCGGTCGGGCGGCTGCGTCGAAGCCGGTGTGAGCACTGATGCCGAGCGCCGCGCGTTCCGGGCGCTGATCCGCCGCCAGCACGGGGTCGTGAGCCTCGACCAGGCACGGAAGGCGGGCTACACGCGCCAGGCCGTCGCCCGCAAGGTCGAGGCCGAGGCGTGGTTCCCCACCGGCCCCCGGGTCTACCAGGTGGGCGAGCACGACGAGACGCCGACGTCCCGGGCGATCGCCGCGCTCCTGTCGCTCGGCCCCGACGCGACGCTCGTCGGGTCGTCGGCCGCGTGGTGGTGGGGGTTCCGCGACACCGCACCCCTGTTGCACCAGGTCGCCGTGCCCTGGGACCGGCGCACCCGCCCGCGGAAGGACCTCGACATCGCGCTGCGGACCATCGACCCCGCCGACCGCACTCGGGTCGCCGGCGCCGACGTCACCGCGCGGGCGCTGACCGTGCTCGACGCGGTGGTGGTGCTCGGTCTCGACGAGGGCGCACGGGTCGCCGACCGGGCGTTGCAGAAGGGCTCCCTGAGCGTCGAGATGCTGCGGGCGACGCACATGCGGACGTCCGGCCGACATGGCGCGCCGCTCGGTGCCGAACTCATCGCGCTGGCGGACGGCGGCGCGCGGTCGTGGGCCGAGCGCGCGCTGCACACGGGGCTGCACGGAGCAGGGATGACCGGGTGGTCCGCCAACACCGAGATCGTGCTGCCCGGCTTCGGGCGGGCGGTCGGGGACGTCGTGTTCGACGAGGAGAAGGTGATCGTCGAGGTGGACGGCTGGGCCTACCACCGCGATCTCCGCGCCTTCCTCCTCGACGGCCCCCGGCAGTCCGCCCTCGCGGCCGACGGCTGGGTCGTGCTGCGGACCCATTGGTACGAGCTCCGCGACGACCCCGGGGCGTTGCTGGCCCGGTTGCGGTCGACGCTGAAGGCAAGATCCTGAGTTGGTGAGCGCCCGCTCCGCTCAGCGGAGCATCCGCTCACCAGTTCCAGATCTTGCTCGGCACGGGTTCGGCCGAGCCCGGGCGACACACCCGGCGTGTCGTACGCTTCGCCGCCGAGGGGGCAGTAGCTCAGCTGGTCAGAGCAGCGAACTCATAATTCGTCAGGTCGTCGGTTCGAGCCCGACCTGCCCCACCCGTTCGACGGTGTCGCCCCCCGCCGCCCTGGCCGAGATCCCCTGCGCCCGTCACCCTGGGGTCATGGACCACACCGCGATCCCCGCGCTGCGGCGTTGGCTCATGGCCGCGATGCTGCTGATCATCGCGTTGGTCGGGTGGACCTGGGCCGAGGCCATCGACGACCCGTCGCGCCTGGCGCTCTGGTACCCGGTCGCCCTCGCGGTCGCCGCCGGCGTCTGCCTCGGTGTCCTCGGCGCCCGACTGCGCCGTCTGGACCAGGCAGGGAGGCCCGAGGACACGACCGTCGAGCCGAGCACCATGCCCTGACGGTTCAGGGACGTCGGGCCTGCTCCACGGCGCGGCGGATCGCGATCACGGCGCGGTCCCGCTCGGCGACCAGGGTGGCGTAGTCGTGCCCGTTCGCCGTCCCCGCGACCATGGCGTCGCGCAACGACCCGGTCAGCTCCGGCGCGTCCAGCCGGGTCCACGGTGCGCGCAGGGACGGCCCGAAGTGGTCGAGCATGTGGGCCATGCCGCCCTCGCCGCCGGCGAGGTGGAAGGTGAGGCACGGGCCGTGCACCGGCCAGCGCAGCCCCGGGCCCTCGGTGATCGCGGCGTCGATCTGCTCCACCGTCGCGTCCCCGTTGGCGACCATGTGCAGCGCCTCCCGCCAGAGCGCCTCCTGCAGCCGGTTGGCGACGAAGCCGGGCACCTCGCGATCCATCTCGATCACCGTCTTGCCGGTCGCCCGGTAGAACTCGGCGGCCCGCCGCGTCACCGCGGGATCGGTCGACGGCCCGCCGACCACCTCGACGAGCGGGATGAGGTACGGCGGGTTGAAGGGGTGCCCGACGACGAGGCGCGACGGGTCGGCCGCCGCCGTCGCCATCTCGCCCATCGGGAAGCCGGAGGTCGAGGACGCGACCACGGTGTCGTCCCCCGTCGCCGCGACGATCTCGGCGAGCAGGCCGCGCTTGAGGTCGAGGTCCTCGGGCGCGCTCTCCTGGACGACGACGGCATCCGCGCAGGCCTCGCGCAGCGACGCGGCCACGCGCAGCCGGTCCCGGTCGGCGGTGGGGTCGAGTCCCAGCTCGGTGAGGGCGGGCCAGGCGGCGTCGACGGTGCGCCGCAGCCGCTCCTCGGCGTCCGGCGCCGGGTCCCAGGCCACGACGTCGAAGCCCCGGGCGAGGAAGTGCGCGGCCCACCCCCCGCCGATGACGCCGGCCCCGATGCACGCGACCGGACGGGTGGCGGGACGGCTCACCGCGCGCCCAGCCCGAAGATCTCACGGGCCTCGTCCGGGGTGGCGACGGCGGCCCCGAGCGACTCCACGATCGTCACCGCGCGGTCGACCAGCTGCGCGTTCGTCGCCTTCACCCCGCGGGCGAGGTAGAGGTTGTCCTCGAGCCCCACGCGGGCGTGCCCGCCGTGCAGCACCGACTGCGCCACCCACGGCAGCTGGTCGCGGCCGAGCGCGAAGGACGTGAACTGCGCGTCCTCCGGCAGCAGGTTGACCATCGCCTGCAGCAGGCCGGGGTCGGCCGGCGCGCCGTAGGGCACGCCCATGCACAGCTGCATCAGCGCGGGCCGGTCGATGAGCCCTTCGTCGTGCATGACCTTCGCGAACCACAGCTGCCCGGTGTCGAAGATCTCCAGCTCGGGCTTCACGCCGAGCTCCTGGAAGCGCCGCGCGCCGACGCGCAGCATGTCCGTCGTGGACACGTAGAGGGCGCTGCCGTCCCCGAAGTTGTACGAGCCGCAGTCGAGCGTCGCGATCTCGGGCCGGAGCTCCTCGACGTGCGGGAGGCGGTCGATCGCGTTGACGAGGTCGGTGCCGTCGACCGGCTTGAGCGGGTCCTCCTCGTCGATCACGAGGTCGCCGCCCATGCCCGCGGTGAGGTTGAGGACGACGTCGACGTCGGCGGCCCGGATGAGGCGGACCGCCTCGCGGTAGAGGGCGACGTCGCGGGACCGGATGCCCGTCTCGGGATGGCGGACGTGGACGTGGACGACGGCGGCGCCGGCCCGGGCGGCGGCGACCGCGTCGTCGGCGATCTGCGCCGGGGTGACCGGGACGTGGGGGCTCTTGCCGGGGCTGTCGGCGGCCCCGGTCAGCGCCGCCGTGATGACCACGTGGCGGTTCACGGTTCGGGGCATGACGCGTCCTCTCGCAGGATCGTGTGGGCGATGAAGTCGTGGAGCGCCGCGCGCATGTCGGCGGCCCGGGAGGCCTCGGTCATGACGCCGACCCCGAGGCCGTCGACCAGCGCCGTCAGCTGGCGGGCGCGCAGCTCGAGGTCCGTGTCGGCGCGGAAGACCCCGGCCTCGGCACCGTCGCGCAGCGTCATCAGGACCGTCCGGAACCACCGGTCCTGCGCCTGGGCGTACAGCTCGCGGCGGCCCGCGTCGAGCACCGCCTCCACCCAGACCTGCATCCAGATCGACCACTCGGGCTCGAGGACGGGCCCGTCGGGCATCTGCAGGTCGAGCAGGGTGACGAGGCGCGCATGCGGGTCGGTGACGGTGGCCAGCGCGGCGGACTGGCGCGCGAACGCCAGCTCCACGTTGTGGCGCAGGGCCTCGCCGAGCAGGGCCTCCCGCCCGGGGAAGTGGTAGTGGACCGCGGCGCTGCTGGTGCCCGCGCGCTCGGCCACGTCGGCGACGCGGACCCGGTGGTAGCCCGCCGTGGCGATGAGGGTCCACGCGGCGTCGAGGATCCGTTTGCGCGCGCCGTCGGGGTCGGGCGTCGCGTCCTCACGGAGCGACGGACCCGGGGTGGCCGTCACCGGGGGGTCGTCACCGCGGGCGAGCCAGCCGAGCGGCGCGCCGGTGACGTCCGCGATCGCGGCGAGCTCGCCGGCGGTGAACCGGCGGCGCCCGGCGAGGGCCTTCGACAGCTTGATCTCGTCGAGCCCGATCGCGGTCGCGACCTCCCGGCGCGTGCCGCACCGGTCGACGGCCGCCCGCACGCGCTGCCGCAGCTCGCTGTCGGCGGAGCCCTCGGTCACGCCGCCGACCGTAGGTGGAGTCCTGCGGGAATCGCAAGTACTGACTGACGAGTCAGTCAGATGTCGCCGAGTCCTCCCCGCTTGACCAGTTGGGAGGCGATGACGCCCTGCTGGATCTCGTTGGTGCCCTCGCCGACGATCATCAGGGGGGCGTCGCGGAAGTAGCGTTCGACGTCGTACTCGGTGGAGTAGCCGTAGCCGCCGTGGATGCGCACGGCGTTCAGGGCGACCTCCATGGCGGTCTCGGAGGTGAACAGCTTGGCCATGCCGGCTTCCATGTCGGCGCGCTGCCCGGCGTCGAACTTCTCGGCGGCGTGCAGGACCAGCTGACGGGCGGCGGTGATCTTGGTGCCCATGTCGGCGAGGTAGTTCCCGATCGACTGGTGGCGCCAGATCGGCTGCCCGAACGCCTCGCGCTCCTGGGCGTAGCGCAGCGCGTCGTCGAACGCGGCGGTGGCGACCCCGAGCGCGCGGGCCGCGACCTGGATGCGGCCGGTCTCGAGGCCCTTCATCATCTGCGCGAAGCCGCGGCCCTCCTCCCCACCGAGCAGCGCGTCGGCGGGCACCGCCATGTCGGTGAACGTCAGCTCGCAGGCCTCGACGCCTTTGTAGCCCAGCTTGGAGAGGTCCTGGGAGACCTCGAGGCCGGGGCCGTGCTCGACGAGCAGGATCGACACGCCGCGGTGCTTGGGCTCGGCGTCGGGGTCGGTCTTGCACATCAGCGCGATCAGCCCGGACCGGCGGGCGTTGGAGATCCAGGTCTTGGCGCCGTTGACCACGAACCCGTCGCCGGAGCGGCGCGCCGTGGTCGTCATCGCCTGCAGGTCCGACCCGCCGCCGGGCTCGGTGAGCGCCATCGTGGCGCGCAGCTCCCCGGTCGCCATGCGCGGCAGGTAGCGGTCCTGCTGCTCCTTCGTCCCGAACTCGACGAGCAGCTTCGCGACGACGGTGTGCCCGCCCATCGCGCCGGCCAGGCTCATCCAGCCGCGGGCGAGCTCGGCGGTGACGAGCGCGTAGCAGGGCATCGACACCGGCGCCTCGCCCCACGGCTCGGGGATCGCCAACCCGTAGATCCCGAGCTGCTTCATCTGCTCGATGAACTTCTCGGGGTAGGTGTTGGCGTGCTCCATGTCGCGGACCTGCGGGCGCACCTCACGGTCCACGAAGTCCCGGACCGTCTCCACCACGAAGCGTTCCTCGGACGACAGGTCGCTCATGGGGCCATCATGCGGGCCCCGCGTCAGAAGGGCGACCGTTCGCCCGTGGCGTCGTAGAGGCGTGTGTGGTCGGCGACGATGACGTCCCCGATGTCGGGGGCGTGGGCGACGGCCCGCCAGGCGTCGAGCGCCTCCGCCGAGTCCCAGCGCTCGTAGATGTCGATCCGGGCGGGGTCCACCGAGTCGGCCGTGATCGCGACCCCGAGGCAGCCCGGGGCGTCGCGTCCACGGCGAACGAGGTCGGCGAGGGTCGCGACGACGCGATCACGAACGTCGGGCGCCACCTCGACGTGGCCGGCGTCGGTTGAGAATAACAACTGTCCAGTCCTGAACAAGGACTAGGCTGCGGCGCGCATCTCGTCGGGAGCGTCGAGGCCCCGCGTCAGCGTCTCGCTCATGCCCCAGCTGCTCGCGAGCGAGACCAGGGCGAGCAGCACTGTGAAGCCGGCGACGGCCAGGAGGCTGCCGGTCCAGAGCACGAGGAGCCCGCAGATCGCCGGCGAGACCCCGCCGACGATCGACGCGATCTGGTAGGAGAGCGAGGCGCCGCTGTAGCGCAGGTGAGTCGGGAAGAGCTCGGAGAAGTACGCCGACTGCGGCCCGTACACCGCACTGCGGCAGGCCTGGACGACGAGTCCGCCGAGGACGAACAGGCCGATCACGCCGGTGCCGACGAGCAGGAAGTACGGGATCGAGAACACCGCGAGCAGCGCCATCCCGCCGAGGAAGAGCGGCCGGCGCCCGATCCGGTCCGAGAGCAGGCCGAGCAGCAGGATCATGGGGATGTCGGCCGCGGACAGGAACGTGTTCGCGCCGAGGACCTCGCTGCGCTCGTAGTCGAGCTCCGTCGTCGCGTACGAGACGAGCCAGACCGAGCTGATGTAGAAGGTCGCGTTGGTGGCGACGAACGACCCCGCCGCCAGCAGGATGAGCTTCGGGTGCTCCCGGAGCACCTGCAGGACCGGCAGCCGGCTCGCCTCGCGGCGCTCCTGGTCGCGGCGGAACACCGGGCTCTCGGCGACGGTCAGCCGGATCCACAGGCCCACCGCGATGAGGACGGCGCTCGCCAGGAACGGGATCCGCCAGCCCCAGGCGAGGAACGACGCCTCGCTGACGGTCAGGTCGAGCACGAGGAACGAGCCGGTGCCCATGACCAGGCCGAGGGGGACGCCGACCTGGGGCCAGCTCCCGTAGAAGCCGCGCCGGCCCTCCGGGGCGTTCTCGACGGCCATGAGCGCGGCGCCGCCCCACTCGCCCCCGACCCCGAAGCCCTGGGCGAACCGCAGCACCACGAGCAGCACCGGGGCGAGCACGCCGATCGTCGCGTACCCGGGCAGCAGGCCGATGCCGACCGTCGCCGCGCCCATGAGCAGCAGCGAGTACACGAGCATCGGTTTGCGGCCGATGCGGTCGCCGAAGTGCGCGAACACCGCTCCGCCGATCGGGCGGGCGATGAACCCGGTGGCGAACGTGCCGAGCGCGGCGATCGTCCCGACGGCCGGCGCGACGGACGGGAAGAAGACCTTGTTGAAGACGAGCGCCGCGGCCGTGCCGTAGATGAAGAAGTCGAACCACTCGATCGTCGTGCCGACCAGGCTCGCGGCGGCCACCCGGCGCGGGACGCGCAGGGAGGGGCGGCCGGACCCGGACGCGTCGCTCACCATGGGGTGCTCCTCGTCGTCTCGGGGTGCCCGGCCATCGAACGGCCCGTGGTCGAGGAGGTCAAGGAAAGGCAAAGAAGAGGTCAAGTCTCTGGAGGGTCAGCACGACGGCGCCCCGCTCGGACCGGGCGCGGCGCACAGACCTCAGGCGCGCAGGCCGTCGAGCACGAAGCGGGCCAGGCGGTCGGCGCGGGCCGGCCACTCCGGGCCCGCGGGCAGGGTCCACAGTCCCGCGAGGAGGGCGAGGACGTCCTGGGCGTCGCGGTCGGCCTGCAGCGAGCCGTCGGACTCCCCGGCCGCGAGGATGCGGGCGAGGGCGTCGAGGATCGCCTCGCGGACCGGCGGGTGGGTGCCGGCGGGCAGCGCGTGCACGAGCTCGCCGAGGGCACGCTTCGTCCGGGCGTACTCCACGAACCGCGCGAGCCAGCGCGCGAGCGCCTCGGCGGCGGTGCCCTGCTCGAGATCGAGCTCGCCCAGGGCGCGGATCTCGGCGGCGTAGGTCGCGGCGACGAGGTCCTCGCGGCTCGGGAAGTTCCGGTACAGCGTCGCGATGCTGACGCCCGCCTCGCGCGCGACCGCGTCGAGGGGGACGTCCGGACCCTGGTCGGCGAACAGGCGCGCGGCGGCGGCGAGCAGGGCGGACCTGTTCGCGCGGGCGTCGGCTCGCTGGGGCACGGAACAAGCGTAGACGTCCTACGCTTGAGGTGTACGGTGGAGCAGTAAGCGTAGGAAACCTACGTTTCATCGCTCACCGGGAGAACCCATGACCGCGACCGCAGAGCTGATCACCACCCCGTTCGGCGAGTTCTCCACCGCCGAGGAGGTCGCCGCGGGCGTCGACCTCACCGGTCGGCGCGCCGTCGTCACCGGCGCGTCCTCGGGGATCGGCGTCGAGACCGCCCGCACGCTCGCGACCCACGGCGCGGAGGTCACCCTCGCCGTGCGCGACACCGACGCCGGGCGGGAGGTCGCCGACGACATCCGCGCCGGCGCCCCCGACGCCCGCGTCGACGTCCGGCCCCTCGAGCTGGGTGACCGCGGCTCGATCGCCGCGTTCGCCGAGGGCTGGGACGGCCCGCTCGACCTGCTCGTGAACAACGCCGGCGTCATGGCCCTGCCGGAGCTGACGCTGGCCGACGGGCTCGAGACCCAGTTCGCGACCAACCACCTGGGCCACTTCGCGCTGGCGACGGGCCTGCACCGCGCGCTGGCGGCGGCCGACGGTGCCCGTGTCGTGTCCGTGTCGTCGGCGGCGCACCTGCGCTGCCCGGTGCTCTTCGACGACCCGGTGTTCGCGTTCGTGCCGTACGACCCGTTCCTCGCCTACGGCCAGTCGAAGACGGCCAACGTGCTCTTCGCCGTCGAGGCGACGCGGCGGTGGGCCGACGACGGCATCACGGTCAACGCCCTCATGCCCGGCGGCATCGCGACGGGCCTCCAGCGGTACGTCGACATGGAGGCCCTGATCGCGGCGCGGCGCAGTGCCGGAGCGTCGGACGTCCTCAAGACCACCGAGCAGGGCGCGTCGACGTCGGTGCTGCTCGCGGTCTCGCCGCTGCTCGAGGGCGTCGGCGGCCGCTACTTCGAGGACTGCCACGAGGCGGCCGTGATCACGAACCGCGCGCAGTCCGACGGCCGCCACGGCGTCGCACCGTTCGCGCTCGACCCGGAGAACGCGGCCCGGCTGTGGGCCCTGTCCGAGCGCCTGCTCGGGCGGTCCTGACGGGTCAGGGTGGGCGGCGTCGCGCGAGGCGGGCGCCGGCGCGGACCGAGGCGAGCACCTCGTTGGAGCGGCTCTCGGCGCACGGCGCCGTGGAGATCGCCTACCGGGTCGGCGGCCGGATGCCGTTGCACCACACCGGGGTGGGGCTGGTGCTGCTCGCCCACGCCGACGACGAGGAGCGGGCGGCCGTGCTCGACACGCTCGGCCCCGGCGGCCACCACCGCACCGCTGCGTCGGCGGCTCGCGGACATCCGGCGGCGGGGCGTCGTCGTGTTCGACCGCAGCGATCCCGCCCCGGTGGCGTCGGTGGCCGCACCGGTCCGCGACGCGACCTGGGCGACGGTCGCCGCGGTCTCGATCGTCGTGCCGGCCGGCGGCGCGTCCCCCCGGGCCTACGAGCACGTCGTGTCGGCGACCGCCCGCGGCGTCTCCCGGGGGCTCGGCCCCGGGCGGGGCTGATCAGACCCGGCGTGCGGTGAAGTGCCGCCGCTCGCGCTACCTGGGACGTCGGGACGCCTGAGCTCCCACGCCGCCGTCGCGGGATCCCGCATGGCCACGAGAGCCCGGTACGACCGAACGGCAGTGCTCTCCAGTTCGATCTCCCGGGAGTGTCACCAGGGTCGTCCCGAACACGACGCTGGTGACATCCTCGAGAGATCATTCTGGAGAGCGCCGAGCGGTCGGTACGGCCTCCACTCCGGCGCCGCCGTGCTCGCCCGGGTGTCGGGCACGCGCATCGCGGAGCTCGGTCAGACCCCGAGGTGACGCCGGAGGAAAGCGGCCGCGTCGTCGAACGCCGCGGCGGCGACGACGGGGCTCCCGCGCCAGAGGTGGTCGGCGCCGGGGACGAGGTCCAGCGTCACCTCGGCGCCGACGGACTCCAGCGCCGCCACGAGGCGCTCGGACTGGCGCGACGGGACCAGGGTGTCGCCCGTGCCGTGCCGGAGCAGGAACGGCGGGGCACCGGAGCGGACGTGGGCCACGGGGCTCGCGGCGCGGGCGCGGTCGGGGTCCGCGGCCGGGGTCACGCCGAGCATCAGCGCCTCCCGGGAGTCGGCGGCCGCCGGGTCGACGGCGCTGATCCCGCCGGCCGCGGCGTCCTCGGCGAGGGTGGTGAGGTCGGCCGGGCCGTACCAGTCGACGACGGCGCGCACGTCGGGGTCGGTGAGCCCGAGCAGGGCGGCGAGGTGGCCGCCCGCCGACTCGCCCCACAGCGCGACCCGGGTGGCGTCGACGTCGACGGCCTCGGCGTGCTCGCGCACCCAGTGCAGGCCGGCCATCACGTCCTCGAGCGGCGCCGGGAACCGCGCCTCCCCGGAGAGCCGGTAGTCCAGCGACGCCACCGCGACCCCGGACGCCGCGAGCCGGGCGAACGGGGACGGGCACCAGTCGGCGTACATCGGCCCGACCAGCGCGCGGGTGCCGACGCGCCAGCCGCCGCCGTGCACGAACACGACCAGCGGGGGCGGGGGCCCGTCGTGGGGCCGGTACAGGTCCAGCAGGAGCGGCCGGTAGCCCGGGACCGCGGCGTACTCGACGGCCCGCCACACGGCGACGCCGTCGACCCCGTCGACGCGGACCGACTCCGGGATCTCAGTCGATGAGACGGACATCGTGGAAGAACTCGTTGCGGTAGCGGCGCGCGGCGTCGCCCAGCTGCTCGGGGGAGGGGATCACGGGGACCGGTGGTGGCGCCGTCGCGTCGGTGCGCTCGCCGGCGGCGGCGAAGAAGCGCTCGAAGCCTCCGGTCGAGACGCCGAGGGTCCGCGCGCGCAGCGACTCGACCCGGAACGTGTGCTTGCGCCCGGCCGGGACGTAGCCGAAGTCGCCGGTGGTCAGCACACGGTCGAGGACCTCGCCGTCGGTGCCCTCGATCGCGACGCGCACCTGCCCGTCGAGGACGTAGAAGTTCTCGTGGACGTCGTCGTGGGCGTGCACCGGGATCGCCCGGCCGCGCGGCGCCTCCATCGTGAACACCCCGAACTGCCCCTCGGTCTCGTCACCGGAGAGCAGCACGGTGAACAGCTGGTCGAACAGGTGCGCCCGCTCGCCCTCGCCGGCGGCCAGCACGAACGGCTCGGGACGGCCCGGCAGGCTGCTCCGCGGCGTCTCGGCCGCCGTCACGAACTCCGCGGTCATCGAGGCTCCTCGCACGGGGATGGGGGTCGCTGGCGCGAGCACTCTGCGGCACCCGCGACCCGCCGGTCACTCGGCATTCCGTCCAATGGCACGGCGGGCTCACCGCAGCCGGGGGAGGACGTCGTCCGCGACGAGGTCGATCATGCGCTCGCGTCCCTCGCCGCCCACCGCCGCCGCGATCACCACCGACTCCGCACCCGCGTCGCGGTACTCGGCCAGCCGGGCCGCGACCTGCTCGGGCGTGCCGTGCGGGACGCAGGCGTCGACGATCCGCTCCATGTCCTGGCCGTAGGTCGCGGCGAGGGCGTCGAGGGCGCTGCGGCGGGCGACGGCCGGGTCGGGGTCGACGCAGGACCACGCGAAGTACGCGCCGGTGACCTCGCCCGGGTCCCGGCCGTGGCGCTCGGCCTCCTCGCGGGCGGTGCGCAGGCCGCGGGCGACGCGGTCCGGGCTCCCGAGGTAGGGCATCCAGACGTCGCCCGCGCGCCCGGCGCGGCGCATCGACGCCTCCGAGCGCCCGCCGACCCACACCGGCGGGCGGGGACGCTGCACCGGGAGCGGGTCGAGGACGGCCGGGGTGCCGTCGACGTCGATCTCCTCGCCGGCGAAGAGCCGCGCGAGCGTGTCGATCCCGGCGTCGGTGCGCCGCCCGCGCTCGCGCACCGGCACCCCGCACGCGGCGAACTCCACCGGGTTCTCGCCGCCGACCCCGATCCCGAGCTCGAAGCGCCCACCGGAGAGCCGGTCGAGCGTCGCGGCCATCTTGGCGGCGAGCGGCGCGGGGTAGAGCGGCAGCAGCGTCACCGCGCTGAGCAGGCGCACGCGGGTGGTCACCGGGGCCGCGGCGGCCAGGCTGACGAAGGCGTTCGCCGTCGGGCTGCCGAAGAGGACGTGCTCGCCGGCCGCGACGATGTCGAAGCCATGCTCCTCGGCCCGCTGCGCGTCGCCCGGCGCCATCGTCGGCGACATCATGAGCCCGACCCTCACGCGTCCACCCCGGCCCGGCCCAGCACGGCGCGCGCCATCCTCAGGTGCACGTCGTCGACCATCTCACCGTCGACGACCCCGACCCCCGACCGCCCCGCCTCGATGACCTCCCGGGCGTGGGCGACCTCGTCGTCGGTCGGCGTGAACGCCTCGTGGGCGAGCGCGACCTGCGACGGGTGGATGCAGATCTTGCCGTCGTACCCGAGGTCGCGGCCGGCGGCGGCGTCGCCCCGGAACGCCTCGGCGTCGTGGGCGGCGACGACGGTCTGGTCGAGCGCGCCGACGCCGGCGACGGCCGCGGCGAGCACGACCTCGCTGCGGGCGTACAGCACCTCGCGGCTGCCCGGGGTGCGGCGCCCGCCGATCGAGGCGATGAAGTCCTCGGCGCCGAAGTACGCCGCGAGGAGGCCCTCGCCGCCCAGCAGCTCCCGGCAGCGTGCCACGCCCCGCACGGTCTCCAGGCCGCCGATCACCGGGAGGCCGAGGCGCCCGTGCAGGTCGGCGAGCTGCCCGGGGGTCTCGAGCTTGGGCAGGACGACGCCGTGCACCGCGGGCCCGGCCGAGGCGACCGCGGCGACGTCGTCGGCGTACCAGGACGTCGACGGGGCGTTGACCCGCACGAACACCTGCAGCCCGGTGTCCCGCGGCAGGTCCCCGACCGCCCGGACGGTGGCCTCGCGGGCGGTGTCCTTGTCGGCGGGGGCGACGGCGTCCTCGAGGTCGACGGCGACCGCGTCGGGCGCCCAGCGCGGGACCTTGGCGACCATGTCCGGGCGTGCGCCGGGCACGAAGAGCAGGCTGCGGGGGACCGTCATGCCGGCTTTCTGTACATGAGCCCCGTGCGCCGGCAGGTGCACACCACGTCGTTGCGCTGGTTCAGCGCCCGGTGCGCGAACACCACGATCCCGGCGTCGGGCCTGCTGCTCGACGCCCGCGCCGACGCGACCTCGGTCTCGACGCGCACCGTGTCGCCGTGGAACACCGGCGACGGGAACAGCACGTCGTCGATCCCGAGCTGGGCGACGATCGTGCCCAGCGTCAGCTCCGGCACCGAGAGCCCGACGACCAGGGCGAGCGTGAACATGCTGTTGACCAGCGGGCGCCCGAACTCGGTGCTCGCCGCGTACTCGTGGTCGAGGTGCAGCGGCGCCGGGTTCATGGTCATCGTCGTGAACATGACGTTGTCGGTCTCGGTGACCGTGCGCCGGGTCGCGTGGTGGACGACGCGACCGACCTCGAGCTCCTCGAACCACAGGCCGCTCACACCCGCACCGCCCCGGCCAGGGTGTCCAGGCTGCCCGGGTCCTCGAGCGCGCTGGTGTCGCTGCGGGCCTCGCCGTGCAGGAGGACCTCGCGCATCAGCCGCCGCATGATCTTGCCGGTACGGGTCTTGGGCATGGCCGGGGTGACGATGACGCGCTCCGGGCGGGCGAGCCCGCCGATGGTGTCCGCCACCAGCGTGCGCACCTCCTCGGGCACGCCGTCGGGTTCGCCCGTGACCGTCACGAACGCGACCGGCACCGTCCCCTTCGTCGCGTCGGGAATGCCGACGACGGCCGCCTCGACGACCTGCGGGTGCGTGCCGACGACGGCCTCGATCTCCATGGTCGAGAGCCGGTGGGCCGCGACGTTGATGACGTCGTCGGCGCGCCCGAGGACCCACAGGTGCCCGTCGGTGTCGACGACGGCCTCGTCGTTGGTGGCGTAGCGGCCCGGGAAGCGCCCGAAGTACGTCGACAGGTAGCGCTCGTGGTCGTCCCACACCGTGCGGGCCAGCGTCGGGAACGGCCGGGTCATGACGAGGTTGCCCTTCACCCCGGCCGGGACGGGCTCGCCCTCGTCGTCGACGACCGCGAACGCGTGCCCCGGCACCGGCGTGCCCGTCGAGCCGGCCTTGAGGTCCTCGACCCCGGTGACCGGGTAGGTCCACGTCGACCCGGTCTCGGTCTGGCCGTAGGCGTTGACGATCGGCACCCCGAACGTCTCGTACCCCCAGGTGAACGTCTCGCCGTCGAGCGGCTCGCCCTGCACGGTGATCAGCTGGAGGCGGGGGAGGGGATGCGACGCGGCGAGGTCGTCTCCGAACTTGCGCAGCAGCCGCAGCACGGTCGGGGCGCACAGCACCTGGGTGACCCCGTGGCGGGCGCAGACGTCGTAGAACCGCGACGGGCCCGGGGTGTCCAGCGCGCCCTCGTAGCAGGCGATCGTCGACCCGTGGGCGAGCCCGCCGATGACCGCCTGGATGGGGAAGGTCAGCCAGCCGACGTCGGCGGCGACCCAGTAGACGTCGCCCTCGACGGGCCCGGCCTGCCAGTGCACGTTGGCCCAGGTGCCGAGCAGGAAGCCGCCGACGGAGTGCACGACGCCCTTGGGGCGTGACTCGGTGCCGCTCGTGAAGATCAGGAAGGCGGCCTCGTTGGGGTCGAGGGCGACGGTCGGGGCGCCCTCGGGGTGCTCGGCGAGCAGGGTCGCGTAGGAGACCTCGTCCCCGGAGAGCGGCACGCCGCGTCCGGTGCGGTCGACCACGACGACGTGCTCGACGGTCGGGGCGTCCGCCCGTGCCGCCCGCAGCGTCTCCAGCAGCTCGACGGGCTTCCCGCGCCGGTAGATCGCGTCGGCGACGATCACGGCCTTCGCCCGCGCCGCGGACAGCCGCGAGGCGACGGCGTCGCGGCCGAAGCCGGAGAACAGCACCGTGTAGATCGCGCCGATCTTGTTGCAGGCGTGGATCGCGGTGAACGCCTCGACGAGGTTGGGCATGTAGACGGCGACGACGTCGCCCCGACCGATGCCGAGGGCGCGCAGCCCGCCCGCGAGGCGGTCGGTCTCGTCGGCCAGCTCGGCGTAGGTCAGCGTGCGGGTGTCGCCCGGCTCGCCCTCCCACACGATCGCGGGGCGCTGCGCGGTCGCCGGGTCGTCGGCCCAGCGGTCGACACAGTTGTCGGCGACGTTGATGCGCCCGCCCTCGAAGTACCGGAAGTCGCCCAGCTCGCCGGAGCGCACGGTCTCCCACGGCGTCAGCCAGCGGTGCTGTGCCGCGACCCAGGCCCAGTAGTCGTCGGGGTCCGCGTCGTGGCGGGCGCGGCACGCGGCCAGCTCGTCGGCGCGCTCGGGGGAGCGCCAGCGCTCGGGCAGCGGGATCAGCGGCGCGGAGATCAGGGCGCCGAGGGTGTCGGACGAGTCCATGAACGATCCTCCGGTCACACGGGACTGACGGGGTGGTGACGGCGCCCGCTCGTGCGGGTCCAGCCGTCGGCGTGGCGCAGCCGCGCGACGAGCTCGCCGCGCAGCTCCTCGCCGGGCACGACGGCGTCGACGACGAGCTCGTCGCCCATGCGCAGGAGGTTGACCTCCGCGCGGTGCTCCTCGACGCGAGCGGCGACGAAGGCCGCGCGCTCGTCGTCGTCCTCGATCGCGGCGATCTTGCCGGCGTAGACGGCGTTCACCGAGGCCTCCGGGCCCATCGCGCCGATGAAGGCGCTGGGCAGGGCGAGCGTGGCCCGGGGCTCGAAGCCCGGCGCGCACATCGCGTAGTAGCCCGCCGCGTAGGCCTTGCGCAGGACGACCGTGAACTTCGGGACCTCGGCCGAGGACATCGCCGCGATCATCTTCGCGCCGTGGCGGATGATGCCCTGGCGCTCGACGGCGACGCCGACCATGAAGCCGGGCACGTCCTGCAGGAAGACCAGCGGCACGTCGAACGCGTCGCAGAGCGCGATGAAGCGGGTGGCCTTGTCGGCGGAGTCGACGTGGATCGCCCCGCTGCGCACCCGCGGCTGGTTGGCGACGAGCCCGACCACACGGCCCTCGAGGCGCGCGAACCCGACGACGATCTCCTGCGCCCAGTCCGGCTTGATCTCGAAGAAGGAGCCGCCGTCGACGAGGCGGTCGATCACGGCGAGGACGTCGTAGCCGACGGTCGGGTCCTCGGGCACCAGGCCTTCCCAGCCGCTCGCCTCGGGCTCGCGGGACTCCGCGGCCGGCGGGGCCTGGTCGAAGCGGGTCGGGAGGTACGAGAACAGCAGGCGCGCCGCGGCGATCGCCTGCCAGTCCTCGTCGAACACCGCGTCGCCGCATCCCGAGACCTCGGCGTGCATGCGAGCCCCGCCCATCTCCTCGGCGGTGGTGCGCTCGCCGGTGACCTTCTCCGCCACCCGGGGCGACGCGAGGTACATCGAGGCCTGGCCGTCGACCATGCCGACCCAGTCGGTGAACGCCGGCATGTAGGCCCCGCCGGCCGCCGACGGCCCGTGCAGGCAGCAGATCTGGGGCACGCGCCCGGACAGGGCGACCTGCAGGTGGAAGATCCGCGAGGCGCCGCGGCGACCGGGGAAGAAGCCCATCTGTTCGGTGAGCCGCCCGCCCGCGGAGTCGACGAGGTAGAAGACCGGGAGCAGGTCGCGGTCGGCGCGCTCGAGGATGCGGATCTGCTTCTCGCAGGTCCGTTCGCCCCAGGACCCCGCCTTGACCCCGAAGTCGTGGGCGATCACCGCGACGGGGCGGCCGTCGACCGTCCCGACGCCGGTGACGACGCCGTCGCCGGGCATGCCCGGGTCGTTCGCCGCGGCGAGCACGCCGTCCTCGACGAAGCTCCCGGGGTCGAGCAGCACGTCGAGGCGCCGGCGCACGGGGAGCTTCTGCGGCCAGCGCGCGGTGTCGCCGCCGAGGCGGGCCCGGTCGGCGGCCGCGAGGACGTCGCCGCCCGAGGGAGGTGCCGGCGGCCCGGGGGGATGGGCCGCCGACACCTCCCACGGGGGACGCGCGCCGTTCGCGGTGCCGGTGGTGTCGGTGGTGTCGGTCGTGTCCGTCACGGCACGAGCCGCTTCGCGAGGATCTCGAGCTGGATCTCGTCGGTGCCGCCGCCGATGCGCAGGATCCGCACGTCGCGGTGGTGGCGCGCGACGGGCGTCTCCTCCAGGTAGCCCGCGCCGCCGAAGAGCTGCACGGCCTCGTCGACGATCCACGCGGCGGCCTTGGCCGCGAAGTACTTGGCGGCGGCCACCGAGCGGTCGGCCTCGGGGTGGCCGCGGTCGAGGCGGTCGGCGGCCTTGTAGGTCATCACCCGCGCGGCCTCGAGCTCGATCTCCATCGCGGCGAGACGGTGGCGGATCGCCTGCCGGTCGGTCAGCGGCGCACCGGCGACCTCGCGGCCGCGGACGTACTCGGTGACCGTGTCCAGGGCCTCGGCGGCGTGGCCGAGGCCCATCGCCGCGAGCGCGACCCGCTCGAGCTGGAAGGCGCTCATGATCTGGTGGAAGCCGCGGCCCTCGACGCCGAGCACGGCGTCCTCGCCGAGCACCACGCCGTCGAGCACGACCTCGCGGGTGTCCGACGAGTGCCAGCCCATCTTCTGCAGGGGCGCGCCGAAGGAGAGCCCGGGCGTCCCGGCGGGGACGACGAACGTGGTGATGCCGCGGTGGCCGCCGTCCGGGTCGGTCTTCGCGCCGACGACCAGCACGTCGGCGAGGCCCGCGTTGGTGATGTACATCTTCCGGCCGTCGAGCACCCAGCCCGCGTCGGTGCGCCGGGCGCGCGTGGTGATGCCGGCGACGTCCGAGCCCGCGCCGGGCTCGGTGACGGCGATGGCGGCGATCGCCTCGCCGGCGGCCAGCGCCGCGACCCAGCGCTCCCGCTGGTCGGTGGTGCCGTGGCGGACGATGTGCGGGGCGGCCATGTAGGCGCTGACCAGGGCGCCGACCGCGATGCCGCCGCACGCACGGGTGATCTCCTCGGCGAGCACGGCGACCGCTGTCGCCTCGCCGCCCTCGCCGGCCGACCCGCCGAACTCGGGCGGCGTGAGCAGGCCGAGCAGGCCGGCGTCGCCCATCTCCTTCCAGAGCCGCTCGGGCGGGTGACCGTGGCGCTCGGCCTCGGCGACGAGGGGACGCACCCGCTCGTCGGTGAAGGCGCGACAGGTCGCCCGGAAGTCCTCGTGGACCTCGTCGAGGTCGTAGGACACGCGTACTCCCTTGCTGTCGACCGACCGGTCGGGCGAAAGTACCCCACGTCACAGACGTTCGGTCAAGGCGTACGAGGGGAACCGGGGCAGCGATGGCGACACGGGGGGCCGGGACGGCGGGATCGGCACGGGGCAGCCGCGCCGACGAGCAGCGGCAGCGCATCCTCGCGGCCGCCGTGGCCGTCTTCAGCCGCCGCGGGTACCGCGCGGCATCGATGAACGACGTCGCCGCGACCGTCGGGCTCTCGAAGCCCACGCTCTACCACTACGTGCGCACCAAGCAGGACCTCCTCGTCGCGATCTACGAGGAGGTGCTCGACGAGAGCCTGGCCAGCGGGCGCTCGATCGTCGCCGCGGCACCCTCGACGCGCGAGGCGGTGCGCCGGCTGATCGCCGACCGGGCCGCGTACACCTGCGAGCACCGCGACCTGCTGACGATCTGCTTCGAGGAGGAGTCGGAGCTCCCGCCGGAGCTCGCCGAGCCCATCCTCGAGCGCCGGCGCACCTACGAGCGTCTGCTGCGCGACGCGGTGGAGGCGCACCTCGCCGCGACCGGGCGGACGCTGCCGATGGCGACCGGGACCTACGTCAACGCCTGCCTCGGCGCCGCGAACTGGACCTACAAGTGGTTCGACCCCGCCGGCCCGCGCACCCCGCGCGACCTCGGCGAGGACGTCGCCGCCGTCCTGATGCCCCTGCTGGACGGACCCATGTGAGCGAACTTGGGCCTATAGGCCCAAAGTTCGCTCACATGGGGTCGGTGAAGACGGGGTCGCGCTTCTCGAAGCCGGCGGTGACCGCCTCGACCTGGTTGGGGCTGCCGATCAGCGCGCCGATCTCGGTCTGCTCGGCGGCGAAGCCGGTCTCGAGGTCCACCCGGCCGGCGAGGTCGAGCAGGCGCTTCGCGGCCCGGACGGCGTGCGGGCTCCGCCCGGCGATCTGGCGGGCCAGCTCCAGCGCGGCCGCGAGCGGGTCGTCGTCGGTGCGCGTGCAGAGACCGAGCGCCGCCGCCTCGGTGCCGCCGACCACGCGGGCGGTCAGCGTCAGCTCCTTCGCGACGTCGCGGCCCACGAGCTCGGGGAGCACCTGGGTCCCGGTCATGTCCGGGATGAGGCCCCACTGGGCCTCGAGCACGGAGAGCCGGGCGTCCGGGGCGACGATGCGGATGTCGGCGCCGAGGGCGATCTGCAGCCCGCCGCCCAGCGCGTTGCCCCGGATCGCGGCGATCACCGGCACCTCCAGCTCGGCCCACACCCACGCCGCGCGCTGGCCCGTCGCGCGCGCCGGCCCGGACGACGCCGGCAGCTGCGCCGACGCCGAGAGCCGCTCGCCGGAGCGCATCGCCCGGAACGAGGCGAAGTCGAGCCCGGCGCAGAAGTCGGGGCCCTCGCCGGAGAGCACCACCGCGCGCACACCCGGGTCCTTCTTCAGCTGCTCCCCGGCCTCGACCAGGCCCTCGAACATCGCCGGGTCCAGCGCGTTGCGCTTCTCGGGACGGGACAGCCGCACGTCGGCGACCCCGTCGGTGACCTCGACCCGCACCCGCTCCTGCTCGGTCATGCGCGCCAGTCTCGCAGCGAACGTGGCGTTCGCTGCTTCTATGCGTCCGAACTCCCCGTTGATCAACGGCGCGACGCCCTTCCGTCGCCGCTCCCGGCGCTGTCATGCTCCCTGAACGGTCGTTCAGGAGGAGGTCGGTGTGGACTTCGCGCTCCCGACGGAGCTGACGGCGCGGCTGGAGGCGCTCGACGACTTCATCGAGCGGGAGATCCGCCCGCTCGAGGAGCAGGACGACAACCAGCGCTTCTTCGACCACCGCCGCGAGTGGGCCCGCACGGACTTCGAGCACGGCGGCGTGCCGCGGGCGGAGTGGGAGGAGCTGCTCGGCGAGATGTTTCGCCGGGCCGACACCGCGGGATGGCTGCGCTACGGGCTCCCGGCGTCGGTGGGCGGGGGCGACGGCACGAACCTCGACATGGCGGTGATCCGCGAGCACCTCGCGCACCGCGGCCTCGGGCTGCACAACGACCTGCAGAACGAGTCGTCGGTGGTCGGCAACTTCCCCTTCGTGCACATGCTGCTCGAGTTCGGCTCCGACGAGCAGCGCGCCGAGTTCCTCGAGCCCGTGCTCACGCGCACCGCGCGCCTCGGGTTCGGGCTCAGCGAGCCCGACCACGGCAGCGACGCCACGTGGATGGAGACGACGGCCGCCCGCGACGGCGGCGACTGGGTGATCAACGGCGCGAAGCGCTGGAACTCCGGGATGCACTCCGCGACTCACGACGTCGTGTTCGCCCGCACGGCCGGGAACGACGGCGACGCGCGCGGCATCACCGCCTTCTTCGTGCCGGTGGCGACGCCCGGCTTCTCCGTCGACTTCCACTGGTGGACGCTGAACATGCCCACCGACCACGCCGAGGTGACCCTGCACGACGTGCGGGTCCCGGACGCGGCGATCTTCGGGTCCGAGGGCGAGGGCCTGGCGGTGGCGCAGACGTTCGTGCACGAGAACCGCATCCGCCAGGCGGCCTCCGGGGTGGGCGCCGGCCAGTTCTGCGTCGACCGCAGCGTCGAGTACGCGCGGCAGCGACACACGTTCGGCGCCCCGCTCGCGACCCGCCAGGCGATCCAGTGGCCGCTCGTCGAACTGCAGACCGAGGCCGAGATGCTGCGCGGGCTGGTGCGCAAGACCGCGTGGGAGCTCGACCGCGTCCCGCACGCCGAGATCAGCGACCGGGTCTCGATGTGCAACTACCGCGCCAACCGCTTCGTGTGCGATGCCGCCGACCGCGCGATGCAGGTCCACGGCGGGCTGGGCTACTCCCGGCACACGCCCTTCGAGCACATCTACCGTCACCACCGCCGCTACCGGATCACCGAGGGCGCCGAGGAGGTCCAGATGCGCCGGGTCGCGGGCTACCTCTTCGGCTTCGCGGGACCCCGGAAGAGCCGATGACCCTGGCGGACCAGCTCGCGCGCCGGCTCACCGACGTCACCGGCGCCGCGGTCACCGTCGAGGACCTGCGCCGGCTCACCGCCGGCGCGAGCCGCGAGACGTGGTCCTTCACCGCGCGCACCGACGGGCGGCGACGCGACCTGGTCCTGCGCCGCGACCCGCCGGGCGCCGACCGTCCCGACGGCATGGCCCTCGAGGCCGCCTCGATCGCGGCCGCCGAGGCCGCGGGCGTGCGGGTGCCGCCGCTGGTCGACAGCGGCACCGACCCCGCGACCGTCGGCGCGCCGTACCTGGTCACCGCGCACGTCGACGGCGAGACCCTCGGGCCGCGGCTGCTGCGCGACGACCGCTACGCCGACGCGCGGACCGGTCTCGCCGCCGAGCTGGGCCGCACGCTCGCGCGCATCCACGCGATCCCCCTCGACGCGGTCCCCGGCCTCGCGGCCGCCGACCCCGTCGACGCCCTGCGCGCGACCCTCGACGGCCTCGGCGAACCGCTGCCGGCCGTCGAGATCGCGCTGCGGTGGCTCGACCGACACCGGCCCGATCCCGTCCCCGACGCCGTCGTCCACGGCGACTTCCGGCTCGGCAACCTCATCGTCGACGCGACCGGCCTGCGCGCCGTGCTCGACTGGGAGCTGGTGCACCGCGGCGACCCCCGCGAGGACCTCGGCTGGCTGTGCGTCAAGTGCTGGCGCTTCGGGGCCCCGCTGCCCGTCGCGGGCCTGGGCACCGTCGACGAGCTGCTCGACGGGTACGCGGAGGTCGCCGGGCAGCGCCCCGACCCCGAGGCCGTGCGCTGGTGGCAGATCCACCGGACGGCCTGGTGGGCGCTGCACTGCCGGGAGATGGCCGAGCGGCACCTCTCCGGCGCCGTCCCGTCGGTGGAGCTCGCCGCGATCGGGCGCCGGGTCGCCGAGCAGGAGCACGACCTGCTCCTGGCGCTGGGGCTCCAGCCGTCGGGGGACGCCGGTGTCGAGGCCACGGCGCCTCGCTCTGACCTCCTCGGACGCCCCTCGGCGGCCGACCTCGTCGACGCCGTGACGACGTTCCTGCGCGAGGACGTCATGGCGGTCGACGACGAGCGCGTCGCGTTCCTCGCCCGGGTCGCGGCGAACGTCCTCGCGGGGGCGGGACGGGAGCTCACCCTCGGCCCGGAGACCGACCGGCGCCACGCCGCGCGGCTCGCCGCGCTCGGGTACCGCGACCAGGCCGGCCTCGCCGCCGCGATCCGGTCCGGCGCGGTCGACGACACCGATCCCGCGCTGCTCGCCGCGGTCCGCGCGGCGGTGACCGACAAGCTCGCGGTGGCCAACCCCCGCTACCTGACCCAGCCCGGATGACGGACGGAGGACCGATGCGCACGGTGACGACGGGGCTCGGGTTCCCGGAGGGCCCGATCGCCCTGACGAGCGGCGACGTCCTCGTCGTGGAGATCCGGCGCGGCACGCTCACCCGCGTCGGACCCGACGGGCGGACCACCGTCGTCGCCGAGCTCGGAGGCGGCCCCAACGGCGCCGCGATCGGCCCCGACGGCGCGGTCTACGTCTGCAACAACGGCGGCTTCGCGTGGCACGACCGCCCCGGCGGCGTCACCGCGCCGGGCCACCAGCCCGAGGACTACATCGGGGGCCGGATTCAGCGGGTCGAGCTCGACACGGGCCACGTCACCGACCTCTACACGGCGTGCGACGGCCGCCCGCTGCGCGGGCCGAACGACATCGTCTTCGACGCCGACGGCGGCTTCTGGTTCACCGATCTCGGCAAGAAGCGCGAGCGGGACCAGGACACGGGCGCGCTGTACCACGCGCAGCCCGACGGGTCGTCGATCACCGAGGTCGTCCACCCGCTCGTCGAGCCCAACGGGGTCGGCCTCGCCCCCGACGGCTCGCGGGTCTACGTCGCCGAGACGGGACCGGGCCGGCTGTGGGCCTGGGACGTCACCGGGCCCGGGCAGCTCGGCCCCCGGCAGCTCCTGCACGGCTTCGACGGTTTCCAGCCGCTCGACTCGCTCGCGGTCGACGGCGAGGGCAACGTCTGCGTCGCGACGCTGATGACCGGGGCCGTCAGCGTCGTGGCCCCGGGCGGGCAGCTGCTGCGCCAGGTGCCGGTGCCCGAGCACGATCCGTACGTGACCAACATCTGCTTCGCGGGCTCGGGGAGCCGCACGGCCTGGGTGACGTCCTCGGGCCGCGGCGTCCTCTACGTCACGGAGTGGGACACCGTGGGTCTCGACCTCGCGTTCACGGCATGAAGGGATGACGGCATGGCCTGGGACTTCTCCACCGACCCGGAGTTCGAGCAGCAGCTCGCGTGGATGCGGACGTTCGTCCGCGAGGAGATCGAGCCGCTCGAGACCCTCGACCTCGACGGGGCGACGCTGAAGCGCGCGACGGCGCCGCTGCAGGAGGAGGTCAAGGAGCGCGGGCTGTGGGCCGCGCACCTGCCCCCGGAGCTGGGCGGCGGCGGCTTCGGCCAGGTCAAGCTCGGGCTGATGCACGAGATCCTCGGGCGCTGCGTGTACGCCCCGTCGGTGTTCGGCAACAACGCCCCCGACTCGGGCAACGCCGAGCTCCTCGCCCTCGGGGCGAACGACGACCAGAAGAAGAAGTGGATGGAGCCGCTGCTCGACGGGACGCTGCGCAGCGCGTTCTCGATGACCGAGCCGAACGCCGGCGCCGACCCGACGCTGCTGACCACCCGGGCCGAGCGCGTCGGGGACGAGTACGTCGTCAACGGGCACAAGTGGTTCACGTCGAACGGGTCGGTCGCCGACTTCCTCATCCTCATGGCCGTCACCGACCCGGACGCGGCCCCGCGGCGCCGGGCGTCGATGTTCGTCGTCCCGGCCGACGCCCCCGGCGTGGAGGTCCTGCGCGACATCCCGACGATGGAGCACCCGGAGGAGCGCACCGGGCAGCCGGGCGGGCACGCCGAGGTGATCTACCGCGACGTGCGCGTGCCCGTCGAGAACCTGGTCGGCAACGAGGGCGACGGCTTCCTGCTCGCCCAGCAGCGGCTGGGGCCGGGGCGCATCCACCACTGCATGCGCTGGCTGGGGCAGTCGCAGCGCGCCTTCGACATGCTCTGCGAGCGGGCCGTCTCGCGGTACACCCACGGCTCGCTGCTCTCCGAGAAGCAGATGGTCCAGGACTGGATCGCCACCTCGACCGCCGAGATGACCGCGGCGCGGCTGATGACGCTGCAGGCCGCCTGGAAGATGGACCAGGGCGGCACCGAGGCGGCGCTCACCGACATCGCGATGATCAAGTTCTACGGCGCGACGGTGCTCTACAACGTCATCGACCGCGCCATCCAGGTCCACGGCTCGCTCGGCTTCACCACCGACCTGCCGCTGGAGGGGATGTACCGCCACGCCCGCGCCGCGCGGATCTACGACGGCCCCGACGAGGTCCACAAGGTCACCGTCGCCCGCCGCGTGCTGCGCGGCTACGAGGCCCGCGAGGTGCCCTCGGAGCACGTGCCGACCCGCCGCGAGGAGGCGCGGCGGAAGTTCGCGCATCTGCTGGATTCCGCATCGATCGGCCACAACTGACCTAGGCTGCCGCTCAGTTCCGTCCGCGCGAAGGAGATCGAACGATGATCGCAGTGGGAGACAAGCTCCCCGACGTGCCCCTGACCACCGTCGACGCCGGGGGCAACACGTCGCCCGTGCGCTCGGGGGAGCTGTTCGGGAAGGGCCGGACCGTCCTGTTCGGGGTGCCCGCCGCGTTCAGCCCGACCTGCAGCGACGCGCACCTGCCCGGGTTCGTCGCGAAGGCCGACGAGATCACCGGCAAGGGCGTCGACCGCATCGTGTGCGTGTCGGTGAACGACCCGTTCGTCATGACGGCGTGGGCGAAGGACCAGCAGGTCTCCGGCGTGACCATGCTCGCCGACGGCTCCGCGCTGTTCGCCAAGGCGATGGGCCTGGACATGGACGGCACGGACTTCGGGCTGGGCGTCCGCTCCCAGCGCTACGCGGCGATCGTCGACGACGGCACGCTGACCTGGATCGACGTCGAGGCGGCGCCGCCGGACCACGAGGTCTCGACCGCGGACGCGGTGCTCGCGCACCTGTAGCGGTGGCGCGCTACCGGTGGTCGACGATCCGCAGCGCGATCGCCGTGTAGCGCTCCACGAGATCGGTGACGTCCAGTCCGCCGTGCGGGTGCGGCTCGTACCACTGCGCGATCGCGTTGCAGGCCGCGATCACCGCACGGCGGGCGTCGCCGGGGTGGGCGCAGCGGAAGACGCCCCGGGCGACGCCGTCGTCGATGAGGTCGGCCCACAGCCGGGTGGCGGCGGCGCGCATCCCGTCGAGGCGCTCGCGGTGCTGCGGCTCGAGGTTGCGCCACTCCGAGGTGGCGATCGTGCTCTCGACCCGCCGGCTCACCCGGTACTCCACGGTGGCCCGGACGAGCGCGGCGAGGCGCCCGGCCGGGTCGTCGCCGGCCGCCCGCAGGGCGGCGTCGCACCGGCGGAAGTACTCGTCGATGCTCTCCTCGATCAACGCGGCCAGCAGCTCCTGCTTGCCCGCGTGCCAGTGGTAGAGCGCCGAGAGCGACAGCCCCGCGCGGCGGGCGATGTCGCGGATCGACGTGCCGTGGTAGCCGCGCTCGGCGAAGCTCTCCCGGGCTGCCCGCGTGATGGCCTCCCGGCCACCGCCCCGCGGGACGGACGGCCCGACCTGCTCGGACGCCTCGGCAGGCTCGTCGTCGAGGGGCCCCGGGGACACGGGCTCAGCATAGGGCCGGTTGGCCGCCGAACGGACGATCGATAGGTTTCGAGGGCCGGTATCTCGGCCCCTCGACGCCCCGGGAGAGGACCCATGGACTCCGACGTCCTGCTCAGCAGCCACTCCGACGGCGTGCTCACCCTCACGCTCAACCGGCCGCAGCGGCGCAACGCGCTCGACGCCGCGTCGTGGCGGGAGCTGCACGCCGCGCTCTCCGCCGCGAGCCACGACACCGCCGTGCGCGCGCTGGTGATCACCGGCGCGGGCGGCGCGTTCTGCGCGGGCGCCGACGTCTCCGAGGCCCGTGCGGGCCACCCGCTGGAGCGCATGGCGTTCATCAACGAGATCGCGCTGATGCTCCACGAGCTGCCGATCCCGACGGTCGCCAAGGTCGACGGCGTCGCGGTGGGCGCCGGCTGGAACCTCGCGCTGGGCTGCGACCTCGTCGTCGCCACCCCGACCTCGCGGTTCTCGCAGATCTTCGCCAAGCGCGGGCTGTCGCTCGACTTCGGCGGCTCGTGGCTGCTGCCCCGCCTGGTCGGGATGCAGCAGGCCAAGCGGCTGGCCCTGCTCGCCGAGATGATCGACGCCGCGGAGGCCGAGCGGCTCGGGCTCGTGACGTGGGTGGTGGCGCCCGAGGAGCTCGACGGCTTCGTCGACGACCTCACCACCCGCCTCGTCGGCGCCGCGCCCGTCGCGGTCCGGCAGTCCAAGGCGCTGCTGCACGAGAACGCGGACCGCCCGCTGCGCGACGCGCTCGCGAGCGAGGCCCGCACGCAGGCGGTCAACTTCGCGACCGCCGACGCCCCCGAGGCGTTCCGGGCCTTCACCGAGAAGCGCGAGCCGGGCTTCACCGGCGAGTGGGCGGTCCGGTGAGCGGTCTGTTCGACCTCTCCGGGCACGTCGCGCTGGTCACCGGCGGGAACTCCGGGATCGGCCTCGGGATGGCCCGGGGCCTCGCGCGCTGCGGTGCCGACGTCGCGATCTGGGGGACCAACGCCGAGCGCAACGCGGAGGCCGCCGCCTCGCTGGCCGAGCACGGGACGCGGGTGCGGGCCTGGCGCTGCGACGTCGGCGACGAGGACGCCGTCACCGGGAGCTTCGCCGCGACGCTCGAGCACTTCGGCCGCGTCGACTCGTGCTTCGCCAACGCCGGCGTCGCCGGGTCGGGGGCGGCGTTCGTCGACACCACGCTCGACGACTGGCGGCGCGTCACGCGCGTCAACCTGGACGGGGCGTTCCTGACGCTGCGGGCCGCGGCGCGGCACATGGTCGCCCGGGGCGGGGGAGGGGTGCTCGTCGGCACCTCGAGCGTGTCCACCGTGCACGGGGCGCCGCGCAACGAGGCGTACGCGGCGAGCAAGGCCGGTCTCACCGCGATCATCAAGGGCGCGGCGGTGGAGCTCGCGCGGCACCGGATCAACGCGCACTCGATCGTCGCGGGCTGGACCGAGACGCCGCTCGCCTCGCCGCGCCTGCACGACGAGCGCTTCGAGGCCGCGGTGATGAAGCGGATGCCGCAGCGGCGCTGGGGCGACCCCGACGACTTCGCCCGCCTCGCCGTCTACCTCGCCGCCAACGTCGGCGGCTTCCACACCGGCGACGAGATCGTCGTCGACGGCGCCTACTCGATCTTCTGATGGAGATCCTCGACGACTACCTCGCCGCGCTCGACGCGGGCTCGGCCGACCGTGCCGTGGCCTGCTTCGCGCCGGGCGGCGAGGTCGTCTCCCCGCTCTACGGCACGGTGCCCGCGGCGGAGTTCTACCCGACGCTCTTCGCCGACTCGTCGCCCTCGCGCACCACGCTGCAGCGCGTCTACGTCGACCCGGACGACCCGCGCGAGGTGGCGCTGGCGTTCCGCTACGACTGGGTGCTGCGCGACGGGACGCCCGCGCCGTTCGACGTCGTCGACCTGATCACGCTGACCGACGACCGCTCGCGCATCGCGCGGCTGGTGATCTGCTACGACACGGCACCGCTGGCGTCCGCGTGGAGCCGTGCGCGTCATTGACCCTCGACGGGGGCTGGGAGAGCCTCGCGGACATGACTGCCGACGAGGTCGCCCGCGAGCAGGGCGAGCAGGACGCCTCCGCCGCCCTGGCCGACGAGGAGCACTGGCGCATCGCCGGCGGCGGCATGCTGACGGTGCACCCGGTGGAGCACTGGGTCCCGCGCGACCATCGCCGCGCCTACCTCGACGGCGCCGCCAGCGTCCTCGGCTACCGCCCCCTCGTCCTGGGCTGACCTCGTATGTGAGCGAACTTTGGTGCTATAGCCCCGAAGTTCGCTCACGTGGGCGCGCTGCAACCTGGGTGCAACCCCTGCCGCCCGCGCGCGTGAGCCGGTTCACTGTCTCCCACGCCACACGACCGTGGGCGGGTGCGGGCGGACGCCCACGGTCGGCCGACGCCGTCCGCGTGGAGGTAGCAGTGACCCAGACCGTCGAGAGCGCCACGGACGCGGGCACGCGGGTGGACTCCTGGCTGACCGAGTTCGCCGAGGCGATCTCGGCCGGCGACGGCGACCGCGCGGCGGCGCTGTTCGCCGCCGAGTCCTATTGGCGCGACCTCGTGTCGTTCACCTGGAACCTGATCACCGTCGAGGGCCCGGCGGGCGTCGCCGGGGTCGTGACGTCCGACGCTGCCCGCCAGATGGCCCCGGTGACCTTCGAGGTCAGCGGCGAGCCGACCGTCGCGGACGGCATCACCGAGGCATGGCTGACGTTCGAGACCGCGATCGGCCGGGGCACCGGCCACCTGCGGCTCGACGGTGAGAACAAGGCGTGGACGTTCCTCACCACGCTCGACGAGCTCAAGGGCCACGAGGAGCCGGCCAGCCCGAACGCCGAGCGGCCCTTCGGCACCGAGCACGGCGCCAACCCCGACCGCGTCACGTGGAAGGAGCGCCGCGAGGCCGAGGCGGCGGAGCTGGGCTACACCCGCCAGCCCGAGATCGTGATCATCGGCGGCGGCCAGGGCGGCATCGCGCTCGGCGCGCGCCTGCGCCAGCTCGGCATCGAGACGATCATCGTCGAGTCGAACGAGCGCCCCGGCGACTCCTGGCGCAAGCGCTACAAGAGCCTCGCCCTGCACGACCCGGTCTGGTACGACCACCTGCCCTACATCAAGTTCCCGGACAACTGGCCGGTGTTCTCGCCGAAGGACAAGATCGGCGACTGGCTCGAGATGTACACGAAGGTCATGGAGCTGAACTACTGGGGCTCCACGACGGCGAAGAGCGCCTCGTTCGACGAGGCGTCCGGCGAGTGGTCCGTGGTCGTCGACCGCGCCGGCGAAGAGGTCACGCTGCGCCCGAAGCAGCTGGTCTTCGCGCTCGGCGTCTCGGGCAAGCCGAACATCCCGTCGATCCCCGGTGATGACGTCTTCCAGGGCGAGATCCAGCACTCGTCGCAGCACCCCGGCCCCGACGCCTACAAGGGCAAGAAGGTCGTGGTCATCGGGTCGAACAACTCCGCGTTCGACATCTGCGGCTCGCTGTGGGAGGTGGGCGCCGACGTCACGATGGTGCAGCGCTCCTCCACCCACATCATCCGGTCCGAGACGCTGATGGAGTACGCCCTCGGCGACCTCTACTCCGAGCGCGCGGTCGCGGCCGGCATCGACACCTACACCGCCGACATGGTGTTCGCGTCGCTGCCGTACCGGATCATGCACACCTTCCAGAAGCCGGCCTACGACAAGGCCCGCGAGGTCGACGCCGACTTCTACCGGCGCCTGGAGGAGGCCGGCTTCGACCTCGACTTCGGCGACGACGACTCCGGCCTGTTCATGAAGTACCTGCGCCGCGGCTCGGGCTACTACATCGACGTGGGCGCCGCCGAGCTCGTGGCCGACGGCAAGGTGAAGCTCGCCAAGGGCCAGATCACCGAGTTCACGGAGAAGGAGGTCGTGCTCGACGACGGCACCCGCCTCGAGGCCGACCTCGTCGTCTTCGCCACCGGCTACGGCTCGATGAACCGGCGCGCCGCCGACATCATCGGCCAGGACATGGCCGACAAGGTCGGCAAGGTCTGGGGCCTCGGCTCGGACACCACCAAGGACCCCGGTCCCTGGGAGGGCGAGCAGCGCAACATGTGGAAGCCGACCCAGCAGGACAACCTCTGGTTCCACGGCGGCAACCTGCACCAGTCGCGCTTCTACTCGCTCTATCTCGCCCTGCAGCTCAAGGCGCGTCAGGTGGGCATCCCGACCCCGATCCACGGGCGTCAGGAGTCGCACCACCAGGCGTAGGTCCCGCGACGCCGAGGAGCGAGGGTCACCTTCGCTGCGTGGGGCGCAGCGAGGGTGACCTTCGCTGCGTCGCGAGGCCCCGCGCGCCGGGGAGCGAGGGTGACCTTCGCTGCGTAGGGCGCAGTGAAGGACGCCCTCGCGCCTCCCACGGCGATCAGGTGCGGGCGGGTTCCACGGCGAGGTCGAGGACGACGTCGCCCTGGGTCGTGCGCCCGTCGTGGAGCAGGATCCGCTGGGCGCTCGGGGCGAGGCCCGCCGCGCCGGCGACCAGCAGGTGGTCGCCCGGTCCGGCCGGCAGCGCGTAGTCGCCCGCCCCGTCGCTGACGGTCCGCCCGGCCTCGCGGCCGGTGGTGTCGACGAGCGTGAGCGTCGCCCCGGGGACGGGTCGGCCGGCGGCGTCGCGCACCGCGCCGACCAGGGCCGTCCCGACGGGCTCGACCTCCTCGGTGTGCTCGGTCCGCGTCGTCACCGCGCCGCGGCCGGCGGTGCGCCCGGCCGGGACGAGGATCCCGACGACCAGGGCGCCGACCACGAAGATGCCGGCCGCCACGAGGAAGGCGACCGTGTACCCGTGCAGCGCGACGGCCAGCGGCGAGCCCACGACGCCGACGGCGGCCGTGCCCGCGACGCTGGAGAGCAGCGCCGTGCCCACCGACCCGCCGACCTGCTGCATGGTGTTGACCGAGGCCGATGCCACGCCGGCGTCCCCGGGTGCCACGCCGAGGGTCGCGGTGTTGATCGACGTCGACATCGCGGTGCCCATGCCGAGGCCCATGAGGATCAGCGGACCCAGGATGTGCGCGGCGTACCCGGACTCCGGGGTGAGGAACGAGAACCAGAACAGGGCGCCTGCGCCGAGCAGCATCCCGGCCACGAGCAGGGGCTTCGGCCCGGTCCGGGGGAGCAGGTAGGTGGGCACGGTGTTCGCGGCGGTCACGATCGACGCGACCATCGGCAGGAACGCGACGCCGGTGATCAGCGGCGAGAAGCCGAAGACCTGCTGCAGCGTGTACGCGAGGAACAGCGAGACCCCGAACATGCCGGTGGTCAGCGTCAGGATCGTCAGGAACGACCCGCCGCGGAAGCGGTCGGTGACCACGCGCAGGGGCAGCAGCGGCGCCGCCACCCGGCGCTGGACGAGCACGAACGCGACGAGCAGGACGACCCCGGCGGCGAGGAACGCGTAGACCACGGGCGAGGTCCAGCTGTCGGTCTCGGCGCTGGCGAAGCCGTACACGACGGCGAACAGGCCGGCCGACGCGAGCAGGGTGCCGGCGACGTCGAGGCGCGGCCGGTGCTCGACGGGGTGCTTCGGGAGCAGCAGCGAGGCCCCGAGGAAGGCGACCGCGGCGAAGACGGCGTTGACGTACATGCACCAGCGCCAGTCGACGTACTCGGTCAGCGCGCCGCCGAGCAGCAGCCCGATCGCGGCGCCCGAGCCGGCGAGGGCGGCGAACACGCCGAACGCGCGCGCCCGGTCCCGTCCCTCGGTGAACGTCGTGGTCAGCAGCGAGAGCGCGGCCGGGGCCAGCAGCGCCCCGAACACGCCCTGCAGGGCGCGGGCCGCCACCAGCAGCTCGAATCCGGGGGCCAGCCCGCCGAGCACCGAGGCCGCCGCGAAGCCGACCAGGCCGACGAGGAAGGCGCGCTTGCGTCCGAAGAGGTCCGACAGGCGGCCACCGAGCAGCAGCAGGCTGCCGAAGGCGAGCGCGTAGGCCGTGACGATCCACTGGCGCTGCGCGTCGTCGAAGCCCAGGTCGGCCTGGGCCGAGGGCAGGGCGATGTTCACGATCGAGTTGTCGAGGATGACCATGAGCTGGGCGATCCCGATCACAGCCAGGATCAGCCAGCGTCGCCGATCCGGCGACGCAGGTGCTTCGACAGGTGAGCTCACGAGGCGCACGACCGTTCTGGGCGGAATTCTGGGAGGTTCGAGCAGATCGGGGACCGCGCTGTCCCCGGTTGTCCTCGACGCTATGACCTCGAGCGCTGTCGATGTCCAGCCGATTCCCGGCCGCGGGTGTGAATCGACCGACGGTCCAGGGGGCACGCTGGCGTCATGGAGTACACGAAGCTCGGCGCGACCGGTCTCGACGTCTCCCGGGTGTGCCTGGGGTGCATGAGCTACGGCGAGCCGAACGACCGCTGGCCCTGGGCGCTGCCCGCCGACCAGGCCGAGCCGTTCTTCCGCCAGGCGCTCGACGCCGGCATCAACTTCTTCGACACCGCCGACGTCTACTCCCAGGGCACGTCCGAGGAGATCACCGGGCGCTGGCTGAACCGGATGGCCGACCGCGACGAGATCGTCGTCGCCACGAAGGTCTTCAACCGGATGCGGAAGGGGCCCAACGGCGCCGGACTCTCGCGCAAGGCGATCATGACCGGGATCGACGCCTCGCTGCGCCGCCTCGGCATGGAGTACGTCGACCTTTACCAGATCCACCGCTGGGACCCCGAGACACCGATCGAGGAAACGCTCGAGGCGCTGCACGACGTCGTGAAGGCGGGCAAGGCCCGCTACATCGGCGCGTCGTCGATGTGGGCCTGGCAGTTCGCGAAGGCGCTGCACCTGCAGGACGGCAACGGGTGGACCCGGTTCGTCACGATGCAGAACCACTACAACCTGCTCTACCGCGAGGAGGAGCGGGAGATGTTCCCGCTCTGCGGGGAGGAGGGCATCGGGTCCATCCCCTGGAGCCCCCTGGCCCGCGGGCGGCTGACCCGGGACTGGGACGAGTCCACGAACCGCCTCGAGACCGACGAGGTCGGCAAGCGGCTCTACCGCGACACCGACCGGTACATCGTCGAGAAGGTCGCCGAGGTGGCCGAGAAGCGCGGGGTGTCGCGGGCCCAGGTCGCGCTCGCGTGGACGCTCGCCAACCCGGTCGTCGACTCACCCATCATCGGGGCGACGAAGTCCCACCACCTCGACGACGCCGTCGCGGCCGTCGACCTGCGTCTGGACGACGACGAGATCGCCGGTCTCGAGGAGCGCTACGAGCCCCGCGGGGTCGCCGGGCACCAGTGAGGGGAGTCAGCTCCCCGCCAGCGCCGCCCGCACGTCGGTCTTGAGGATCTTCCCGACGGTCGAGCGCGGGAGCGTGTCCCAGAACTCGATCTGCTTCGGCGTCTTCACGCTGCCGATCCGGCCCTTGACGAAGGCCATGAGGTCGTCGGCCGAGACGTCGGTGCCGCCCGCGCGCTCCACCACCGCGGTGACACGCTCGCCCCACTTCTCGTCGGGCAGGCCGATCACCGCGCAGTCGCGCACGGCCGGATGGGCCATGAGCGCCTGCTCGACCTCGGCGGAGTAGACGTTGAACCCGCCGGAGATGACCATGTCCTTGGCGCGGTCGACGATGAACAGGAAGCCCTCGGCGTCGAGGTAGCCGATGTCACCGGTGTGGTGCCAGCCGTGCGCCGAGACCTCGGCGGTGGCCTCCGGGTCGCGGTAGTACCCGGCCATCACCAGCGACCCGCGGACGACGATCTCGCCGCGCTCGCCACGGGGGAGCAGCTCCCCGTCCCGGGCCATGATCGCGACGGTGACCAGGGGCGACGGCCGGCCCGCCGAGGCCAGGCGCTCGCGGGCCACGGATCCGTCGGGCCGGCGGTGCTCGGCGGGCGACATCGTCGACACCATCATCGGCGCCTCGGACTGCCCGAACAGCTGCGCCATCGGCCCGATCCGCTCGAGCGCCTCCTCGAGCCGCGCCACCGACATCGGCGCCGCGCCGTACCAGAAGCACTGCAGGGAACCCAGGTCCCGCGAGACGAGGTCGGGGTGAGCCAGGACCATGTAGATCAGCGTCGGCGGCAGGAACGTGTGCGTCACGCGGTGGTGCTCGATCAGCTCCAGGAACCGCGCGACGTCGGGCTTCGCCATCACGACGATCTCCCCGCCGAGCGCCATGACCGGGAAGCACAGCACCCCGGCGGCGTGGGTCAGCGGCGCGAGGGCGAGGTAGACCGGCCGGCCCTCGAACGGATAGCTCATCAGCGTGACCGCGGACATCGTCTCGAGGTTCCGGTCGGTGAGCATCACGCCCCTTGGGCCGCCCCGTGGTCCCGCCGGTGCCCACGAGGGCGACGACGTCGTCGGGGGGCGGCGCCTCCGCCGGCGGGTCGTTCTCGGCGGCCGCGAGCCAGTCGGCGAACGACGGCGTCGTGCCGCGCGGGCCGTCGAGGCACACGATCGTCCGCAGCTGGGGCAGGGCGCCCGCGATCGTGTCCACGAGCTCGCCGAACGAGCCCTGGTGGATCAGCGCGGCGCAGTCGAACAGGTCCAGCAGCTCGCGGTTCTCGTCGCCGGCGTTGCGCGGGTTGATGGGGCACCACACCGCGCCGGCGCGCGCGATGCCGAACACGCACGCGAACGCGACCGGGTCGTTCGCCGACAGGATGCCGACCTTGTCGCCGGGCCGGACGCCGGAACGTCGCAGGGCCCGGGCCACCCGGTGGCTCAGGGCGACGACCTCGCGGTAGGACAGCGTCGCGCCGTCGAGGGTCAGGCAGGGGGCCTCGGGGTCGATCGAGGCCCCCTTGTCCAGCCAGGACGTCAGGGCCACGACTACATGCCCATCCCACCGTCGACCGGCAGGCCGACGCCGTTGACGAACCGGGCGGCGTCCGACGCGAGGAAGACCGCCGCGTCGGCGATGTCGGACACCTCGGCGAGGCGGCCGGACGGGGTCAGCTCGACGACCGCCGCGACGGCGGCGTCCGGGCTCTCGAACAGGCCCAGCCCGGAGGTCTCGACCGCGAGCTTCACGCCCATGTCGGTGGGCACGAGGCCGGGGTAGAGGCAGTTGACGCGCACGCCGTAGCCGAGCTTGCCCGACTCCATCGCCGCGACGCGGGTGAGCCGGTCGACGCCGGACTTCGTGGCCGAGTAGCCCGCGATGGCCGGGAACGCGATCGTCGCGGCGACCGACGCCACGTTGATGACCGCGCCGCCGGCACCCGCGGCGCCCCCCGGGCGCATCGCGCGGAACGCGTGCTTGATGCCGAGCATCGTGCCGAGCAGGTTGACCTCGAGCATGCGCCGGACGTCATCGGGCTCGGTGTCGACGAGCAGCGAGGTGACCTCGAGGCCGGCGTTGTTGACGACGACGTCGAGCCCGCCGAGCTCGGCGACGGTGTGCGCGACGGCGGACTCCCACGCGGCGTCGTCGGTGACGTCGAGCGCGACGAAGCGCGCGCCCGGGATCTCGCCGGCGGTCTGTTCACCGACGTCCTTGAGGACGTCGGCCAGCATCACCGAGGCGCCGGCCGCCGCCATGGCGCGCCCCATCCCGGCGCCGAGACCGCGGGCGCCGCCGGTGATCAGCACCCTCCGGCCGGCGAGTTCGTCACTCATCCGTCGTCCTCCCCGCCGGCGCCCCTGCCGGCCGACCCGTGATCGTGCTTCGCTGCTGCGACGCAGATCACAACGTAGGGACGTCTCTGGACAATCGTCAAGATTTCCCCGGACGGCCGTCCAGGCTCGGTACGCTGGGGCGTTCCGACCTCGACGGGAGATCCAGCCCGTGGCCCGCACGACCGACTCGACGGCACCGGCCGACCGCAGCGCGCGGCGGCGGGCGGACAGGATCGACGAGCGCCGCCGCGAGCTCGCCGACGCCGCGCTGCTGACGCTCTCCGAGCTCGGCTACGCCCGCACGAGCCTGCGCGAGATCGCGCAGAACTCGGCGTTCTCGCACGGCGTCCTGCACTACTACTTCCGCGACAAGGTCGAGCTGATCACCTACTGCGTGCGGCAGTACAAGACGCACTGCGTCGAGCGCTACGACGGCATCGTGGCGACCGCCGTGAGCCCGGAGGGCCTGCTGGAGGGGGTCGCCGACGGTCTCGCGGCCACGCTGGAGCAGGACACGCTGCTGCACCGGCTCTGGTACGACCTGCGCACCCAGTCACTGTTCGAGGAGTCGTTCCGCGCCGACGTCGCCGAGATCGACGGCAGCCTCGAGCGGATGATCTGGCGGACCGTCGAGGCCTACGCACACCTCGTCGGCGCCGCGCCGGCCTGCGCCCCGTCGTTCGCCTACGCCACGGTCGACGGCCTGTTCCACCAGGCGCTCCAGCGCCATCTCGCCGGCGCGGCGGACGCGCTCGACGACCTGCGCGCGGGGGTCCGGCGCCAGCTGGAGACGCTGGTCGGCTGAGGTCTCACGCCCCGCCCGGAGCGGCCCCCGAGGCGACGCGCTTGCGCAGCTCGCCGACCTCCGTGGGGTCGAACCCGTGGGCCGTCAGCCACGTCCGGACCGCCTCGCCCTCGGGGTGACGGGTGGGCACCACGTTGTAGACGTAGTTGAGCTGGCGGGACGCGGCCTCGCGCTCGAGGTGCTCCAGCACGAAGGCGCCGACGCCGGTGCCGCGCGCGTCCGGGGTGGTCACGATGAGGATCTCGGCGTCGCCCCAGGTGTCGTCCAGGCGCCCGTAGCCGAGCGCGCTGCCGGCGTCGTCCTCCACGCGCCACCACGCGTCACCCAGCGGGTGGCCCACCTCGGGGTACCCCAGTCCGAACAGCGTCGGCGGCAGGTCACCGAGCGCCGCGGCCTTGTCCTGGTCCCAGCGGGGCTCCTGCTCGGCGATCCAGTGCCACGTCATCGTGTCGCCCTCCCGAAAGTTCTACAGCTCTATGCATCGGCGTCGAATTCTCGTAGAGTGTGGCCCGTACGACAAGGGAGGACCACCACCGTGACCGTTCTCGAGGACGCGCCGGCCACCACGCACGCTACGGAGTCCGTGCCCCAGGTCGACTTCGACACCGACCCGGAGCGGTACCGCCACTGGCGACTCGAGGTCGAGGGCGAGACGGCCTGGGTCTACCTCGACGTCGCCGAGGACGGCGGTCTCGTCCCCGGCTACGAGCTCAAGCTCAACTCGTACGACCTCGGCGTCGACATCGAGCTCTACGACATCACCCAGCGCCTGCGGTTCTCCCACCCCGAGGTGCGCAGCGTGGTGCTCACCAGCGGCAAGGACTCGAACTTCTGCGCCGGCGCGAACATCCGGATGCTCGCCCAGTCGAGCCACCCGTGGAAGGTGAACTTCTGCAAGTTCACCAACGAGACGCGCAACGGCATCGAGGACATGACCGCGAACTCCGGTCAGACCTGGGTGGCGGCCCTCAACGGCACGGCCGCGGGCGGCGGCTACGAGATGGCGCTGGCCTGCGAGACGATCCTGCTGGTCAACGACCGCTCGAGCACCGTGGCGCTGCCCGAGGTGCCGCTGCTCGGCGTGCTGCCCGGCACCGGCGGGCTCACCCGCGTCACCGACAAGCGCCACGTCCGCAAGGACCGGGCCGACATCTTCGCCACGAAGTCCGAGGGCTTCCAGGGCCCGAAGGCCGTGGAGTGGAAGCTCGTCGACGAGACGGTCTCGCGCAAGCAGTGGGACGACACGGTGCGCGCGCGGGCCGCGGAGGCCGCCGAGGGCTCGACCCGCCCCACGGACGCGACCGGCATCGCCCTCCCGTCCCTGCGCCGCGAGGTCGCCGAGGACTCCATCACCTACCCGAACGTCCGCTGCGAGATCGACCGCGACGCCCGCACCGCGACGATCACCGTGCTCGGCCCCGAGCCCGGCACGGTGCCCGAGTCGCTGGAGCGCATCCACGCCCTCGGCGCCGACTTCTGGCCGCTCGCCATGACCCGCGAGCTCGACGACCTCATCCTGCGCCTGCGCACCAACGAGCTCGAGATCGGCACCTGGCTGGTCCGCACCCAGGGCTCGGTCGAGGGCGCGCTCGCGTTCGAGCGGGTCATCGCGGAGCACTCCGGCTCGGACTGGCTGGTCAACGAGATCCGGCACTACTTCAAGCGGACGCTCAAGCGTCTCGACGTCACCAGCCGCAGCCTCATCGCGCTGATCGAGCCCGGCAGCTGCTTCGCCGGGGCCCTGCTGGAGCTCGCGCTGGCCTGCGACCGGCAGTACATGCTCGAGGGCATCTTCGAGGACGCCGACGAGGAGCAGGAGGCGGCCCAGATCGTCCTCACCGCCTCGAACTTCGGGGCGTTCCCGATGGGCAACGGCCTGACCCGGCTGGCGTCGCGGTTCTACGGCTGCGACGAGCACGTCGCGGAGCTGCACGAGCGCGCGGGCGAGCGTCTCACCGGCGCCGACGCGGAGGAGGCGGGCCTGGTCACCGACGCCCCCGACGACATCGACTGGGAGGACGAGATCCGCATCCTGCTCGAGGAGCGGGCCTCGTTGTCCCCGGACGCCCTGACCGGCATGGAGGCCAACCACCGGTTCGTCGGCCCGGAGACCATGGAGACGCGGATCTTCGGGCGGCTCACGGCGTGGCAGAACTGGATCTTCGTCCGCCCCAACGCCAGCGGGCCCGACGGCGCCCTGCGCAAGTACGGCACGGGCCGCAAGGCCGACTTCGACAGGAAGCGGGTGTAAACCGGATGACCTCGGCACGTCCGAAGATCGACTTCGACGCCAAGATCCCCAACAACGTCGACCTCGCGTCCGACCGCAAGCTCCAGCGGGCCCTCGAGCGCTGGCAGCCCAACTTCCTCGACTGGTGGGGCGACATGGGCCCCGCGGTCGACACCAAGGACGTCTACCTGCGCACCGCCGTCGACGTGGGCCGCGAGGGGTGGGCCCACTTCGACCACGTGCCGATGAACGAGTACCGGTGGGGCGTCTTCCTCTCCGAGCACGACCCGGACCGCAAGATCGCGTTCGGCGAGCACAAGGGTGAGCCGGTGTGGCAGGAGGTGCCCGGCGAGTACCGCGCCGACCTGCAGCGCCTCATCGTCATCCAGGGCGACACCGAGCCCGCGTCGGTCGAGCAGCAGCGCTTCCTCGGCGCCACCGCGCCGTCGCTGTACGACATGCGCAACCTCTTCCAGGTCAACGTGGAGGAGGGCCGGCACCTCTGGGCGATGGTCTACCTGCTGCACGCCTACTTCGGCCGCGCCGGCCGCGAGGAGGCCGACCAGCTGCTCGCCCGCAACTCCGGCTCGGACGACTCGCCGCGCATCCTCGGGGCCTTCAACGAGGAGACCCCGGACTGGCTGTCGTTCTTCATGTTCACGTACTTCACCGACCGGGACGGCAAGTACCAGCTCGGGACGCTGAAGGAGTCGGGCTTCGACCCGCTGTCACGCACCTGCGAGTTCATGCTCAAGGAGGAGGCCCACCACATGTTCGTGGGCACCACCGGCATCGACCGCGTGGTCACCCGCACCGCCGAGCTGATGAACGACCACGACTCGGAGGAGGTCGCAGGCGCCGGCGGCATCCCGCTCGACATGATCCAGAAGTACATCAACTTCCACTACACGGTCTCGCTCGACCTGTTCGGCAACGAGTCGTCGACGAACGCCGCCAACTACTTCACCGCCGGGCTCAAGGGCCGCTGGCAGGAGGAGCGGCGCAAGGACGACCACGTGCTCACCGACGACGCCGGCGCGGTGGACGCCGTGCGCGACGGGTCGATCACCACCAACGAGGTGCCGGCGCTGCTGGCGCTCAACCAGGACCTGCGCAGCGAGTACATCGGCGACTGCCGCGGCGGGCTCAAGCGCTGGAACCGGATCCTCGAGAAGCACGGCATCGACGCCCGTCTCTCGCTGCCGCACGTCGGCTTCAACCGGCAGGTCGGGGCGTTCGCGGGCCAGCACATCGCGCCCGACGGCACGATGATCTCCGCGGAGGAGTGGGCGGCGAACGAGAGCCGCTGGCTGCCGACCGACGTGGACAAGTCCCACGTCCGCGGCCTCATGCACCCCGTCCTCGAGCCCGGGAAGATCGCGAGCTGGATCGCGCCGCCGAACAACGGGATCAACGACAAGCCCGTCGACTTCGAGTACGTGCACTTCAACTAGGGCGGTGGGCACTCCAGCGGCACGGTCGCCGTCAGGCCGTCCCGGCCACGTTGAGGACGGTGACGCTGCCGTCGTTGAGGTTGGTGACGTAGGCCTGGCGTCCGTCGGGGGTGATGGCGACGGACGTCGGCCCGCGTCCCACCGGCACGTTCGCGGTGATCTGCAGGGTCGAGGTGTCGAGCACCTGGATCGCGTTCGCGTCGACCGTGGCGAGGTAGGCGTGCCTGCCGTCGGCGCTGAGCGTGATGTCCTGGGGATGGCTCGCGGTGGCGATCGTGCCGACGACCGCGCCGGTGTCGGTGTTCGTCACCGACACCGAGCTGTCGTCGTAGTTGACGTTGAACACCAGCGGCTGCGTCGGGTGGCGCACGATGGAGTGCGGGCTACGGCCCACCGGGGTCGTGCCCAGCACGCGGTCGCCGTCGGTGTCGATCGTGGTGATCACGTTGGACTCGTGGTTGGCCGCGTAGAGCCGGGTGCCGTCCGGCGAGATGTCCAGCCAGTGCGGGTTCGGCGCCACCGCGACCGTGTCGACGACCTGGTTCGTGTCGGTGTCGGCCACGGTGATCGAGCCGGAGTCGTGGTTGGGCACGTAGAGGCGGCGGCCGTCGGGCGACAGGACGAGGGCGAACGGACGTTTCCCGGTCGGGATGCGGGCGGTGATCGCGGCGCTCGACGTGTCGATCACGGCGACCTCGTTGAGCGAGTAGTCCTGGTTGAAGATGCTGACGTAGGCCCGCGCGCTGTCTGGCGAGAAGGCGACGAACTGGGGTCCGCCGTCGGGCACGGGGATGGTGCCGATGGGCACGTTGCGCGTCGTGTCGAACACCGTGATCACGCCGGCGGCACGGTTGGCGATGTAGGCGAAGCGGCCGTTGGGCGCGACCTGCAGGTAGCCGGGCGTGGAACCCACCACCACGGTGCCACCGACCGTGGGTCGGGGAACGCTGGCCGCGGGTCGGCGCGGCCCGTCGAGATCGATCGCGCCACCCGGGGCGGCCGCCCCGACCGTCGACCCGGCGGTGTCCCCACCGCCGCTGCGGACCAGCAGGGCGACCCCCATGCTCGCGACGGCGAGCAACAGGACGGCGATCGCGACGAGGGCACCGGTGCGCACCCCGTGGCCCCGCGGCGTGCCGTCGGGACCGAATCCCGACCGGGGCGCGGGTCCCGCCGGGGGTGGGCCCGGCGGTGGCGTCGGGAACGCGCCGTGCGGTCCCGACGGCGGTCCCTGGCGGGGTGGTGCTTCGGCCGGCGTCCGCGGAGCCGGGGCGTCGAGCACCCCCACACCCGAGCCGCCCCACCGCGACGGCTCGACCTGCTCGGTCGGGCCCTCCGGTCCGGCCGTCGAGGACGGGGCGCCGGCGGACGTGGTGGGGGCGGACACCGAGGTCGCCGGGAGCGGCAGGTGCTCGGTGCGGCCCTCGACGGGTTCCGCGGGCCCGGGCACGGTCACCGACCAGGAGGTGGCGACGGTGCCCGCGGAGCGGGGTGCGGTGTCGGTGGCCCTCGCCGCGGGGCGGTGGACCGCCGCCTGCGCCGCCGCGGCCAGCTCGCCGGCCGTCGCGTAGCGGTCGTCGGGGTTCTTCGCCATCCCGCGCACGATCACGTCGTCGAGGGCCGGCGGTACCTCGGGGTTGAGCTCACCGGCGTGACGGGGCGCCAGGTAGAGGTGCCCGTACATCTGGGTCGGGAAGTCGTCGCCGGGGAAGGGCTTGGACGTGGTGACGCACTCGAAGAGGGTGCAGGCCAGCGAGTAGACATCGGTGCGGGCGTCGACGGGCCGGTTCTCGAACCGCTCGGGCGCCATGTAGTCGAGGGTCCCGAGCGTCACGCCGGTCATCGTCAACCGCGTGCGGCGGTGGCCCACGGTGTGGGCGAGACCGAAGTCGATGACGTAGACGAAGTCCTTCGTGGTGACCAGCACGTTGGACGGCTTGATGTCGCGGTGCACCAGCTCCTCGGCGTGCGCGGCGTCGAGCGCGTCGGCGACCTGCTCGACCATGCCCACCGCCCGCGCGGGCGCCAACGGGCCGCTCTGCTCGACCAGGGCGGCCAAGCTCTGGCCGTCGACGAGGCGCATGTCGATGTAGAGCCGGCCGTCGATCTCGCCGTAGTCGTGGATCGGGATGACGTGGGGGTCGCGCAGGCGCGCCACGGCGTAGGACTCGCGCCGGAACCGCTGCTGGAACTCCGGATCCTTCCCGAGGGCGTCCGGGAGCAGCTTGAGCGCGACGTCCCGGTCGCGCTCCGTGTCGTGGGCGCGCACGACCTGGCCCATGCCCCCGGCACCGATCTGCGCCACGATCTCGTACCGACCGAACCGCTCCATCGTCTGCTCCCCCCCGATGTTCCCGACCGGCTACGTCAGGACGATCTGTCCGCCATCCACCCGGACGTCGCGCGCCGGCAGAGCCCGGGGCGCGGGGCCGTGGGCCACGGAGCCGTCCAGATGGAAGCGGCTCCCGTGGCACGGGCACTCGATGACCCCGTCCGCGACGCGATTGATGATGCAGCCCGTGTGCGTGCACTCCGCGGAGAAGCCGCGGTAGTCACCGGCCGTCGGCTGGGTCACGACGAGCTGGAGGGCGTCGAACACCGCGCCCCCGCCCACCGGGACGGCACTCGCCGGCCCGACGACGCCGCCGACGCCGACACCGCCGCCGCTGGTGGCCGGCGGTCCGACGACGGCCGGAGGGCCCACCACGCCGGGCGTCGTGACGGGCGGGGCCGACGACGGGCTCGGCGCGCCGCACGCGGTGACGACCAGGCCTGCCGTCGCGCCCAGCAGGAGACCGCGCCGGGTCACCGGCCCCTCGTCGGTGCCGTCGGCGTCCATCCCGCCCCCCTCGGATACGCCCTCCGCCGTGGCGCATCCCGCGGACCTTCCCCCCAGGTCACTCACATAGTGTTACGACAACGCGGTCTTTTCTTGGGCCGAACGAGGGATATCTCCCGATTCGGTGGGTCAGAATGTCCCGACTCTGTCAGCGAACCACCGACCGACCCCCACCGACCGACGCGTCATTGCTCGTCCGGGGGTTCGCCGACCAGGGGTCCGGGTGGTAGTGATCGGCACCACGACGACGGGAGACGCCATGGCGGAGCTGTTCAACGCGACCGAGTACCTCGTCGGCCGCCGCCTCGCGGCGGGTGACGGCGACCGGGTGGCCGTGCGCGCGCCGTCGCGCTCGCTGACCTACGCCGAGCTCGACGCCGAGATCGGCCGGGTCGCGGCGGGGCTGGCGGCGCTGGGCGTGCACCCCGAGCAGCGGGTCGTGCTCTGCATGGTCGACGAGGTCGAGCTGTTCACCGGGATCCTGGCGACGATGCGCCTGGGCGCGGTGGCCGTGCCGGTGTCGACGATGCTGCGCGGGCCGGAGCTGGCGGTGCTGGTCGCCGACTCGCGCAGCCGCCTGCTGCTGTGCTCCGCGGAGTTCGCCGACACCTCGCGGATGGCGGTGGCCCAGGCGCGCGAGAAGGGCGGCGACGTGTCCGAGGTCGTCGTCACCGGCGACGACCCGTCGGGCTTCGGCGCCGCGGTGGGTGCCCGGACGTGGGACGAGATGCTCGCCGCGGGGGAGGCGCTCGGGGGGACCCCGCCGGCGTACGACACCTGGGACGAGTCGCAGGCGCTGTGGCTCTACACCTCGGGCACCACCGGCAAGCCGAAGGCGGCGATGCACCGGCACGCCGACATCCGCACGGTGTGCGAGACCTACGGCCAGCAGGTGCTCGGCATCGAGCGCGACGACCTCTGCCTGTCGGTGGCGAAGCTGTTCTTCGCCTACGGCATCGGCAACTCGATGTTCTTCCCGCTCTCCGTCGGCGCGGGTGCCGTGCTCGAGCCCTCCCGGCCGTCGCCGACCCTGCTCGCGGACCTCGCGTCGCGGTACCGGGTGACGATGTTCTTCGGCACCCCGAGCTCGTACGGCCCCCTGCTCGCCGCCGCGGAGTCCGGCCAGGTCGACCCGGCCGCGTTCGCGACGGTGCGCCGCGGCGCCTCGGCAGGCGAGGCGTTGCCCGCCCGCATGGTCAACGGGATGCGGGACCGCTACGGGGTCGAGGTGCTCGACGGCATCGGCTCCACCGAGGCCCTGCACATCTACCTGTCGAACCGGCCCGGCGAGGTCGTGCCCGGTACCTCCGGCGTCCCGGTCCCGGGTTACGACGTGGAGATCCGCGGCACCGACGGCCGCCCGGTGCCCGACGGCGAGACCGGCACGCTCTACGTCCGCGGCGACTCGATCTGCACCGGCTACTGGTGCCGCACCGCGACCAACCGCCTCGTGTTCGAGGGGGAGTGGCTCCGGACCGGCGACACCTACGTGCGCAACGCCGACGGCACGTACACCTGCCTCGGGCGCACCGACGACGTCCTCAAGGTCGGCGGCATCTGGGTCACGCCCGCCGAGGTGGAGGAACGCCTGGTCGCCCACCCGTCGGTGGCCGAGGTGGTGGTCGTCGCGGTGCCCGACGACGACGGGCTCGACCTGCCGGTGGCGTGCGTCGTCGCGCGCGAGGGACACACCGTCGACCCCGAGGCGCTGGTGGCGTGGTGTCGCGAGGGCCTCGCCTCGTTCAAGCGCCCACGCCACGTCATCGCCATCGACGAGGTCCCGCGCACGGCCACGGGCAAGGTCCAGCGCTTCCGGCTGCGGGAGCTCGCCGCGGAGGAGCTCGCGGGGACGCGCGCGGGCGCCGACCCCACCCTGGAAGCGGCGCACTGATGGCGGGACGACGCAGCGAGCAGACCGACCCCCTGGCGACGGCCGACCAGCCGCCGACCGAGGGCGAACCCGCCTACGAGCCCGAGGTCGAGCCCGGCGGCGACGTGCCCGGCGCGGTGCTCGGTTCGGACCACGAGGAGCCGATCGACGGACCCGAGCCGGACGCCTGAGACGGGGCGTCGTCGAACGCGTGCCAGACCGTGTGGGCCGCGGCCGGGTCGGGGGCGGTGAGGACGCCGTGGACCCGGGCGACGTGGGCCACCAGCCGCTCGGGCTCGCAGCCGTGGAGCGCGGCCTCGCGCCGGAGCGGTCCGGCAAGGGGGTCGTCGGTCCCGGTGGCCCGCCAGGCGGCCACCCGTGTCCCGAGGACACGGGCGGCCCGCCCGACGACCTCCAGGGCTCGCCCGTCGTCGGGCGCCGACCGCGTCGCGGTGTCCCAGGCGCGGAACGCCACCCCGCCGCCCAGCGGGGCGGGCAGGACCGCGCCGTCCCGGGTCTCGGCGGCGCGCGCCGCGACCAGCAGGCCCGCCACCTGGCCGCAGGTGACCGCCCACCCGGGGAGACCGGTGCCCGGCGATCCGGTCATGACCCGGCGGTCTCGGGTTCCCACACCGGCGCGGAGCCGCCGTCGTCGAGGGCGTGCCAGACCATCCCGGCCGAGACGGGGCCGGGCGCCGACAGCACGCCGTGGACCCGAGCGAGCTGCGCGACAAGCCACTCCGGATCCCGGCCGTGCATCGCGGCCTCGCAGCGCAGCACGGCGGTGAGGAGGTCGCCGCCCCGCCCGGCCCGCCACCGGGCCAGGGAGGCGCCGAGCGCGTGGGCCGTCGTGGCGAGGACGGCCAGGTCCTCGGGGCGGGCGTCGGGCAGGGTGACGCGATCGCGGTCGCGCAGGATCGGGCGGGTCGCCGCCGACCACGCCCGCAGCGCCCAGCCCCCGGCCAGGGGTTCCGGCGGGCTCGCCCCGTCGGCCTCGGTCTCGCGCAGGGTGAGCAGCAGCCCGGAGACCTGACCCAGCGCCGTGACCCACTCCCGGCGGGTCCCGGGTGGCGCGGTCGTGTCATCGTCCATGGTCGTCCCCCCGTGGTCGTCGAGCACGCGACGGTACGGAGACGGAGCACCGCGCGACGTCGGGGAACGCCCCTGAGAACAGCCTCGTCGGGGTCGTCAGGCGGCGGCCTGGGGGTACCAGGCGCTGATCTCGAGGTCGACCTCGGCGAGGTCCGGGTGCCCGAACAGCAGCGACTCGTCGGGGCTGAGGCGCTGGGGACGGCGCCCGCCGGTCGGGCAGCCGTCCTCGTGGCGGATCGGGTAGAGCCTCCACACGCGGACCGAGTCGCAGTAGTGGCACTCACCAGTGATCATCGTCGGTACTCCGGGCACGTCGGCGGCGGGGGAGCGGTGCCCGCACGCCGACGTGGAGCGCGGCACCGCGTGCCAGTGTGGTGCCCGCCCGTGCTCCGCCGACCCCGTTCCGTGACCGCGCCCACCTGTGACGCGCGTCGACCCCATGTGAGCGAACTTCGGGGCTATAGCCCCGAAGTTCGCTCACGTATCGGAGGTCAGCGGCCCTCGAGCTCCGCCAGGGCGGTCTCGGCCTGCTCGATGATGGCCGGCGGGCCGGTGACCTCGTCGGGGTCGGCCTCGGCGCCCATGTCGCCCGCGCGGTAGCGGGTCCAGACGCCGGCGTGGATGCACGCGGCGCGCCAGCGCGCGAACGCGAGGTAGTAAGCGATGTCGACGTCGCCGAGGCCGCGCGCCGCGGTGTAGCGCTCGATCAGCTCGCCGCGGGTGGGGTAGCCGCCGGCCGGGGTCGGGCTGGACAGGGCCTCCGCGACGGTGTCGCCGGGCTCGCTCCACGACACGAGCAGGTGCCCGAGGTCGCAGAGCGGGTCGCCGATCGTCGCGAGCTCCCAGTCGAACACCGCCACCGCGCGCCCTTCGGGGTCGTAGGCGATGTTGCCGGGCCGGAAGTCGCCGTGGACGATCCCGACCTCGCCCTCGGGCACGCGCGCGGCGAGCGCGTCGTGGGTGGCGTCGAGGGCCGTGAGGTCCTCCATCGCCGACGAGTGCGCCTGGCGGTGCCAGCGCTTGAGCTGGCGCTCGACGAAGTTGCCGGGGCGGGCGAGGTCGTCGAGGCCCACGGCGGACGGCTCGACCGCGTGCAGGGCGGCGAGCACGTCGACCGTCGTCGTGCCGACGTTCGTGCGGGCCGACTCCGGGACCGCGGCGCCCGACTCGGTGTCGTTGAGGACCTTGCCCGCCGCGAAGTCCATGACGTAGAGGTCGGCGCCCCAGACGTCGTGGTCGTCGCAGAACGCGCGCGGCGTCGGGACCGGCACGTCGGTCGGGTGCAGCGCCGCGAGGAAGCGCCACTCGCGACCCATGTCGTGGGCCGTCTCGAGCACGCCGCCCAGCGGCGGGCGTCGCAGCGCCCACGCGTGCCCGGCGTCGTCGGTGACGCGGAACGTGAGGTTCGAGCGCCCGCCCGCGATCCGGGTGAAGGTGAGGTCGCCGTCGATCTCGTCGATGTGCGACCGGAACCAGGCGACGACGGCATCGGGGATCTGGTCGTCGCTCACGCGGCACCTCCGGGACGCAGGACGATCTTGCCGACCTGGGCGTTGGACTCGAGATAGGTGTGGGCCTCGACGACCTGGTCCAGGCCGTCGAACACGCGGTCCACCTGCGGGGCGAAGGATCCGTCGCGCAGGCCGGCGCCGACGAAGGCGCCGGCGCGGCGCAGCCGCTGCTCGTCGTGGGTCATCGCGAACAACGTATAGGCGCGCATCCAGAGATCCGGCAGCGTCTCCGCCGGGAACGGCGTCGGCTGCCCGGACAGCAGCCCGTGGATGGTCAGCACGCCGCCCGGGGCGGTGACCTTCGCGAGGTCCGCCACGCCGGGCCCGGCGACCGCGTCGAAGACGTGCTCGCAGCCGCGCCCGCCCGTGATCTCCCCGACGCGCTCGACGAGGTCCTCCTCGCCGGTGGCGACCACGTGCGCGGCGCCCGCGGCCCGCAGCGCCGCGGCCTTGCTGCTCGAGCGGCTCGTGGCGATCGGGACCGCACCGACCCGGTGCGCGACGGCCAGCGACGCGAGCCCGACGCTCGAGGTCGCCGCCGTGATCAGCACGTGGTCACCGGGGCGCAGTCCGCCCGTCTCGACGAGCCCCCCGTACGCGACGAGGAACGGCATCCACACCGCGGCGCCGTCGACCCAGCTCGTCTCCCCGGGCAGCGGCACGACCGCCCGGGCCGGCACGACGGCCCGCTCGGCGTAGACGCCGTAGTCGTTCATGGAGAACGCCGGGACGACGCTGACGCGGTCGCCCACCGACCAGCGGGTGACGCCCTCGCCGAGCGCGGCCACCGTGCCCGAGCACTCGTAGCCCAGCCCGGCGGGCAGGCGGGTCTCCTCGATGTAGGTGCCGCGCCGGAACATCGACTCGGCCCGGTTGAGCCCGATGGCGGCGACGTCGACCGCCACCTCGCCGGGCCCCGGGGACGGGTCCGGTCCCTCCTCGACCCGCAGCACCTCGGGCTCGCCGAGCTCGGAGAACCGCACCGTCCTCGTCATGCCCGCAGCATGCCGTCCCGACGATCACCCTGCAGCCCTTGCCCCGGGGCGGGGAGGGGCGCACGCTGATCCGTGACCGGATGTCGAATCTGGTCACGAGTCACGAGGAGGTGCCCCGTGAGCCGGGTGACGCGGATGCTCGACGCGGCGGGCGACCTGCTGCTCGCGCACTCCTACCGGCGGGTGACCGTCGACGACGTGGCCCGGCGCGCGGACGTCGGCAAGGGCACCGTCTACCTGCACTTCGCGAGCAAGCTCGACCTGTTCGCCGCGGTGCTGGTCCGCGAGTCCGTGGACGTCACCCGTGACCTGCTCGACGCCCTGCGCGCCGACCCGGCCCAGGCGACGCTCGACGCCACGCTGCGGGCGTCGTTCCTGGCCGTGCAGCGCCGGCCCCTGACCCGCGCGCTGCTCGCGGGCGACGTCGAGCTGCTCGGCGCCATCGCCACCGACACGAAGGCCGGGCTCGAGATCGTCACCGACAAGTCGGCGTTCGCGGCCGAGCACTTCGCGCTGCTGCACCGGCACGGCCTGCTCGCCGACGACCCCGCGACGACGCCCGACCTGACCTACCGGCTCGGCGCGTCCGTGATCGGCTTCTTCCTCGACCACCTCGTCCCGGCCGCGGCCGGGATGGACGTGACGGCCCGGGCCGATGCCCTCGCCGCCGTCGTCCGGGCGGGCTTCACCCCGCCCGGCGACCCCGCCCCGGACGCGCTCGCCGCGGCCGCCGACGGGCTCGCCGCTCTCTACGAGCGCACCCTCGACCACCTCACCGCGGCCCTCCCGGAGGAGCCATGACCACCGACTCGTCGCTGCTCGACCGCGACCTGCCCCCCGACATCGCGGACCTGCCCGCCGTCCTCGACTGGCTCGCCCGCCTCCGCGCCGACGCGCCCGTGTGGCGCGACCGCTACGGGATGCACCACGTGACCCGCGCCGCCGACGTCGAGCGCGTGCTGCGCGACGTCGCGACGTTCAGCTCCGACTTCTCGGCGGTGATGCCGGGCTCGGAGCAGATGACCAAGGGCATGCTGACGCGGATCGACCCGCCGGAGCACAAGGCGCTGCGCCACCTGGTCAGCGCCTCGTTCACCCCGCGCCGCGTCGCCGGGCTCGAGCCGCGGATCCGGGAGCTGTGCGGGGAGATGCTGCCCGCGGCGCCGGGAGACGGAGCGCAGCGGAGCCCGACCCGTGGATCGGCCTCGTTCGACCTGGTCGAGGAGCTGGCGTTCCCGCTGCCGGTCACCGTCATCGCCGAGATGCTCGGCCTCCCGGCCGCCGACCGCGGGCGCTTCCGCGCGTGGGCCGACGGGTTGTTCTCGATGCAGGTGGACGACCCCAAGGAGGCGATGAACGACCCGCGCGTGGCCGACGCGATGGGGGAGATCACCGGCTACCTCGGCGACTGGTGCCGTGCCCGGCGCGCCGACCCGGCCGACGACCTGATCTCCGCGCTCGTCACCACCGAGGTCGACGGGCGGCGCCTCGACGACGAGGAGGCCGCGAACTTCTCCATGCTGCTGCTGTTCGCCGGGCACATCACGACGACGCTGCTGCTCGGCAACGCGGTCCGGGTGCTCGACGCGAACCCGGGCGCGTGGGAGGCCCTGCGCGCCGACCCGGCGACGATCCCGGCGACGATCGAGGAGGTCCTGCGCCTGCGCCCGCCGTTCCCGCTCACCGCGCGGGCCACCACGGCCGACGTCGAGATCGGGGGCGTGACCGTGCCGGCCCGGTCGGTGGTCATGCCCTGGCTCCTCTCGGCCACGCACGACCCCGACGCGCACCCGGATCCGGAGCGGTTCGACCCCGCGCGCACCGGGATCGGCGGCGGCGCCCAGACCGCGTTCGGCCACGGCATCCACTTCTGCCTCGGCGCCCCGCTCGCGCGCCTCGAGGCGCGCGTGGCGCTCGAGGAGATGACCGCTCGCTACGCTGGGCTGTCCGTGGGTGACGGGGACCAACGGCCGTACACGGGTCGTGTGCTCGGGACTCGCCGCCTGCCCGTGGTGGCGACCTGAACGGGTGACGCGCGCCCCTGGTGACCGAACGTCGACTACTGGTCACGATCGGTCACTATGTGGGCGTGTCCCGCGCCGCGCTCGCCCGCCTCGTCCTCGGCATCGCCGTCGCCGTCAGCGCGGCCGCCGCCGTGCTGACGCTGGCGACGCTGCGCGTCCCCGCCGCCGTGCCGACGCCCGCGTCGGACCCCGCGGCCGCGCTCTCCGACCTGCACGCCGCGCCCGAGGGGGAGCGGGTCGTCGTGGTGCGTGTGATCGACGCGGTGACGTTCGACGCGCGCCTGCCCGACGGCGGCCCGGTGATCCGCGTCCGCGCGCTCGGCGTGCAGCCGCCCGGCACCTGCTACGACGCCCAGGCCACCGCGTTCGCCTCGCGGGTCCTCGACCGCCGTGCGGTGACCCTGACCGGCGACCGCGCGAGCGACCGGTTCGACCGGCGCCTCGCGTCGGTGGCGATGAGCGGTGGCGCCGACTACGCGGTCCTCGCCGCCGAGGCCGGCATCGCCCGCGCCTACGCCACCGACGCCGCCCCGGCCGCCATGCCCGCGGTCCGCGCCGCGCAGGACCGCGCGCGCCTCGCCGAGCGCGGCGTCTGGGGCCCGCCCTGCCTCGGCGCCGCCACCCCGAACGACACGCGGTCCGCCCCGGGCACGGCGACCGACGCGGTGCGCTCCTCGCGCTCCGACGCCGCGGGCGGGCGCTGAGCGGGGTCCGGGGCCCGGGGGAGCGAGGGACGCCTTCGCTGCGTGGGGCGCAGTCAGGGCGTCCCTCGGTCCACGCCACCGCCGCCGCGGCGCCGGGCCTGCGGGAGCGAAGGACGCCCTCGCTGCGTGGGACGCAGTCAGGGCGTCCCTCGCTCCACGCCGCGCCGCCGGGCTCGGGGGAGCGAAGGACGCCCTCGCTGCGTGGGGCGCAGTCAGGGCGTCCCTCGGTCCACGCCGCGGCGCCGGGCTCGGGGGAGCGAAGGACGCCCTCGCTGCATGGGACGCAGTCAGGGCGTCCCTCGGTCCACACCGCGGCGCCGGGCCGGCCTCGACCGCGGGCGGAACGGTCAGACGACCTTGCCCGGGTTGAGGATCCCGTGCGGGTCGAGGGCGGCCTTGACCGCGCGCTGCATGGCGAGGACCTCGGGGCTCTGCTCACGCTCGAGGCCGTCGCGCTTGAGCAGGCCGACGCCGTGCTCCCCGGTGACGGTGCCGCCGAGGGCGAGCGCGTCGGCGAGGATCTCCTCGAACGCCGACTGCGCGCGCACACGCGCCGGTTCGTCGCCGATCGGGGTGATCAGCAGCGGGTGCAGGTTGCCGTCGCCGGCGTGGGCGAGGTTGGCGATCGTCGTCTCGTGCCGCCGCCCGATCTCCTGGATGCGGCCGAGCATCTCGGGGACGGCGGCCCGGGGCACGCACACGTCCTCGGTCAGCACCGGCCCGAGGCGCTCCAGGGCCGGGTACGCCAGCCGGCGGGCGGCGAAGAGCGCGTCGGCCTCCTCGGCGTCGGCGGCCTGCGCGGCGAACGTCGCCCCGGCGTCCGAGAAGTGCCGCAGCATCTCGCCGGCCTCGGCGTCCCCGGCCGCCCCCGGCGCGTCCGAGCGCCCCAGCAGCACGACGTCGGCCTCGGCGGCCAGCCCCATGTTCTTCCAGGCGTCGACGGCCTCGAGGCAGGTGCGGTCGACGAGCTCGAGCGCGGACGGGGTCAGCCCGGCCGCGGTGATCGCGGCGACCGCGCGGCCCGCGTCGACGACGGAGTCGAAGTACCCGGCGACGGTGTGCTCGGGGGCGCGGGCGGGCCGCAGCTTGACGGTGACCTCGGTGATCACGCCGAGCGTGCCCTCGGAGCCGACCATCAGCCCGGCCAGGTCGAGGCCCGCCACGCCCTTGGCGGTGCGCCGGCCCAGGCGCACCAGCTCGCCGAGCCCGTTGACGACCTGCATCCCGAGCACGTAGTCGCGGGTGACGCCGTACTTGACGCAGCAGACGCCGCCGGCGTTGGTGGCGACGTTGCCGCCGATGGTCGACCAGGGTGAGCTCGCCGGGTCCGGCGGATACCAGAGGCCCTGCTCCGCGCAGGCGGCGCGCAGGTCGTCGTTGACCACCCCGGGCTGCACGACGGCCAGGCGCTCGGCGCCGTCGATCTCGAGCACGTCGACCATGTGCTCGGTGGAGAGCACCACCGACCCCTCGGTGGCGTTGGCCCCGCCCGACAGTCCGGTGCCCGCCCCCCGCGGGACGAGCGGGGCCCGGTGCTCGAGGCACGCGCGCACCACGGCCTGGCACTGCGCCGCGTCGGTCGGACGCACCACCGCGACCGGCAGCGCGTGCGGCGCCCACTCCGCGTCGTCGTGGGCGTAGCTCGCCAGCACGTCGGGGTCGTCGAGCACCCGGCCGGCGGGCAGCGCGCCGTGCAGGGCGTCGACGACGGGTGCCCTCGAGATCGTGGTCACGGCGCCTCCTCGAGCGGTCACGACGACGGGACCCACGGTAACGCCGCGACGGGCCCCGAGGCGTCAGACGATCACGAGGTGCAGCAGCCAGAAGGCGGCCGCGGCGACGACCGCGGCCGCCGGGAGCGTGAGCACCCAGGCGACCGCGATGTTGCCCGCGACGTTCCACCGCACGGCCGAGACCCGGCGGGTGGCGCCGACGCCCAGGATCGACGCGGTGATCGTCTGCGTGGTGGAGATCGGCGCGGAGAAGGCGAAGGCCGTCGTGTAGAGCACGGCCGACGCGGTCGTCTCGGCGGCGAACCCGCGCGGCGGGTCGAGGTCGATGATGCGCCGGCCGAGGGTGCGCATGATCCGCCAGCCGCCGGAGTACGTGCCCGCCGACAGCGCGCCCGCCGAGAGCAGCACGACCCACCACGGGACCTCGAAGCCCTGGTGGTAACCGCCGACCACGAGCGCCAGCACGATGACGCCCATCGTCTTCTGGGCGTCCTGCAGGCCGTGCCCGAGCGCCATCGCCGCCGCGGACACCGTCTGGGCGTGCCGGAACCCGGAGGTGACCCGGCGGGGGCGCCCGTAGCGGAACGCCCAGAGGATGCCGGTCATCAGCAGCCCGGCCAGCACGAACCCGACGACCGGCGAGAGCACCATCGGGATGATCACCTTCTCGACGACCCCGTCCCACTGCACGGTCCCCGCCGCGGCGAGCGCGGCACCGACGAGACCGCCGATCAGCGCGTGCGACGACGACGACGGCAGCCCGAACCACCACGTCACGAGGTTCCAGGCGATCGCCCCGATGATGGCGGCGAGCACGACGACCAGGCCGCCGATGCCCTGGGGCGGGTCGATGATCCCGCTGCCCACGGTGGAGGCGACCTCGGTGCCGAGGAACGCGCCGATCAGGTTCATCACCGCGGCCATCAGCAGCGCCGTCCGCGGGGCGAGGGCCCGGGTGGCGACCGAGGTCGCGATGGCGTTGGCCGCGTCGTGGAACCCGTTGGTGTAGTCGAACGCGAGCGCCGCCACGACCACCACGACGATCACGGCGAGCTCCACGTCAGGACTCCTTGACCGCGATGCTCTCGACGGTGTTCGCGACCGTCTCGAAGGCGTCGGCGGCCTGTTCGAGGACCTCGACGACCTCCTTGACCTTCAGGACGGTCAGCACGTCCGACGGCGGGGCGTCGTCCGGCGGCGCCAGGAGCTCGCCGAGCAGGGCGCGGTAGACGTCGTCCGCCTCGTTCTCCAGCGAGTTGACGTGGATCCAGTACGGCTGGAGCTTGTCGACCTTCTCGAGCTTCGGCATCGCCTCGGCGGTGGCCGCGGCCGCGCGCCGGAGGATCTCGACCTGCTTCGGGATGCCCGTCGGGAGCACGTCGAGCCGGTAGAGCACGATCCGGTCGGCGGCCTCCTCGACGGCGTCGAGGACGTCGTCGAGCGAGGAGGCGAGCCGGTAGATGTCCTCGCGGTCGAACGGCGTCACGAAGGTCGAGTTCAGCTTGACCAGGATCTCGTGGGTCACGCTGTCGCCGTCGTGCTCGGTGTCCTTGACCTTCGCGGCGAGCGCGGGGCGAGCGTCGGAGCCGGCGGACACGAGATCGTCCAGCAGGTCGATCCCGATCACGATGTTCTCGGCGGCCCGGGTGAACAGCGGATAGAAGCCACGCTCGTGGGGCGTCAGGCGGAAAGCCATCGCGCGATGGTAGGCGTCGCTCCTCGGGCGTCGGCGGGTACTCCGGATCCATGAGCCCCACGAACGCCGAGCAACGGGTGGCGGTGCTCCTCGCACCCGAGCGCATGTCCGTCGAGACCCGTCCCGTGCCGGACCCCGGCCCGGCCGAGGTGCAGGTGGCGGTCCGGGCGGTGAGCGTCTGCGGCTCCGACGTGCACTACTACGACCACGGGCGCATCGGCGGCTTCGTCATGCACGGGCCGCTCGTGCTCGGCCACGAGACCTCCGGGGTCGTCACGGCGGTCGGCGACGGGGTCGACGCGCAGGCCGTCGGGACGCGGGTGGCCCTCGAGCCCCAGCGCAACTGCGGGCGCTGCGAGCAGTGCGTCCGCGGGCGCTACCACCTCTGCCCGTGGATCGAGTTCTTCGCGACGCCGCCGGTCGACGGGTCCTTCGCGCAGTACGTGACGGTCCCGGCGCACCGCGCCCACCCGGTGCCGGACACGCTCTCCGACGACGCCGCCGCGATGATCGAGCCGCTGGCCGTGGCCGTGCACGCCGCGGGTAAGGCGGACATCGGGCCGGGGACCCGCGTGCTCGTCACCGGCGGCGGGCCGGTCGGCCTGTTGTGCCTGCAGGTGGCGCGGGCTCGCGGCGCGGCCCACGTGACGGTGTCCGACCCGGTGGCGCGCCGCCGGGAGGTCGCGACGGGCTTCGGCGCCGACGCCGCCGTCGACCCGGGCGCCGGGACCGACCTCCCGCCCGCCGACGTCGTCCTGGAGTGCAGCGGCGTCCAGGCCGCCCTCGACCTCGCGATCGCCGCGACGGCGCCCGCCGCCACCGTCGTCCTCGTCGGCACCGGGGCGCAGGTGACGCTGCCGCTCGACGTCGTGCAGGCGCGGGAGCTCACCGTGAAGGGGACCTTCCGCTACGCCCACGTCTACCCGGCGGCGATCGCGCTGGCGGCCTCGGGCGCGGTGCGCCTCGACGACATGGTCACCTCGCACCACGACCTCGACGGCGCCGTCGACGCGCTGCTCGCCGCGCGCCGGGACCCGGGCGCCATCAAGGCCGTGGTGCGGCCCGGGTGACGTGAGCGGGATTCCCGGTCATCGCCGGGAATCCCGCTCACGAGGTCACGCGGCGAGGCTGCTGACGGCCTCGCCGGCGCGGCGGGCGATGCCCCGGATCTGGTCGCCGGGACGTTGCTGCTCGCCGGCCCGGGAGGAGAGCACCACCAGGGCGCCGGTCAGCGCGGGCACGGCCACCTGCAGGACGCGGAGCTGGCGCTGCGCGTGGTGGACGTCCATCGGCAGCTGCTCGGCGGCGGCGCTGGTGGCCTGGCCGGCACGCTTGTCGGCCTCGCGGGCGAGCTCGCCGACGTTCGAAGCTCCGCCGTGGCTCACCGTCGCGTCCGGGACGTGCGAGGTCGTCGCGGACCGGACACCGGCGTCGGCGTGGATCACCGCGTCCTCGATCTTCTTGCCGACGAGGCGGGTGTAGACCGAGGCCGCGACCGCGGCACCGGTCAGCGCGAACTTGGTGACCACCGTCGCGGTGTGGCCCTTCTGCGCGACGGCCCGCCGGCCGTTCGCGGCCAGCAGGCCGACCCCGCCGACGGTGTGCGCGGCCATCGCCGCGGTGTTGACCGGGCTCCACTTCGCCCAGCCGATGCTCTCGAGCTTGTCGGCGGTGCGGCGGTCGCCGGCCTCCTCGGCGGCGGCGTTCAGGCCGGTCAGGCCGAACAGCGAACCGCCGAACCAGGCGGCGAGGCCGACGTCGTGCAGCGCGCGGAGGGTGGTGTCGCGAGTGCTCATGACATCGGGCGTATCCGGCCCCCGCCGGGACACAACCGTGACGCCCGTGACGTCAGAAGTCGCGGGCGACCTCGTGGGGCATGCCCCGGGTGATCCGGCGCAGCTGCACGCGGCGGGCGAAGCGGATGCCCGGCCGGATCCCGAGCTGCACGCTGCCGATCACGAACAGCGTCACGCCCAGGTTGAACAGCTCGTGCCAGTAGAAGGCGACGCTGCCGACGGTGAAGAACAGGCAGATGCCGATGTCGTTGACGATGCTCATCAGCTCGTAGCGCTGGCGCAGGACCAGCTCCTGGGAGCCGATCGTCAGCGTGAGCGCTGCGCCACCGTCGCCGTCGGGGTCGTCGGTGTCACCGCTGCCGTCGGCCGTCTGCGGGTTCATGCTGCCCGTGATGGGTGATCCCGCGGCGCGGCAAACGTCACCCGACCCGGACCTCGACTCGCCGGCTCGCGTCGAGCGTCGCCAATGGCCGGGCCGGGCCCACGCCGACCGGGGTGAGACGGCCGGTGGGCACGCCGGCGGCCTCCAGCCGCCGGACGATCTCCTGGGCCCGCTGTTCGGAGAGCTGCTGCGCCCCGCCGGTCTGCTCGCCGGTCGGGGCGGTGTGGCCCTCGACGGTGACCCGCGGACCGGGTGTCGCCGCGAGCACGGCGGCGAGCCGTCCGATGGACCCGGAGGTGTCGGCGTTCGGGGTCGCGGAGTCGGCGGCGAAGCGCAGCGGGGCGGCGGCGAGGACCTCGTCGATCGTCGACTGGAGCACCGCCACGTCGGGGGTCGGCGCGGTGCGCGCCCCGGCGGACCGTCCGGTGGGCGTCGCAGCAGCAGGTGGCGCGGCGGCGGAGGCGGGGGTGGGGACGTCGGACCGTGTCGCGGTGACGGCTACCGCGATCCCGCCCGCGGCGAGGACGGCGATCAGGGCGAGGAGGAGCAGCAGGCCCCGGCGCCCGGCGCGTCGCACGGCGTGGGTCCCGCCGCCGGCGCGTCCCGTGCCGCCCCACCAGTGCGCGCCGCCGGGACGGTCCGTGACGCGCCCGCGGTGGTGCCCTCCACCTGTCACCGGCGCGTCACCCCCTTTCACCTCGCTCCGCATCGAGCGGTGCGCGCACTGTGCCCGCTTCGTGCCCCGACGCGCCCGCACGTGCCCGAGAAGCGGCCGGACGGCCCCGCGTCGCTGCGGCGACCGGCGTACGTGGGCGGACGTGGGGCCGTCAGGCCACCAAAGATCGCTCACCAGGGGCGCGTCGCGGGAGGCGGCGAACCGGTGACGCGGGAGGATCGCGCACCGTGAGCGCCCCATGACCTCCCCGAACGCCGAGCCGGCCCTGCGCGTCCTGCGTCGCGAGGACGTGCTGGCCGCGGCCGCCGACGTCGACCCCGTCGCCAGCGTGGAGGCGACGCTGCTCGCCCACGCACGCGGCGCCACGACGCTGCCCGACGAGGCCTACCTCCCCTGGCACACGCCGTCCTCCGGCGTCTTCGCGCGCAGCCTCGCCCTGCCCGGCGCCGTGTGGGGTGACCGGCCCGCGGTGGGCCTCAAGGTCATCAACTCCAGCCTCGACAACCCGTCGCGCGGGCTGCCGCGCGCGCAGGGCTGGACGTTCCTGTTCGACCCCGACACCGCACGCCCGGTCGCGATGCTCGAAGCCGCGTGGATCTCGGCCACCCGGACCGCGGCCTACACGGTGCTCTCCGCCCGCCGCCTCGCCCCGCCCGACGTCGGCCGCATCGCCGTCCTGGGCTGCGGCGCGCTCGCGGAGTCGCACCTCGACCTGCTGGCGCGCGAGTACCCCGAGGCGTCCGTGGTGGTCCACGACGTCGACCCCGCGCGGGCCCGGTCGTTCGCCGCGCTGCGCCGTGCCGACGTCGCCGACGACCCGCGGGCGGCGGTCGAGGGCGCCGCCCTCGTCGTCTGCACCACCACGACCACCACGGGCTACATCGCCCTGGACTGGCTCGCGCCCGGGGCGCTGGTCGCCCACGTCTCCCTCGACGACGTCCTGCCCGACGTGGTCACCGGCGCCGACCTGGTGGTGGTCGACGACTGGGGCCTCGTGGCCGCCGACGACCGCCGCCTGCTCGGCCGGATGCTGCGGGAGGGCACGCTCGCGGCGCCGGGGGAGACGCGGCCGGGCGCCCGGACGGTCGACGCGACGCTGGCCGAGATCGTCGCCGGCACCCACCCGGGCCGGGCGGACGCCTCCGACGTCGTCCTGAGCAACCCCTTCGGCATGGGCGTCCTCGACGTCGCCCTCGCCGCCGACGTCCACGACGCCGCCCTGGCCCGCGACCTCGGCACGGTCATCGAGCCGTAGCCATACGTGAGCGAACTTTGGTGCTATGGCACCAAAGTTCGCTCACGTACCTACTCGGCGCCGGTGCGCGGGGTGAGGCCGGCGGCGCGGATGCCGGCGACGACGGCCTCCTCGTCGGCGGTCGACGCGTCGCCGCTGGCGCCGACCGCGCCCAGCAGCGTCCCGGCGTCGTCGTGCACGAACACCCCGCCCGGCACCGAGAACACCTTGCCGCCGGTCAGCGACGCCACCGAGGTGAAGAACTCCGCCGAGTCGGCGGCACGGGCCGCGATCGCCCGGCTGTCCATGCCGAGACCGAGCACGCCGTAGGCCTTCGCCGTCGCCACGTCCGGGCGCAGGAAACCGGACCCGTCCTCGCGGCCGAGGGCGACGAGCGCGCCGCCCGGGTCGAGCACCGCGATCGTCAGCGGCTTGAACCCCTGCGCGCGGGCGTGCGCGAGGGCGGCGGACACGACGGTCTGGGCCTGCTCGAGGCTGATGCTCATGGCCGGGCCGTACCCGGCGGAGGTCCCCGGATATCACCGGAGACCGCACGTGAGCGCCCCGTCGCCGGTCCTCCCGCCGAGCCCGTCCGGGTGACACCGACCGGCGACCCCACGTCACCCACCGTTCGTCCGCGGTCACCGACGGCTCACCGCGGGACACGGTGCCTGCTCAGGACGGGGGTGATCAGGGTCGACTAGGGTGGATCCGTCCGTCACGGAGGGAGGGACGGCGGTGGAGTCACGGTTCGACGCTCCGGCACACGACGTGTCCGAGGCTCCCGCAGCTCCCGTCACGCCCCCCGCTCCGCCCGCCGCACCCGCGACCCCGGCGGTGCCGGCGGCCCCCGGCCCGCTGGACGGCTTCGAGGAGGGCGTGGTCATCTGCGACCGCGCCGGCCTCGTGCGCGCGGCCAACCCGGCGGCGCAGGAGCTCCTGCCGCACCTGCGGATCGGCGAGATCATCGACGTCGCCCGCTGCGAGGCCCTCGCGCGGGCCGTGCGCGACGGCGAACCGGAGGGCTTCGAGGCCGTCGTCGAGCACGGCACCGGTGAGCGCCACCTGCGCGGGCGCCGCGGCACGGCCATCGGTCCCGTCCCGCCGCTCCCGCCGGCGACCCGCGAGGGCGACCGGTACTGGTACCTGCGCGACGTCTCCGACGAGCAGGCGCGCACCGATTCCCTGCTGGCGGCCCAGGAGCGTGCCGCCTTCCTGGCCGAGGCCGGCCGGGCCCTGCACGGCGTCCTGCACCTCGACCGCACCGCGCGCCGCGTCGTCGCCCTGGCGGTGCCGCGCCTCGCCCCGGGGGCCGTACTCGTCGTGCGCCACGACGACACCGTCACCTGGGCCGCCGCCGAGCTCGGCGGCGGGCGCCCCCGCGTCGGCCACGCCGCGGCCGCCGACCTCGACCGCGTCCCGCACCTCGCCGCCGTCCTGGCCGGCGAGGGCGACGGCAGCGGCGACCCCCGGGTGAACGACCAGATCGAGACGCTGACGGGTCGCCGCCCGGCGACGGGCGACGCGACGCTGCGCGTGTGCCCGGTGCCGATCACCGGCGTCGTCGAGGCGTGCGTGGTGCTCACCGACCCGCGCGTGGAGGCGAACCAGGGCACGCTCGCCGCGGCGGAGGAGGACCTGCTCTCGTCCTACGTCGCCCGCGCCGGCACGGCGCTGGCCGCCGCGGCGCTGCACGAGGAGCAGTCCCACCTCGGCACCGTGCTGCAGGAGAGCCTCGCCGCGCCGCGGCTGCCCGAGACGCCCGGCGTGCTGTGGGGTGCGGCCTACCGCCCCGCCCGCGAGACGATGCGCGTCGGCGGCGACTTCTACGAGGTCGTGGGCACCAGCGAGCGGCCCGCGTTCCTGCTCGGCGACGTCTGCGGCAAGGGCATCGAGGCCGCGGTCCTGTCGGGCCGGGTGCGCCAGTCGTGGCACGCGCTGCGACTGCTCGAGGACCGGCCCGGCCACATCCTCCCGCTGCTCAACACCGCCCTGCTCGACGCCGTCGCCACCCGCGACGAGGACCCGCGCTTCGCGACGATGGTGCTCGGCGACGCCCGCCCGGCCGACGACGGCACGGTCGAGCTGCGCCTGGCCACGGGCGGGCACCCGCCGCCGCTCGTGCTGCGCGCGGACGGCGAGGTCGAGGCCGTGCCGGTGGCGGGCATGCTCGTCGGCGGGATCCGCGAGGCCCGCTTCGGCGAGGTCGAGGTGCGCCTCCGGCCGGGCGACACGTGCCTGCTCTACAGCGACGGCGTGCTCGAGGCCCGCGGCTCCGGCGACTTCTTCGGCGAGGAGCGCCTCGCCGCCGCCCTGCCGCCGTGCGCCGGCGCCCCGCCGCAGGTGCTCTGCGAGCACCTCGAGCAGGTGGTCGTCTCCTGGCTCGACGGGCACGACCACGACGACGTCGCGATGCTGGCGATCCAGGCACCGCACGACCCGGGGAGCCGGGCGTGACCGACATCGACGCGCGCCGCGCCGCGTACCTCGAGCGGCTCGCCGCCGCCGACGAGGCCGGCGCGGTCGCGGTGGCCGTCGACGCGCTCGACGCGGGCGTCGATCCCGAGTCCGTGCTGCTCGACGTCGTCGCCGGCGCCCAGCGCGAGGTGGGCGACCGCTGGGCCGCGGGGGAGTGGACCGTCGTCCAGGAGCACGTCGCCACCCACATCAGCGAACGGGTCGTGGCCGCGGTCGCGCGGCACTCGCCGGCCCCGCGCCCCTCCGGCGCGGGCACGGTCGCCGTCGCCTGCCTCGACGGCGAGTGGCACGGGCTGCCGGCGCGGCTGCTCGCCGAGGTCCTCGCCCGCCACGGCTGGTCGGTGGAGTTCCTCGGGGCGTCGGTGCCCGCCGCCCAGCTCGCCACGCACGTGCACCGCGTCGGACCGGACGTCGTCGCGATCTCCAGCTCGCTGCCGTCGCGGCTGCCCGCGGCGCGGCGCATGGTCGAGGCCTGCCGGGCCACGGACACGCCGGTGCTCGCCGGGGGACCCGCCTTCGGCGCCGACGGCCGCTGGGCGCGCGCGGTGGGCGCCGACGGCTGGGCCCCCGACGCCCGCGCCGCCGCCGCGATGCTCGCCGCCGACCCGGACGGACCGTGGCACGCCGACGCGGCCGAGGGCGGCACGACCGCGGGCGACCGCACCGGCCGCGAGGAGCAGGGCGTGCTGCACGCCCGCCGCGCCGAGCTCGTCCGCCTCGCCGCCGCCGCGGCCCGTCCCGACGGCGGCGACCCGACCGACGAGCTCGCCGACGACCTCGGCCACCTCGTCGACTTCCTCGCCGCGGCGGTCTTCGTCGACGACCCGGCACTGTTCGACGGGTTCGTCTCCTGGGTGGGCTCGGTCGCGATCCCGGCCGGGCTGCGGGTCGCCGAGCTCGCGCCGGTGCTCGACGCGCTCGCGGCCGCGCTGGCAGACTCCCCGCGCACGGTTCGGCTCCTCCGTGAAGCCCACGGAGGCCTGCCCGCCCCGGTGGGGTGAGAGAGGCGCGATGACCGAGCTGACCATCCGCACCGAGCGCAGCGGCGACGGCACCGTCGTGATCGTCGGTGGAGACCTCGACTACGACAGCCACGGCCGCCTCGACGACGCCGTCGGCGACGCGCTCGAGGCGCCGACGTCCGAGCTCGTCCTCGACCTCGAGGCGGTCACCTACTGCGACTCCTGCGGGCTGCGCGTGCTCATCGGCGCCCACCGCCGCGCCGAGGAGGTCGGTGCCTCCTTCGCGCTGCGCGGGGTGCACGGCCAGCCCGCCCGCGCGCTCAAGCTCACCGGGCTCGACCAGGTCTTCGGCTAGCCGATCACCTCGTCGGCCACCCACCGCGCGACGCCCTCGGGCCACGGCGCCGGCAGGCTCAGGACGACGTGGGTGACCCCGGCCCCGACCGCGTCGTCGACGGACTTGCGCGTCTCCTCCGGGCGGTCGTAGGACACGGGCAGGACGACCGAGCGCGTGATCTCCGACGGGTCGCGGCCGATCTCCGCGCAGTAGCGGTCGAGCAGGGCACTGCGCTCGACGACGTCGGCGATGTCGCCGCCGGGCATGTTCCAGCGGTCCGCGTGCCGCGCGACGACGCGCAGGGTCCTCGCCGCGCGGCCCCCGATGAGGATCGGCGGGTGCGGGCGCTGGACGGGCTTCGGGTTGCCGAACGCGCCGGTCAGCTGCACCGCCGAGCCGTGGAAGTCGAACGGCTCCTCCGCGGTCCACAGCTTCTTGATCACCGTGCAGGCCTCGTCGAGGGCGGCCACCGAGTCGCCGAAGTCGTGGTAGGGCAGCCCGTGGGCGTCGTACTCGCGCCGGGCCCACGGGATGCTCGGGCGCGAACCGGCGCCGATGCCGAGCTCGAGCCGTCCGCGCGAGACGACGTCGACGGTCGTCGCGATCTTGGCGAGGACGGCGGGCGGCCGGATGCGGTTGCTCGTCACGAGCAGGCCGAGACGCAGGCGCCCGGTCTGCGCGGCCACCGCCGCGAGCAACGTCCAGCCCTCGAGGATCGGCCCGTCGATGTCCCCGGCGATCGGCAGGAGGTGGTCGAAGAGCCACGCGTGCTCGATCGCGGGCACGGCGTCGGCCTCGCGCCAGACGCGCAGGACGTCGTCGTAGGCGACCTGCTGGGGCGCGGTCGCGATCCCGAAGCTGACGGTGGGTGCCATGGGAGTCCTCCCCGGGACGGGCGGCGTAGACGGAACTCTGTTCCGTCTACGATACGGAACACAGTTCCGGTGTGCCAGCCCCGCCGGGAGCTACCGCGCCTCGACGAAGGCGAAGAACGTCGCCGACCACCGGTCCGCGGCGTCGACGTGCGGGCCGTGGCCCGACTCCTCGAAGATCTCGATCTCGGCGCGGCCCCCGGCCGCCCGGTAGGCCTCCATCACGTCGCGGATCTGCGTGACCATCGGCTGCGGCGGGAAGACGTCCGCGCCGGGCCAGCCGGGCACGACGCCGCCGGCGCCGAGGGTGCCGAGCTCGAGCGCCGAGCCGTCGGCGACCACCACGTCCCGCCCGCCGTGGGTCCACAGCACCGGCGGCCTGTCGGGCAGCGTGGGCAGCCACGACCAGTCGCAGTACTTCGGGGACAGGGCGTTGAGCAGGCCGCGCGTGCCGGGCGCCGCCCCGGGCCAGTGCGCCGAGGTCACCGCGTCGCCCGGGTAGCCGTCGTCGGAGATCGTCGTCAGCAGGATCTCGTCGACGAGGACGTCCTCGCGGTCGCGGGGCTCGCGGTGCCCGGCGCGCCAGTACGTCGCGTTCATCACCGCGCGGGGCGAGAGCGGGCTGTCCTCGGTGCGGTCGCGGTCCCGGAGACGCTGCACGAACTCCGGGTTGGCGACCCCCGCGCCCGAGCCCGCGACGTCGGGCCAGCACGGGGTGCCGTCGCGGAACACGCCGCCGAACCCGTACGGCGAGACCGGGTCGAGGAAGGTCAGCGACGCCACCGGCCGCGCGCGGGCGACCAGCGCGATCGCCGCGCCCGCGGTGGACCAGCCGACGAGGTGCGGCGGCCGGTCGACGCCGAGCGCGTCGAGGAAGCCGACGAGGTCGTCGGCCCAGTCGCCGAGGCCCCGGGTGGCGTCGATCGGCGCGGGCTCGCTGCGCCCGAAGCAGCGCATGTCCGGGGCGAGCAGACGCCAGCGGTCGGGAGCGCCGGGCATGAGGTGCTCGAAGAACCGGCCGGTGGAGAGGTTGCCGTGCACGAACACGACCGGCTCGCCGTCCGACGGCCCGGACTCGAGGTAGTGCGTGCGGATGCGGCCCTGGACCTCGGCGGCCCGGACGCCGGGCAGGAGGTCCATCACGGGCTCACGGGCGTCGTGTCGGGGAGCCGCGCCAGCAGCGCGTCGGCGTCGGTGCCCGGCGGCAGGGTGCCGAAGGCGTACCCGCTCCCGCCCTCCACGCGTGCCGCGACGTAGGCGTCGGCGACGGGCGCGGGGGCGTGCCGGACGAGCAGCGCGCCCGAGAGCAGCACCGCCATCCGCTCGGTGAGCCGCCGGGCACTGCGCTCGTCGGCGTGGGCGAGCTCGGCCTCGACCTCCTTGCGCCCGGCGTCGATGCGGTCGTCGACGCCCGACACCTCGGCCCGCCAGGCCTCCAGCGAGGCCGGTTCGCGGGCCAGGATGCGCAGCAGGTCGAGCGCGTTGACGTTGCCCGAGCCCTCCCAGATGGAGTTCAGCGGCGACTCGCGGAACAGCCGCGGCATCCCGGACTCCTCGACGTAGCCGTTGCCGCCGAGGCACTCCAGCGCCTCGCCGACCACGGCCGTCTGGCGCTTGCAGATCCAGTACTTGCCGAGCGTGACGCCGATCCGCCGGAACGCGGCCTCGTGCTCGTCGTGGCCGCTGCGGTCCTGCGCCCCCGCCAGGCGCAGCGCCAGCGTCACCGCCGCCTCCGACTCGAGGGCCAGGTCGGCGAGCACCTCGCGCATCAGCGGCTGGGAGATCAGCGGACGTCCGAACGCCGACCGGTACCGCGCGTGGTGCGCCGCGCGCGACACCGCGGTCCGCATGCCCGCCGCCGAGCCCAGCGCGTTGTCCAGCCGCGTGCAGGCGACCATCTCGATGATCGTGCGGACCCCGCGGCCCTCGTCGCCGACGCGCCAGGCCACGGTCTCGTCGAACTCCGGCTCGGACGAGGCGTTCGAGCGGTTGCCGAGCTTGTCCTTGAGGCGCTGGATGCGGAACGTGTTGCGCGTGCCGTCGGGCAGCACCCGCGGCACCAGGAAGCAGGTCAGCCCGGCTCCCCCGCCCGTACCCGTCGCTCCGCTCGCCCCGCCAGCCTGCGCCAGCACGAGGAACAGGTCGCACATCGGGGCGCTCGTGAACCACTTGTGGCCGGTGAGCCGGTAGTGGTCCCCGTCGGGGCGGGCCACGGTGGCGTTGGCGCGGACGTCCGAGCCGCCCTGCTTCTCGGTCATCCCCATCCCGGCGAGCAGGCCGCGCTTGGCGTCCGGCGCCCGCAGACCCGGGTCGTACGTCCGGCTGGTCAGCCCGGGCCCGTACTGCGTGAGCAGCTCCGGCGCCGCGCGCAGGGCGGGCAGCACCGCGTAGGTCATGGAGATGGGGCAGCCGTGCCCGGCCTCGAGCTGCGACCAGGTGAGGAACCCGGCGGCGCGGGCGACGTGGGCGCCCGGCCGGGCGTCGGGTCCCTGGGCCCACGGGGTGCCCGCGAAGCCGTGGCCCACGGCCTCGGTCAGCAGCGCGTGGTAGCCGGGGTCGTAGTCGACCTCGTCGACGCGGTGCCCGACGCGGTCGTGGGTGCGCAGCCGGGGTTCGTTCCGGTGGGCGGCGTCGGCCCACTCCTGCGCGTCCGCCGAGCCGGCGAGCCGCCCGATCTCGCCGAGCTCGCCGCGGTACCACCCGGCCCCCTCGCGCTCCAGGGCCTCGAGCAGGGGCGGGTCGTCGGCCACGTCGTGACCGACGAGGTCGGGGACCTGGTTGGTGACCTCATGCGTCGCGGACACGGGCGGATCCGACCACGCCGCGCGCCCGGCTGCCAGGTCCGGGCGCCGGCCCGCCGCGGGCCAGCGCGACGAGGGCCGGCCGGTCGAGCAGGTGATAGACGCCCCGCCCGACGGCCTCGATGATGCCCCGCTGCCCGAGCGAGGCCAGCGCCTGGTTGACCGACTGGCGGGCGGCCCCGAGACGGCTCGCGATCTCGGCCTGGCGCAGCGGGACGACGACGAGGTCGGAGCCGGCCTGCTGGGAGGCGAGCAGGAACTTCGCGACCCGCCGCGTCACCGGCAGCGAGCCGAGGTCGGTCATCTGCTCGGTGAAGGCCTGCAGGCGCTCGGCGATGTGGCGGGCGATCGCGATCCCGAGCTCGCGGTCCGCCTCGAGCATGGCGGGCAGGACCGTCGCCGGGACGCGCAGCAGCCGCGTGGCGTCGAGGAGGCCGCGCATCGTGGCGAAGTACGGGATGTCGGCGACCACGTTCTCGAGGCAGAGGCTCTCGTGCCGCCGGTCGCTGACGAAGTACAGCATCGACTCGGGATCGGTCGGTTCCCCGCGCCACGCGCCGACACGTCCGTGCAGCAGCACGAAGAACGCGTCCGGCGCCTCGCCGGACCGGTAGAGCGCCTCGTCCCGCGCCAGCGTGACCACCGAGCAGGCGTCCGCGACGGCGGCGACGTGCGCCGGGGAGAGTCGCCGGAACCACTCGATCCCGGCGATCTCCTCGACCCTCGGCCGCATGGGCGAACCGTAGCGTGGTTTGCGATCACCGTCTCGGGGTCGGCGGGCCGGATTCGGTCAGGACCGGGACGAGCCCTGCAGCCGTCGCCGCGCGCCGCGGCGCAGGCCCTGTCCGACCGACCGGATCGCGGGCGGGGTGCCCGGGAGGCGGGCGTAGCGCGGTGGCATCCCGAGCACGACCCAGCGCCGCAGGAGATGCTCGGTCTCCGGGGCGGGCCGGCCGGCGACGATGTCATCGAACGCCGCGTGGCCGACGCGCTCGCCCGCCGACGTGTAGCTGCGCATCAGGCCGTTCTCGAACGCGTACCACGCCGAGGGGTAGCGGAAGACGAGGTGCACGTCCTCGGTGCCCCGTTCGACGCGGAAGAGCGGGTTGACCTGCAGGTCCCCGGCGCCGTGGGCCGGTGGACCCGGCCGCGGACCGGGGTCGTCGAAGACGGTCGTGTCGCGCGAGCTGACGAGCCCGAGCCATTTCTGCTCGTCGAGCCCGGCCGGGTCGCGCTCCGCGCCCAGGTCGAGCCCGTGACCGGCGCGGTAGGCCTCGATCAGCTCGTCCTCACAGGTCAGTCGGACGGGCGCGTCGGCCACGAGCACGGCGTAGCCCTCGGGGGTGCGCTCGTGGTCGCCGTCGTGGGGCTCGAGCAGCCGGTTGCCGACCCGGTCGATGACGACGGTGTCGTCGACCGCGACCCGTCGCATCTCGTCGGCCGCGCCCTGCTGGGCGTCGAAGAGGTGGAAGGCGTCCGAGCACAGCGACGCCGCGAACGTGTCGTCGGCGAAGGGCAGGGCGTCCACGCGGTCGGCGCACACGAAGGCCTGCTCCGGGGCGACGTAGCGGCGTCCGACCCAGAGCTGGAAGAAGTTGCGGTCGACCCCGATCGTCGCGACCGGCTCGTCGCGCACGCCCAGGTGGTACATGAGGTGCCCGAAGCCGCAGGCGAGGTCGAGGACGGGGCCGCGCCCGGCGGGCAGGTGGCGCGCCAGCTGGATCGACGCGACGTAGCGCGGCTGCCCGTAGCGGGCGAAGAAGTACGGGAAGATGTCGTCCGCGATCTGCTCGGAGGAGCGCGCGTAGCACAGCTCCATCCAGTCCTGCGCGGTCAGCGACTCGTGCTCGCCCAGCATCGCGGCGACCTCGCCCTTGCGGGCGGCGTGCGCCAGCAGCGGCCACGGCCCGCGGGTGAAGGGCACGCGCAGGCCCCGCCGCGTCCCGAGGGCGAAGGGCACGGGCGGCGGGAAGGCGAGCATCGCCACGAGGGCGTCGAAGCCGCGGTCGGCCCGGAGCATCGCCACGAGCTGGTGGTGATCGGGGCCCGCGACCTCGGTGCGTCCCGTGACGTGGTCCTGCACGTCGACGCGGCCGCGGCGCACGACCGGGATGGAGTCCAGCACCGGGTACTCGCTGCAGCGGCAGTGCAGGAGCCCGAAGCGGCCGCCGGCCAGCGGCTGGGTGGGCGTCGGGACGAAGGTCGGGGCAGCCCCGCACTCCGGGCAGCGCAGCACACCGCGGTCGGCGGGGTGCTCGAACAGCAGGGATTCGGACATCGCTCTCTTTCGTCGCAATATACGTTAGGCGCAATGGCTGTACATTCAGCGTACGACAAGAGGAGTGATCGGCGGCACACCCGGCCCCCCTCGTTGCGCCGGACGGCCGTACACCCTAGGTCGTGCTCTCGCGCGTCCCACGACCCCTTGTCGGTCCGGCCGCTGACCGGGCACCGTGGGCCGCGTCACGGTGATCTCGAGGAGGAGCTCATGGCCGACGTCCCGTCGATGCGGGAACTGCTGGGCGACAACCCCCCACAGAACTGGGGGAAATGGGGGCCCGACGACGAGGTCGGATCGCTGAACTACCTCGACGCCGCGCAGGTCCTGCGGGGCGTGGGCAGCGTGCGCGACGGCCAGGTCTTCACGCTCCAGTGCCCGATGGGGCACCCGCACGGCGACCCGGTCTTCCCCGGCCGCGAGGGCATCAAGCGCGAGATGGTGTGGGACCAGGAGCTGTTCGACTCCGGCAACGGCCCGAGCTTCCCCGGCGGCCTGCGGGCCTCCGACGACAAGGCCGAGATCTTCCTCCAGGGCTCGTCGCAGTACGACGCGCTCGGGCACGCCTGGTACGACGACACGATCTGGAACGGACGCTCGGCCGACACCACCAACGGCGGCGGCATGAGCTGGGCGTCGGTCCTCCCGATCGCGAACCGGGGCATCGCCGGGCGCGGCGTGCTGATCGACATGGCGCGCCACCGCGGCAAGGACTGGCTGGACAAGGGCGAGACGTTCACCCACCGCGACCTCGAGGAGGCCGCGACCCGGCAGGGCACGACGATCGAGGACCGCGACATCGTCTGCATCCGCACCGGCTTCCTGAAGTACTTCTACGCGACGCCCGCCGACGAGTTCTACGAGGGCTTCGTCGAGCCGGGTCTGACCTACTCGCGCGAGCTGGTCGAGTGGTTCCAGACCAAGGAGATCCCGAACCTCGTCACCGACACGATCGCGAACGAGGTGACCTCCGACCCCGAGTCCGGGGTGCTCCTGCCGCTGCACGCGTCGCTGCTGCGCAACCTCGGGGTCAGCCTCGCCGAGATCATCTGGCTCGACGACCTCGCCGACGCCTGCGCCGCCGACGGACGCTGGGACTTCCTCTACACCGCGGCGCCGCTGAAGATCCACGAGGCCACCGGCGCCCCGGTGAACCCGGTGGTGATCCGCTGATGGGCACCGCTGAGAAGTCCATCTATGGCGAACGCCCCTGGCTCGCCCGCTACCGCGAGGACTACCCGGCCGACATCGAGGTCGAGTACCCGAGCGCGCTGCACATGTTCCGCGCCGCCCTCGAGCGCGGCCCCGACGTCGAGATCGTGCGCTACTTCGACGGCACGCTGACCATGCGCGAGCTCGACCGGCTCTCCGACCAGTTCGCCGTGGCGCTCGCCGACCGCGGCTTCGAGAAGGGCCACCGCCTGGCCACGTACCTGCAGAACATCCCGCAGGTGCTCATCGCGGTCATCGGCACGTGGAAGGCCGGCGGCATCGTCGTCTCGATCAACCCGATGAGCCGGGTCCGCGAGCTGACGACGCTGCTCGGCGACTGCGAGGCGACGGCCCTGCTCGCCGAGGAGGACCTCTTCGGCCAGGTCGCGGCCGAGGTCGTGCCGACGATCCCCTCGCTGCGGATCGCGTGGACGACCTCGCCGCTGGAGTACCAGACCCGCCACGACGAGCGGCTGTTCAAGGGCGTGGAGCGCACCCGCCACGAGGGCACCGAGGACCTCGCCGAGGTGCTCGAGTCCGTCGGTGACCGGAAGCCCGAGCCGGTGGAGCTCGACGGCGACGACGTCGCGTTCCTCGGCTACACCTCGGGCACCACCGGCCCGCCCAAGGGCGCGATGAACACCCACCGCAACATCGTGTTCAACGCCCAGACCTACCGGGACTGGATCCAGCTCGGCCGCGAGGACTCGATCTTCGGCGTGGCGCCGCTGTTCCACATCACCGGCGTCGTCGGCCACATGGCGATCGCCCTGCTGCTGCCGGCGCCGCTCGTGCTGGCCTACCGGTTCGAGCCGGGCGTCGTCATCGACGCCATCCGGGAGCACCGGCCGACGTTCTCCATCGGGTCGATCACCGTGTTCATCGCGATGATGAACGCGCCGAACGCCGACCGGGACGCCCTGTCCTCGATGGTCAAGGTCTACTCCGGGGGCGCGCCGATCCCGCCGTCGACGGTCAAGGCCTTCCAGGAGCAGTTCGGCCACTACATCCACAACTTCTACGGCCTCACCGAGACCAACTCGCCCTCCCACGGCGTCCCGCTCGGCGGCGACGCGCCGGTCGACGAGGCCTCGGGCGCGCTGTCGGTCGGCGTGCCGATCTTCTCGACCGTCGTGCGGATCATGCGCGACGACGGCAGCGACGCCGACCCCGGCGAGGTGGGCGAGATCGTCACCCGCGGCCCGCAGGTGGTCCCCGGCTACTGGAACAAGCCCGAGGAGACGCAGAACGCGCTGCGCGCCCCCGACGGGTCGGTCGAGCTCAAGACCGGCGACGTCGGCTACATGGACGCCCAGGGCTGGTTCTACGTCGTCGACCGCAAGAAGGACCAGATCAACGCCGGCGGCTACAAGGTCTGGCCGCGCGAGGTCGAGGACGTGCTCTACGAGCACCCCGCGGTCCGCGAGGCCGCCGTCGTCGGCGTGCCCGACGAGTACCGCGGCGAGACGGTGAAGGCGTTCGTCTCGGTGCGCCCGGGCCAGAGCGTCGAGCCCGACGAGCTCATCGCGTTCTGCAAGGAGCGGATGTCCGCGTACAAGTACCCGCGCCAGGTCGAGCTCATGGACGAGATCCCCAAGACCGTCACGGGGAAGCTGCTGCGGCGCGCGCTGCGGTAGACCGCCAGGATGGACGGCGATGGTCCGCGCCCTCGTCGTCCTCCTGCTGTCCCTCGGAGCGCTGGCGGGGTGCGCGGACGAGCCCGTCACCCCGCCGGCGCCCTCCCCGGACGCCGCGTTCGTCGCCGGGATGGTGCCCCACCACCAGCAGGCGCTGGAGCTGACGGCGATGGTCGGCGGCCGCGGGGCGTCGTCGGCGCTCGAGGCGGTCGCGCTGCGCATCGACCGCGAGCAGGTCGAGGAGATCGGCCAGCTCCAGGGGCTGGCCCTCGCCCGCGGGCTGCCCGCCGTGCCCGTGCCGATGATGATGGGCATGGCCGCGCCGGAGACCCTCGCCGCGCTGCCCGGTCTGCGGGGCGCGGCGTTCGAACGGCTCTGGCTCGACACGATGATCCGCCACCACGAGGGCGCGCTGGCGATGGCGCGCGACTACCTGGCGACGGGCACGGACGACACCCTGCGGCGGTACAACCAGACCCTGATCGCGTCGCAGTCCGCCGAGATCACCACGATGGAGCAGCTGAGGACTACCATCGCCGGGCCATGAGCCCGACGTCGTGGCCCGCGGTGCCGATGCTCTTCGTCGAGGTCGAGGGCGTGCTGCGCAAGACGCCCGACGACCTGGGCCGCGACTGGCGCGGCCCGTTCGACATCGAGGTGTTCGGAGACGCCGTCGAACGCCTGCGGCTGTGGAAGGGCGCGGGCGGGCGCGTCGTCGGCTTCAGCCAGCAGCCCGGCGTCGCGCTGGGGGAGACCGACGAGCAGACCGCGGTCCGCACCCTCTGGACGGTCCGCGAACGCGTCGCCAACCTGCTCGACCTCGTCGTGCACTGCCCCCACCACCCCGACGCGACCATGCCGGACCAGGCGCGGTGCTGGTGCCGCCTGCCCAAGCCCGGGATGCTGATCGCGGCGCAGCACGAGGTCTCCCTGCGCCAGCAGGAGCACTACCCGCTCTGGATGTCGCTGCTCGTCGCCCGCTCACCGGCCGCTCTGCAGGCCGCCGCGGACCTCGATCTGGACCACCTCGACGGCGACGCCTGGCGCCGCGACGGGGGAGCGGTGGCGGCGGACTGAGGCGCGTCACGACGAGAAGCGCTGTTCCATCTCCCGGATCTCCGACAGACCCTCGCGGTCGGCGAACGCGTCGAGCCCGCCGATCTCGTCGAGCACCGCCGCCGGGGTGCCGTCGGCGCGCAGGCGGGCGAGCACCGAGCGCATGGCGGTGTCGGCGGCCAGGAGGGTCGAGACCGGGAAGAGCACCAGGGAGAAGCCGAGCTCGGCGAGGCGGTCGTACGACAGCGGCGGGGTGCGCCCGCCCTCGGCCCAGTTGAACAGCAGACGGTGCCCCGCGAGCTCCTTCGCGACGGTCTCGATGGCCTCCTCGGAGGTGGGGGCCTCGACGAACAGGACGTCCGCGCCGGCGTCGGCGAAGCGGCGCGCCCGCTCGATCGCGGCGTCCAGACCCTCGACGGCGGCCACGTCGGTGCGGGCGATGATCACCATGTCCGGGTCGGTGCGGGCCGCCACGGCCGCGCGGACCTTGGCCACCATGTCCTCGGCCGGCACCACGACCTTCCCGGCGAGGTGCCCGCAGCGCTTGGGCATCACCTGGTCCTCGAGGTGCAGCCCCGCGATGCCCGCCTGCTCGTACTCGCGGACGGTGCGCACGACGTTGATCGGGTTGCCGTAGCCGGTGTCGGCGTCGGCGATCAGCGGCACGTCGACCGCCGCGGTCATCCGCCGGGCGTTGTCGACCATCTCGGCCTGGCCGAGCAGCCCGACGTCGGGCCGGCCGAGGAGCGAGGCCGTCGTGCCGAAGCCGGTCATGTAGACGACGTCGAACCCGGCCTGCTCCACGAGACGCGCCGAGTGCGCGTCGAACGCCCCGGGCGCGAGCACGGGCCGGCCCTGGTCGAGCAGCTCCCGCAGGCGGGCGCGACGGTTGCCCGGACGGCTCAGCAGATCTCCCACGACACGGCTCCTTGTGCACAACAACGGGCGGACACGGGCGATCGTGCCTTGTCGAGGGAGTCATCGCACCCTACGTTGCGTACAACATCGTGGGGAGCGAGATGACGGGGACGGCCGAGCGGCGAGCGGGACGCGCCTCCGAGCGCGCCCTGGCCGACCTGCGCGAGGCCATCCTGACCGGCGACCTCGCCGCGGGCGCGCACCTCGGCGAGGTCGAGGTGGCCGAGCGGCTCGGGCTCTCGCGGACACCGGTCCGCGAGGCCCTGACCCGCCTCGCCGCCGAGGGCCTCGTCGAGCTGGAGGCGCACCGCGGGGCGCGGGTGACGTCGTTCTCCCGCGACGACCTCGACGGCATCTTCGACGTGCGTCTCGCCCTCGAGCCCCGGGCCACGTCCCGCGCGGCCGTGCACGCCACGGCGGGCGACCTCGACGCCCTCGACGACCTCGCCTCCCGGATGCTCGCGATCGGCGCGCCCGGACCCGACCAGGACCTCGACGCGCTGGTCGGGCTCAACCGCGACTTCCACGCCCGTCTGCTCGACCTCGCGCGGGCCCCCGCCCTCGCCGCCGGGCTCGCGAACGTCGTCCACACCCCCGTCGTGACGCGGACGTTCCACACCTACGACGCGGCCTCGCTCGCCCGCAGCCTCGCCCACCACGCCGAGATCGTCGCGGCGCTGCGCGCGGGCGACGGCGACTGGGCGGCCTCGGTCATGCGCTGCCACCTCGGCAACGCCCGCGCGGTGATGGTGGGACAGCGCTCGTGAACCCCCACGGCACCCCGTTCGCCCACCGCGTCGGCTGGGGAGCGCGCCCGGCGGTGGTCGTCGTCGACCTCGTCCGCGCCTACGTCGAGCCCGACGGCCCGTTCTGGCTCGGGTCGGCGGAGGTCCTGGGCCCCGCCGGGGACCTCGTCGGCGCCGCGCGGACGGCGGGCGTCCCGGTGCTCTGGACCGTCGTGCGCTACGCCGCCGACCTCGCCGACGCCGGCTTCTTCGCGGCCAAGGTGCCCGCCCTGGCGGCCTTCGCCGACGGCGCGGAGGGCGGGTGGGGCGAGCTCGCGCTGGAGCGGCGCGAGGCCGAGCCCGTCGTCGCCAAGCAGCACGCGTCCGCCTTCGCCGGCACCTCGCTCGCGGCGACCCTGCGCGCCCGTGGCGTCGACACGGTCGTCGTCGCCGGCGTCTCCACCTCGGGCTGCGTGCGGGCCACGGCCACCGACGCCCTCGCGCACGGCTTCCGTCCGATCGTCGTCGCCGACGCCTGCGCCGACCGCACCGCGGCCCTGCACGACCAGAACCTCGCCGATCTCGACGCCAAGTACGCCGACGTCGTCGACCTGGCCGCCGCCCGCACGACCCTGGGAGGTCTCTGACATGCAGTACGGCGTCTTCATCCCCAACGCCACCAACGGCTACATCCTGTCGACCGGCAGCCCGCAGTACCGGCCGAGCTTCGCCCACAACGTCGCCATCGCGCGGGAGGCGGAGAAGCAGGGGCTCGACTTCCTGCTCTCGATGATGAAGCACCGCGGCTCCGGCGGGCCGAGCGACTTCTGGGGCGAATGCCTGGAGTCGTTCACGCTCTTCGGCGGGCTCGCGGCGGTCACCGAGACGATCGGGCTCTACCCGTCGGTGACCACCCTCGCGACCCACCCGATCATGGCCGCCCGCATGGTCGCCACCATCGACGAGATGTCCGGCGGGCGCTGCGGGCTCAACATCGTCACCGGCTGGAACAAGCCGGAGTACACGCAGATGGGCCTGTGGCCGGGCGACGACTACTTCGACCGCCGCTACGCGTTCGCCGCCGAGTACGTCCAGGTGCTGCGCGCGCTCTGGAGCGAGGGGACGACGACGTTCCACGGCGAGTTCTTCGACTTCGACGACGCCGACATGCGCCCGAAGCCGGTGCACAGGCCGACGGTGGTGTGCGCGGGGCAGTCGCCGGCGGGGCAGGCGTTCACGGCCCGCCACGGCGACCGGAACTTCATCATGGCCGAGCGCTCGAAGGTGGGGTCGATCAGCGCGGGCGTGCGCGAGCTCGGCGCCGGCGAGGGCCGCGACGTCGGCACCTTCGCGCTCTACTGCGTGATCGCCGAGGAGACCGACGACGAGGCCGACCGGGTCTGCGACCACATCGTCGCGAACGCCGACCTCGAGGCGATCAGCTACATGACCACCGGCGCCTCGCTGGACACCAACCCCGACGGGACGTCGGCCCAGCTGCTCGCGTCGCTGGAGCGCCCGGCCGCCGAGGGCAACATGGCGTTCCTGTCGCTGCCGGTGATCAAGGGGTCGTACGAGCGCGTCGCGGCGCAGTTCGACGAGATCGCGGTGACCACGGGCATCGACGGCGCGCTGCTGACGTGGCCCGACTTCGTCGACGGCGTGACGAAGTTCGGCGAGCGTGTGAAGCCGCTGCTGCGCGACGCCGCCCAGCCCGTGCCGTCCTGAGCCCACTCGAGCGTTCCCGCACGTCACGGCCGCTTCGTCCCGCTCGACGTCGGTGCTCGGCGGGTGTATGCCGGGAACCGACGACCTCGGCGTGCACACCGTCGCGCCGGGCCGCCTCCGTCGCCGCGAGAGTGCGAGGAGCGTGATCGCCGTGAGCGAGCGTCCACTGTCCGACCGTCGTCGCCACGAGCACGCGGAGCTGGACTGGGAGGTCCGGGCCTGGGCCGACCCGCCGGGACGGCGGCCCGACGTCGAGGGCTGGCGCAGCCTGGGCTGGAGCGCCACCCACGACGACGCCGTCGTCCTCGCCCGGGCCGTCACCACCGCCGGCGCCTACGAGTTCGCCGAGGTGTGGGGGCCGGTCGACGACACCCCGGGCCGCCGGCCGGCCTGCGAGCGCTTCCCGGAACCCGACCGCGAGGAGCGGCGCGCCCTCTGGATGCGGGCGGCCGCGGAGTACTACACCGCCGACATCGACCTCCCGCACCGCACGACGGTGTAGCCGTCGGCCTGTCGTGATCTTCGTCGCCCAGGAACATAGGAGGTGCTACGTTCGGGGGGCGAGGGGGTGGCGACGTGACGGTGACCAACCGCGAGGGGTACTTCGTCGCGGCCATGACGCTCCTGGCGCGGGAGGGCCGGTCGGGCCTGCGCCTCGCGGCGCTGTGCCGGGGCGTCGGGGTGACGAGCGGGTCCTTCTACCACCACTTCGGCGGCTGGGACGACTTCGTCGACGCGCTGCTGGAGCACTGGGAGACCGTCGACACCCGGCGCCTGGCCGAGCTCGCCGACCGCGAGCCCGACCCCGAAGGGCGCCTCGACGTCGTCAAGCACCTCGCCCTGACGTTCCCGCACGAGGCCGAGACCGCCATCCGCGCGTGGGCCCACGGCGACACGCGCGTGGCCGCGGTGCAGGAGCGGGTCGACGCGCAGCGCCGGACCGTCGTCGCCGACGCGCTGGTCGCGACCGGCGTCGACGACGAACGCGCGGGCCGGCTCGCCGACCTCGCCCTCGCCGTCCTGATCGGCCGCCAGCAGCTCCTCGGGCCGACCGACGTCGGCGACCTCCTGACGCTGTTCGACGAGCTGATGGCGGCCGCCCAGATCACTCCCGCGGCGACCATCGCGGATCGTGCAGGAGATCCACGAAGTTCGGATTGTTGAGCGCGCCGGTGCGGGCCGCGCGCACGAGGGCGATGGCCTCGTCGGGGTCGTGCCCGCCGCGGATGAGCGCGGCGGCCGACAGCAGGCCGGACCGGTTGATGCCGGCCGCGCAGTGGATCAGCACCCGCTTGCCGTCACGGCGCATGTCGTCGACGAGGTCCGCGAGCCCGCGCAGGGTCGTGAAGTCCGGTGCCGGGCCGTCCTCGATGAGCCAGTGGACGTAGAACTCGACGTCCTCCAGCGGCAGGTCGCTGCCGTGCAGGTCGAACACCGCGTCCCAGTGCTCGCCGGGCTCGGGGTCGCCCGACTGCCAGACGCCCGGGACGATCTCGTGCGGCGGCCAGGGCGGGGGTTCGTCGTCGAGGTCGTCGCGCAGGTGCGCCGGGATGAAGTCGTCGTCCCGCAGATCCTCGGTCACCGGTGCTGCCTCCCGCTGCTGTCCCGTGCTGCCGCCGCGAACGCCCGCGCGGTGGCCGTCGGGGCCACCTGTCCCGACCATGCCAGCACGATCGGCAACGGTGCCGGGTCGTCGGCGATCGGGACGGCGACGATCTCGTCGCCCGCATGGGTCCGGGTGCCCGGAACGGCCTGTGCCAGCACGGTGAACCCGAGACCCTGACCGACGAGCGCCCGCGCCGTGTCCGGGTTCGCGGTGCGGTGGCGCACACGCGGGGACAGCCCGGCGGCGAGACACACCCCGAGGGCGTGCTCGGAGCTCGGCGGCAGGTCGAGGAGCACCATCGGCTCGTCGACGAGATCCGCGAGCGTCACCGGGCCGCCGCCGTGGGCCAGCGGGTGCCCGGCGGGCAGGACGAGGTACGGCGTGTTCGACGACAGCGGCGTGAGCTCGAGCGCCGGGTCGAGGCGGTGGTCGTAGAGCACGGCGACGTCGAGCTCGCCCTCGAGCAGCCCGCGCTGCAGCTGGTCCTGGGGGCCCTCGACGAACTCGACGCGCGCCCGCGGGTGCCGCGCGGCGAAGCGCCCGAGCGTCGCGGGCAGCAGCCCGGGCGCGAGCGTCGTGTAGCAGCCGGCGCGCACCGCCCCCGCGACGTCACCGGCCTCGCCGCCCGCGGCGTCGGCGAGCTCGCCCGCGTCGCGCAGCAACCGGCGGGCCCGGCGCAGCGTGTCGTGCCCGGCCGGCGTCAGGCGGATGCCGTGCGCGCGGCGGCGCACCGTGAGCTGCACGCCGAGCGCGCGCTCGAGCTCGTCGAGGGCCAGCGAGAGCGCCGACGCCGACACGTGCAGCGTCGCCGACGCGCCCGCCAGCGTCCCCGCCTCCGCGACCGCGACGAAGTACCCGAGCTGCCGCAGCGAATACTCAGGAGAACTCACGAATCAGCCTCGATATCTGAACTTTACAAGAGATGTGGCGCGGCGCACGGTGGTCGCATGACGAGCACGGTGACGCCCCGGGTCTTCGACGTCGGGGCCAGCGACGAGGTCGCCGAGCGGGGGCGTCTCGTCGTGACGCTCGGCGAGGGGCCGGACGCGGTGACGGTCGGGGTGTTCCGGTTCTCGGGACGGCTCTACGCCTACGAGAACGCCTGCGCGCACCAGGGGGGACCCGCCTGCCAGGGACGGATCGTCTCCCGCGTGCGGGAGCGCCTCGACGACGGGCAGCGCAGCCTCGGCCTGGTGTTCGACGACTCGGAGATGCACATCGTCTGCCCGTGGCACGGCTTCGAGTACGACGTCACCACCGGGCGCCACCCGGGACGTCCCGACTACGCGCTGCGTCCGGTGGACGTCGCCGAGGAGGGCGGGCGGGTCCGTGTCACGGTCTGAGCGCATCACCGCCCTCGTCGACGAGCTGACCACCGAGGTCGATGCCGGCCTCGGCGACGGGGCCGTCGCCGCGCTTGCCCCCGACGTCGCGCGCCGGCTCGTGTCGGTCGCGGCGCGGCTCTACGCCGTCGCGGCCGAGGAGGACGCCCGCCCCCTGGAGGGCACCGACCTCACCCCGACCGAGTCGGTCGTCCTCGCCACCGCCGCGCTGCGGGCCCACGACCTCAACCCGTTCGACCTCGCGCTGTGGTTCTCGAGGAGCGAGTCATGACCGATGTCCGTCGCCTGCCCACGCAGGAGATCACCACCCACACCGACAGCCGGGAGATCCTGGCCAACGCCGCCCGCGACACCGAGCGCTACGGGCTCGACGAGTACTTCATCGTCGACGTCGACTCCCACCACGTGGAGCTCGACTCCTGGCCGGAGATCCTCGAGTTCCTCGACTCGCCGGTGCTCAAGGACACCGCGCACCAGATGATGAAGAACTGGCCCCAGGCCTCCCACCTGGCGCTGCACAACCACCCGCCGGGGCTGACCATGCAGGACGTCTCCGGGCGCATCCCGCACCAGGCCTCGCTCGGCGAGGAGACGCCCGGGACGGGCTCGGGCGCCGAGCGCGACGTCACGCTCGTGCGCCGCGCGATGGACGCGATGAGCATCGACGTCCAGGTCGTCTTCCCGCAGCCGATGCTCGAGACCGGCCTGCACCCGCAGCCCCAGGTCGCGAGCGCGCTGCTGCAGGCCTACAACCGGTGGTTCACCAGCCAGATCCTGCCGCGCGAGCCGCGGATCAGGACGATGCTCGGGCTGCCGTTCGAGGACCCCGACGCGTGTCTCGCCACCGTGGAGGAGTTCGCCGACCACCCCGGCGTGATCGGCTTCCTCGTGACCAGCCAGCGCCACGCGGGCGTGCACCGCAACGCCTACATGCCGCTGTACCGGATGCTCGAGGAGCGCGGCCTGCCGATCGGCTTCCACGCCGGCCCGAACCAGGCCGACTCGATGACGTCGACGATGAACCGCTTCCTCTCGGCGCACGCCATGAGCTTCGTGACCTGCAACATGACCCACATGACCAACTGGGTCATCAACGGGATCCCCGAGCGGTTCCCCGGGCTCAAGACGATCTGGATCGAGAGCGGGCTGGCGTGGGTGCCGTTCATGATGCAGCGCCTCGACCACGAGTACTACATGCGCCAGTCCGACGCCCCGCTGCTCACGAAGCCGCCGTCGGCCTACATGCGCGAGATGTTCTACACCTCGCAGCCGATGGAGTGGACCGACGACGCGCTGCTCGAGGCGACGCTGCGCGCGATCGACGCCCCGAACTCGTTGATGTACAGCTCGGACTGGCCGCACTGGGACTTCGACGTCCCCGGCCGCATCGCGCGCCTGCCGTTCCTCGACGACCACGCCAAGCGCAACATCCTCGGCGAGACCGCCCGGAAGGTGTTCGGGTTGTAGGCGGCTGGGGTTTGTCAGCCTGGCGTCCACGCTGGCGTTCAACGACAGGAAAGGCCCCACGATCACCGTCGAGGGCCGCCCGACGCGTCGTACGTCTCGTTCAGCGCCACGATCGCGGGCAGGGGTGGATCGGTACGGGTTGGTGAGGCTAGCCTTCCTCGCATTCGGGTGAGGAGGGATCGCGCGTGACGAGGATGTCGGTGCTGCCGCCGCTGCACGTGGTGGCGACCGAGCGCGTCACGCCCCGCATGCAGCGCGTGACGCTGGGTGGCTCCCACGCCGAGGTGCTGGGCGGGCTCGAGACGATCCCGCCCGCCGCGCACGTCCGCCTGCTCTTCGCCGAGCCCGGCGCCCCCGTCGTCCTCCCCGTGCCCGGCCCCACCGGTCTGACCTGGCCGGACGACGACTCGCGGCCCTACGCGCGCAGCATGACCGTCCGCGCCCTCGACCGGGAGCGCGGCGAGATGGCCATCGACATCGCCCTGCACGGCGACTCGGCGGCCGGCCGCTGGGCCACGGCGGCGCGCCCCGGCGACCCCGCCGGCATCGTCGGCCCGGGCGGTGGCTGGACCCCGCCCGCGGAGGCCGACGAGATCCTGCTCGCCGGCGACGAGACGGCGCTGCCCGCCATCGCCGCGCTGCTCGAGTGGCTCCCGCGGCACACGCCCGTCCGCGTCGCCGTCGAGGTGCACGACGCCGCCGACGAGCAGGAGCTCGCCCGACCCGTGCGGTGGGTGCACCGGGCCGCGGGCGAGTCGCTGCTCGACGTCGTGCGCGCCCGGCCCGTGCCGGAGGGTGCCGCCGCCTGGGTCGCGGGGGAGGGGCACGTGGTCAAGGCGATCCGCGAGGACCTGCGCATCACCCAGGGCCTCGCGCGCAGCCACTGCCACGCCATCCGCTACTGGACGCTGGGTCGCTCCCACGAGGACTCCGACCGCACCTTCGGCGCCGCCCGCGCCGAGGCCGCGCGCCGGGGGATCACGCTCGTCACCACCCAGGACGTGCACGAGATGAGCTACGAGCTCATGACCGGAGGCTTCCCGCTCCCCACCGCGTAGCGGGCCCGGGGACATGACCCTCCCTCGTTCGGGGCAGACTCACCCGACCCGACGGACGAGGTGAGGGAGGCCGGGTGGCCGACGAGGACGAGCTGGTCGCGGCTCGCTACCGGCTGCGCGACCGCATCGGGCAGGGCGCGATGGGCGTGGTCTGGCGCGCCGAGGACGAGACGCTGCGCCGCCCCGTCGCGCTCAAGCAGGTCCTCCTGCCCTCGGGCGCCGACGCCGAGGCCCTCGCGCAGGCCCGGCGGCGCGTGATGCGAGAGGGCCGCATGATCGCCCGCCTGCACCACCCGCACGCGATCGCGCTCTACGACGTCGTCGAGGACGACGAGGCCCCGTGGCTCGTGATGGAGTACCTGCCCTCCCGCAGCCTCGCCGAGGTGCTCGCGCAGGACGGGCCCCTGCACCCGGACGCGGCCGCACGGCTGGGCCGCCAGGTCGCCGACGCCCTCGCCGCGGCCCACGACGCCGGGATCGTCCACCGCGACGTCAAGCCCGGGAACGTGCTCATCGACGAGTCCGGCACGGTCAAGGTCACCGACTTCGGCATCGCCCGCGCCGTCGACGACGTCACGATCACGTCCACCGGCCGCGTCGCCGGCACACCCGCCTACCTGGCGCCGGAGGTCGCGCGCGGCGCGGCCGCGGACTTCCGCTCCGACGTCTTCTCGCTCGGCTCCACGCTCTACGCCGCGACCGAGGGCGGGCCGCCGTTCGGCGCGGGCGACAACGCCCTCGCGGTGCTGCACCGCGTCGCGGGCGGCGAGCACGCCCCGGCCCGCCACGCCGGCCCGCTCGCCCCGCTGCTCGGCGGCATGCTCCAGACCGACCCGGACCGGCGGCTGCCGATGCACCGGGTGCGCGACGAGCTCGCCGCGCTGGTCTCCGGCAGCGCCGGGACGGAGGAGGGCCCGGTGACGCCGATCCTCCCGCGGCCCGCCGCGGGGAGCGCGCCGTCGCCGTCGCCCGACCCGCCGGCACCGCCGGACGTCCCGGAGCCCGTCCCCGATCCCGCGCCCGAGCAGCCCGTCGCGGTGGCCGCGCCGGTGGCCACGGCGCCCGACCCGGCACCCGGTCACCCTCCGCCGCCCGGTCACCCCCCGCCGCCCGACCACCTCCCGCTGCCCGGCCGGCCTCCCGCGGACGCCGACGAGGCCCGGCGCCCGGCCCGTCGACGGTGGCCCTACGCCGTCGCCGGTCTCGCCGTCGTCCTCGTGGGCGCGGTGGTCGTCGTCGCCCTGCTCGGCACCGGCGCCGGGTCGGGCGCCCGCGTGCCCTCCGGCGCGGGGTCCGCACCGGAGACGTCGTCGGCGACGGGAGGATCCGGCGGGGACGCCACGGCCGCGTCGCCTGCCTTCACCGGCAGCGCCGACGACCGGGCGCGGCAGCAGGCCGTCGTCGACTACTACGCGCTGCTGCCGAACCGCCTCGACGAGGGCTGGCAGCGGCTCACGCCGTCGTTCCAGCAGTCCACGGCGGGCGGGCTGGAGAACTACCGCAGCTTCTGGGGTTCGGTGCAGGAGGTCGCGGTGCTCGGGGTCACGCCCGCGGGCGGGGACGCCGTCGACGCGACCGTCTCCTACCGCTACGCCGACGGGCGCGCGGTCCGGGAGCGCACGGTGTTCGGGATGGTGCTCCAGGACGGCGTCTGGAAGATCGACAGCCAGCGCCAGGACTAGTCCGGCGACGGCCCGAGGAACACCCGGTCCGGGTGCGGGTGGCGCAGGAAGTCGTGGTGGGAGATGTCCCAGCCGTAGGCGCCCGCCGCCTCGAACACGACGACGTCGCCGGCGCGCAGGCGCCCGACCCGGGCGTGGGCGAGCGTGTCCTTCGGCGTGCAGAGCTCCCCGCAGATCGTGACCTCGTCGTCGGTGACCTCCGGACGCGGGCGTCCCGCGGGCCAGGCGTCGACCGGGACGACGTGGAACGGGTGGCTGTGCTGCCACGACGACGGCAGGCGGAAGTGGTGGGTGCCGCCGCGCAGGAGGGCGTAGGCGTGACCGTGGGTGCGCTTGACGTCGAGCACCTCGGCCGCGTAGACGCCGCAGCCCGCGACGAGGAAGCGTCCGCACTCGAAGTCGATCTCGCGCCAGTGCTCCGGGAAGGTGTCGAGCAGCTCGCCGAGTCCCCGGCAGAACGCGGGCCAGTCGAACGGGCGGTAGAGCGCGGCGTAGTCGACGCCGATGCCGCCGCCGACGTTCACGACCTCGGCCCGCACACCGAACTCCTCCTCCCACCCGCGGAGGACGTCACGGTAGTGGCCGAGCATCGCGAGGTGGCGCTCGGCGGAGAGGTTGTTCGACAGCGAGTGCAGGTGGAACCCGGCGAGGCGCAGCCCGGGCAGCGTGGTCGCGGCCTCGACGGCGTCGGGGAGATCGGTCTCGTCGATGCCGAACTGCGTGGGACGCCCGGCCATCGCGAGCGTCGCGTCGGGGAACGGGCCGGCGAGGTTGACGCGCAGCAGGACGTCGGCGGTGGTGTCCCTGGCCGTCGCCGCGTCGCTGAGCCGGTGCAGGCCCAGGACGCTCTCGACGTGGAAGCGCGTGACGCCGGCGGCGAGGCCCGCGGCGAGCTCGGCGTCGGTCGGCACCGGCCCGCCCATCAGCACCGGGGCGTCCGGGGCGGCGTCGCCGACCACGCGGAGCTCGCCGCCCGAGGCGACCTCGAACCCGGCGACGACGCCGTCGAGGGCGGCGACGACCCGCTCGTCGGCGTTGGCCTTCACCGCGTAGAACATCCGGCACCGCGCGGGCAGCGCCTCGACGACCCGGCGCGCGTGCCGGCGCAGCGCGTCGAGGTCGTAGGAGAACAGGCACACGGGCTCCGGTGCCTCGACGGCGGCCGCGATCACCTCCGTATGTGAGCGAACTTCGGTGCTATAGCCCCGAAGTTCGCTCACGTGGGACCGGAAGGCGGCCACGGCCAGGGAGCGCTCCTCGCCGTGCACGAGGTCGCTGACGCCGCGAGCGCGCCAACGGGCGCGGTCGGCGGGGACGCGGGGGATCGCGCAGAACCGCACCCCGGCGCGCACGCACGCGGCGTGGACCTCCTCGACGGCGCGGCGCACGCGCGGGTGCCGCGTCCGCCACGGGACCCCGAGCGACTGGGAGAGGTCGGCGGCGCCCTCGAGCACCATGTCCAGCCCGGGCGTCGTGACGATCTCGTCGATCACCGCCAGCGCTTCGGCGTCCTCGATCATCGCGACGATCGTGACCGCCGCGTCGGCCGTCGCCACGTGCGTCGCGAGGTCCGTGCGGCCGTAGCCGACCATCCGTCCCGAGTTCAGCGAGCGCCTGCCCTCGGGGGCGTAGCGGGCGGCACGGACGACGGCCTCGACGTCGGCGCGGGACCGCACGTGCGGGACGACGATCCCGGTCGCGCCCGCGTCGAGGACCCGCAGCACGAACCCCGGGTCGTGCTCGGGGACCCGTACCCACGGCGCGATCCCGGCCACCTCAGCGGCGCGGATCATCTCCTGCAGCGTGTCCGGGGAGACCAGCGCGTGCTCGGCGTCGAGGATCGCGACGTCGTACCCCGCCGCCCCGACCATCTCGACCAGCGCGGGCGACGGCGTCGCCACGAAGAGCCCGTCCACGCTGCGCGAGTCTGCCTCCGTTCCTTCGTGAGCAGTTGGCGCCCCCATCGGGGCGCCATCTGCTCACATGGGGTCAGCTCGCGAACCAGCCCGACGGGGCCAGGGCGCCGCCCTCGACGAGGTGCGGGACGTAGTGGTCGTTGTAGATCCGGGCGATGAGCTCGCGGCGGCTGCGCACGCCGACCTTCGCGAAGATCTTCTTGAGGTGGTCCTGGACGGTGTAGGCCGACAGGTGCAGGCGCGCGGCCACGTCGGCGGTGTCCACGCCGGCCAGCACGAGGCCCACGACGTCGCGCTCGCGGTCGGTGAGGCCGTACGACGCCACGACCAGCGGGATCACCTCGGGCGGGCGGGCGTCCTCGAGCGTGACGACGACGTCGGCGACCGTCCCGCCGCGCCCCACCATCGGTGACGCGTGCGCGACCACCCAGCGCCCCGACCGCGACCGCAGCCGGGCCCGCGGCATCGGCGCGCTCGGGTCGGCCGCGCGGCGCCGGGCCGCGCCGATGATCGTGTAGATGACCTGGGGCAGTGGCGCGGAGCCCAGCGGACCGCCGCGCAGATCGTCGATGCGCTCCTGCGCGCCGAGGTTCGCCTGCACCACCTCGTCGTCCGCGCCCACCACGAGCACCGCGGGACCGTCGCTGCCGCCCGCGACGGACAGGTCGGCCGCGCCGACGACGAGGCCGGTGCGCAGCCCGCGGGCGAACCCGGTGGACACCGAGCTCACGAACTCCTGCTCGGCCGGGGTGAAGGTGCGCCCGCCCTGGTGGAACAGGGCGATCCCGCCCCACGTCGCGCCGTCGGCGGCGAGGCCGGCGCGCAGCTCGTCGGAGTAGTCCCAGACCGGGGAGAACATCTCGGCGTAGCGCCGCGAGCGGGACGGGTCGCCGCCGGTCTCGGCGGCCAGCGCGGCGACGGCGCCGGGCCGGCGGGCGACGGCGCGGAAGTCGTAGACGTCGTCGACCTCGTACTCGTAGTACGACCACTCGAGGTCGTGCTCGTCGTCGACGTCGCCCCACTTGACCGTCGCGGTGACGAGCTCGGTCGCCGGGTCGACGGTGCACAGGCACGCCGCGGAGAACGGCAGGGCCCGGCGGAGGGTCTCGATGGCGGCGGCCCCGAAGGTCGGCCAGTCCAGGCCCGCCGCCGCGAGCCCGTCGATCTGCGTGCGGACGCGCTCGGCGCTCACCACGGTCACGTCACGCAATGTAGCAAGTGATCGAGCAAACGGGGGATCCCAGATTCCTGGGGTGGGAGGTCACCAGGGCGCTGGGATGGGCGCACCGAGGTCGGCGGCACAGGCTTCTCGGCATGACACAGCAGCTCACCGGCACCTACCGGATCAACCCGACGTCCTGGAACGCCGGCTTCCGCTACGACCAGGCCCAGCTCCGCCCGGCACCCGTCCAGCTACTCACCGTCGCTGGGCAGGGGTCGCTCGACGCCGACGGGCAGCTCCTCCACCTCGGGGACATGACGGCCCAGATGGCGCTCGCGATCGCGCACGTCGAGGACCTGCTCGCCCGCGGCGGCATGGACCTGCGCGACGTGACCCGCCTCGTCGTCCACGTGACCGACATGGACGCCGCGCTGGCCTCCTACGGCGCGATCACCGAGCGGCTCGACGCCGCCGGCGCCACCCCGCCCGCGACCCTCCTGCAGGTCGCCCGCCTCGCCGTCCCCGGCATGGCCGTCGAGATCGACGCCACCGCCGCCCGCTGACCACCTCCCCGTCCCCACAAGGAGCCCCGCCATGAGCACCCCGACCCTCGTCCCCGCCGCCCTCACCCCGCTCGACACCGGGTACGCCGCCGCCGTCGCGCCGTTCGTCACGACGACGACGCCACGCCCCGACCTGGTCGTGGAGGCCCGCAGTCCCGCCGACGTCGCGGCCGCGGTCCGGTGGGCGGGCGGTGAGGGCCGTGCCGTCACCGTCCAGGCCACCGGCCACCAGCTGGTCAGCGACCTCGCCGGCTCCGTGCTGATCTCCACCCGCCACCTCGACCAGGTCCGGATCGACCCCGAGGCCCGCACCGCGACCGTCGGCGGGGGCGCGCGGTGGCAGCAGGTGATCGCCGCGGCCACGCCGCACGGGCTCGCGCCGATCTGCGGGTCGTCGTCGCACGTCGGCGTCGTCGGCTTCTGCCTCGGCGGCGGGCACGGGCCGCTGTCCCGGGCGTTCGGCACCGGCGCGGACCAGGTCCGCCGGGTCCGCGTCGTCACCGCCGACGGCGTCGAGCGCGACGTCGACGACACCCGCGAGCCGGACCTGTTCGCCGCGCTGCTCGGCGGCAAGGCGGGCTTCGGCGTCGTCACCGAGATGGAGATCGCCCTGCACCCGGTGACCCGGCTCTTCGGCGGCGGGATCTTCTTCCCCGGCGAGGCCTCCCCGCAGCTGCTGCACGCGTGGCGGGAGTGGGTCGCGACCCTGCCCGAGGAGGCCTCGAGCTCGATCGCGCTGCTGCGCCTGCCCCCGGACCCGTCGCTGCCCCCGCCGCTGCAGGGCGCGTTCGTGACGCACCTGCGCTTCGCGCACCTCGGGACGGCCGAGGAGGGCGCGGCGATCCTGGCCCCGATGCGCGCGGTGGCGACACCGCTCGCCGACACGGTCGACGAGATGCCGTTCGCGGCGATCGACGCGATCCACGCGGACCCGACCGATCCCATGCCGATCTGGGACGACTCGGCGACGCTCGGCGCCCTGCCGGCCGAGGCCGTCGACGCGCTGCTGGCGGTGGCCGGCCCGGGCGTCGAGACCCCGCTGATCATGGCCGAGCTCCGCCACCTCGGTGGCGCGATCGCGCGCCGGCCGCAGCGGGACCACGACGCCGTCGCCGGCCGCGACGCTGCCTTCCACCTCTACGCGCTCGCGCCGATGTTCCCGCCGGTGGCGGCGATGGCTCCCGCCGCGGCGAGGTCCGTGATCGACGCCGTCCGGCCGTGGGTCACCGGCGGGCTGCCGAACTTCCAGGGCCCGGCCGCGGGAGGACGGCTGGGGGCGCTGTGGGACGACGCGACGCTCGCCTTCCTGACCGGCGTCCGCGAGTCCTGCGACCCGGACGGGATGTTCCGGACGGCAGGGCTGCGGTGACGGCGTGAGCGGAGTGGGATGGGTCGCCATGGCGACCCATCCCGCGCACGTGCGCAGCCTCGACCACCTCGTCCTGACCGTGGCCGACCTCCGGGCCACGGTCGACTTCTACACCCGGGTGCTGGGCATGGAGGAGCGGACGTTCTCCGGGCGCACCGCGCTCCACTTCGGCGACGAGAAGATCAACCTGCACGAGGCGGGGAACGAGTTCGAGCCCAAGGCGCTGCGTCCGACCCCCGGCAGCGGCGACCTGTGCTTCGTCGTGGGCGGGCCGATCGAGGACGTGGCCGCCGCGCTCACCGACGCGGGCGTGACGATCGAGGAGGGCCCGGTCGACCGCACCGGCGCCCTCGGCCCCATGCGCAGCGTCTACCTCCGCGACCCCGACCGGAACCTGGTGGAGCTGGCGGTCTACTGATCCCTACGTGAGCGAACTTTGGGGCTATAGCCCCGAAGTTCGCTCACATAGGGGGTTGGGGACCTCGTGGACCCGGAGCTCGGTGTCGGGCCAGAGGCGGCGGGTGGTGAGCTTCTCGACCTCGAGCGTCGGAGCGAAGACGTCGAACACCGCCAGACGCTCACGGAACGCCGGCACCCGGTCCGCGTGATCCCGGATCGCCCGCGCCGCGACCGCCCAGGACTCCTCCTCCGCGAACCCGTACTCGCCCGCCAACAGGTGGGCGATCTCGGCGAGGTTGACGAAGCACAGGCAGTCGAGCAGGAACCCGGTGACCTGGGTCGGGTCGTCGGTCTCCAGGAACGAGTTCGCGTTCGGGTGGTCGGCGGGCGGGGCCTCGAGCGCCGGTCCCGGCGCCGCCAGCAGCGACCGCGAGAAGCGCACGCCGTCGTGGAAGTCCTTCAGCGCCACGCGCGTGGGCAACCCGCCGGCGTGCACGAGCAGCATGTTCTGCGCGTGCGACTCCAGCGCCACGCCGTGCACCACCAGCAGGTGCACCAGCGGCAGCACCGTCGCCGTGACCAGGCGCTCGGTCCAGGCCCGCGCGCCCTGCTCCCGGATCCACGGGTCGATCAGGGGCACGCCCGCCGCGGACCGCGACGCCAGCCCCGGGAACGGCACCGCGCGCTCCCCGGGGTGCAGGTGCACGTGCAGGCTCTCCCGCCAGATCGCCCCCAGCCCGGGCTCGACGCTGACCCCCAGGATCTCGCGCAGGACGATCACGCGGGCCTTCTCGGCGAGCACCGGGTCGCCCGCGACGATCCCGGCCAGCCAGTCCGAGATCGGCGCGGCGTTGCGGACCGTGTGCGGCGCGAGGCCCCGTGAGGTCGAGGTGTTCGTGATCGCCAGCGGCAGCTTCACCGACGGCGCGCGGGGCTCGTCGAGGCGCGCCAGCGTCCGGATCGACGCCTGGGGGCGCCAGACACCCTCGTCGGTACCGGCCACCCGCAGCACCCCCGACGCCAGCGCCGTCGCGTGCGCCGCCGCCACGTGGTGCTCCCACTGCCACGGGTGCACCGGGATCCCCACCCGGCCCGCGGGCGCGTGCCACACCGAGGAGGGGTCGAGCCCCGCCGACGCCGAGACCGACACCAGCGACGGGTCGGCGTCGAGCAGCACCGGGTGCACGGTGGGGGCGAACTCGGGGGTGTAGGCGAGCAGGTCGCCCACCCCGAACCCCATCCGCGACTTGTACGCCGGGTGGTAGCGGTGCCCGTCGGCGACGAGGGCCTCGAGCACGTCGTGCCCGGCGTCGGGGTCGAGCGGGCCGGCGGGTCGCGCCCGCAGCGCCAGCGCGTCGCCCAGCACCGTCGCGGCCAGCTCCTGCCCCAGCCGCGCCCGGCACGCGGGGTCGGCGCGCACCGGGGCGTCGGCGAGGAACTCCCCGGGGGTGACGGCGGCGCCGTCCCGCGTCACCGGCGAGGTCAACCGCACCCGCCCGCACGACGGCGTCCGCACGAACTCCACCGCGAACGGCCCGGCGCGGGTCCCGGGCCCGCCGTCGCCCTCCACGTCGACGGCGTCCTCGAGGAGGAGGGACTCGACGAGCTGGGTCAGCACGCGCTGCCGGACCGGGTCGGCCGCGGCGAGCGCCGCGGCCACGTCGGACGGGGTCACGGACGCGGGGCGCCCCGGAGCCGGACCGTCGATCACCGCACGGCCCGCAACGGGTTCGGCACGTGGGCGACGCCGGCGGGCATGCTCGTCCCGGCGGAGGGACCGCGCTCGAGCAACGGACGCAGGACCGTGCGGTAGGGCCAGGTGTCGGCGTCGAGGAGCACGGTCTCCAGGGTGCCGCGCACGGTCGGGCTGCGGGTCGCCGCGACCGCGTCCTCGACCGCCCGGCGGATCACGGCCCACCACCGCGCCTCCGTCGTCCCGGTGTGCCGCACCAGCGCGTCGACGACGCCGCCGAGACCGACCTCGACGGCCAGGGTCGCGAAGAAGCCGATCAGGGCGCCGGGCGTGTCGAGCCGCAGCGACTGGGTGCCGCCCGGCGCGAGCCGGTAGGCGGGGTCGGGCACCGAGAGCCAGCGCGGGTGGACCCGCACGGCGTCGTGGTCGCGCAGCACGAGCCCGATCCGCTCGGACGACACGTCGAGCAGCACGTTCTGCCCGTGCATCTCCGGCAGCACGCCGTGGCGCAGGAACCCGACCCCGGTCGCGACGACCGCCTCGACGACCGCGGCGAACACCGCCTCCGTGTCGCCGAGCGCTGCCAGCGGGCCGTCCCACGCCGGCGCGGCCAGCGCCGCGAGCGGCAGCCGGACCGTCCCGGTCGGCGGGGGCAGACGGCGCAGCATCGCGGCGAGGTGCCCGGGCCGGTCGGTGAACTCGTCGCTGCCGTCGGGACGCGCGAAGCCCGCCCAGGCGGTCTCGTCGGCGACCGTGACCCGCCCGCGCAGGTCCGGGTCGGCGGCGAGCACGTCACGCAGGACGCGCTCGCCGCGCTGGGCGTGGTCGAGCGAGCGCGCGCCGAGCAGCCGCGCCGAGCCCAGCGTCGTCACCCCGAGGGGCAGCTTGAGGTGCCACCCGCCGCCGAGGTCGAGGGTGCGCAGCGACGCCGTCGCGCGCCCGGCCCCGACACCCCGCGCCAGGGGGATCACCGTGCCGTCGGCGAGCTCCCGCGCGAAGGCGACCGGCAGGACGTGCTCGCGGTCGAAGGGGTGCACGGGCAGGGCGACGTGGGTGTCGGGAACCTCCGGAGCGTGGTCGAGGTCGAGCGGTGACGCTCCCCGGCGCACGTGGTCCCGGCGCACCCCCACCCAGTCCAGCGGCACCTCCGCGCCCGGCCCCCAGCGGTCGAGGTCGTCCCGCGTCCACCCGGCGACGGCCCGCGCGGTCGGGTGGAACGGGCGCCCGCGCGCGGCCGCCAGCCGTTCGCCGACCTCCTCGCTCAGCTCCCTCGTCGGCAGCGGCAGGACGTGGCCGACCGCCGTCCGCAGATCGCGCGCGACGACGTCGACGCACGGCGCACCGGGCGCGAGCAGGCACAGCACCTGGGCCGGATCGGTGACCTCCCGCAGCGAGGCGCCGGCGAGCACCGGACCGTCCGCGTACCGCGTGCGCTGCAGGATCCCGCCCGGCCGGGCCTCCCAGGCGAGGCACCCGCCGTCGGCGGTCCGGAACCGCACCCACGTCCCCGGCCGGCCTCCGGGTCCGGGACCGAGCGACACCCGCCCGGCGCCCTCGACGTCCTCGGCCACCGCGGCGTCGAGGAGATCGCGCAGGACGAGGGTGGCGGGCTCGGTCACCTCGCTCACGAGGAGCCGCGCCGGGCGCGCGCCCGGTCGAGCCAGGCGTCGTCCCAGACGCGATCGAGGTAGCGGTCACCGCGGTCGGGGAAGATCGCGACGACGCGGGCGGGCGGGGTGACGTCGGCGACGACACGCCGCACGGCCGCCACCACGGCACCGGTGGAGCCACCCGCGAAGATCGCCTCGGTCGCCAGCAGCTCACGGCAGGCCTCGGCGGCGGTGGCGTCGTCGACGGCGACCACCCGGTCGATCTCGGCGGGGGAGTGGAGCTCGGGGACCCGGCTGGAGCCCAGCCCCGGCAGCTCCCGGCACCCGCCCGGTCCGCCGAAGATCACCGACCCGACGGCGTCGGCCGCGACGACCTCGAGCGGGTCGCAGACCTCCCGCAGGCGCCGCGCACACCCGAGCAGGCTTCCGCAGGTGGAGACGGCGCCGACGAGGTGCGTCGGCGGCACGGTCAGCGCCTCCGCGAGCTCGGCGCCGGTCCCGTGGTAGTGCGCGAGCCAGTTGCCGTCGTTCGCGTACTGGTTGATCCACACCGTGTCGGGCGTGGTCGCGAGGACCTCGTGCACGCGGGCGAGGCGCGTGTGCAGGTAGCCGCCGGCCAGGTCGGGCTCGTCGACGATCTCCACCTGTGCCCCGAGCCCGCGCATGATCGCGACGTTGGCGGGACTGGCGTGGGGGTCGACGACGCAGGTGAACGCGAGACCGTGCAGCCGGGCGGCCACGGCCACGGCGACGCCGAAGTTGCCCGAGCTCGACTCGACGAGGCGGCTGCCCCGGGGGATCGACCCGTCGGCGAGCCCGCGGTCGACGATGAACCGGGCGGAGCGGTCCTTCATGCTCCCGCCCGGGTTCATCAGCTCGAGCTTGGCGAGGACCTGCACACCGGGACGCGTGAACATCCGCCCGAGCTCCACCAGCGGCGTCGCGCCGACGGCTCCCTGCACCGAGTCGAGGATCGGTTCCGACCCCGGGTCGAGCCCGGGGAGTCCACCGGTGGGGCCCGGTCGGGGCCCACGGGCGAGGGTCACTCCCACCTCCGTCGCGACGTGGCCGGGCGGTCGCCCGGGTGGGGTCGACCCCGACCCAGGCAACCCTAACCACGCCCCACCCCGCGCCGATCGGGCGACCGCGAGGAGCCCGGAGTCGCCCGGATCAGCCCACGTTGTCGGGGTTGTCGGAGGCCTTGTGGGCGCCCCAGCCGTGCCAGCGGTCGACCTCGATCCACGCCGCCACCCGCTTGCGGTCACGGATGGGGTAGTCCTTGCCGGTGTAGTGCTGCGAGCACCGGTCGATGATCGCGAGGTCGGGATCGTCGGCCCACTCCACGACGTGGCCCTGCATGCTGACGTGGGTGTACCAGTCCTCCTCGGCGAGGACGGTGAGCGAGATCCGCGGGTCCTGGCGCAGGTACTCCACGCGCTTGCGCGCAGCGTCCATGTTCACCAGCACCCGGCCGTCCTCCCAGAGGTACCAGGTGGCCACGGACACCGGCTGGCCGTCGCCGCGGACCGAGGTGATGATGCTCGGGTTCGGCTTGCGCAGGAAGTCCTGGACCTCGTCGGGCAGCGGGGGGAGGGGCATGCGGCGTTCCTCTCGTCGGTCGGGTGGGCGCCCGTCAGCGACCGGTCTCGCCGGCCGCGGGGCAGGGCGTCGCCGGTGCCGTCACCGGGGCGGCGGCCCGCCGGGCGCGCAGCACCAGTACCCGCGCGGCCACGGCGGTGACACCGAGGACGACCACGACCAGGCCGTAGGCCTCCGCGACGGGCCGCAGCCCGACCTGCACGGCCGCGACGCCGGCGACGACCGCGGGCAGGCTGAACGCGAGGTAGGCGATCGTGTACGCGACGGCCATGAGCTCGCCGCGGGTGTCGGGACGGGCGATGCGCGCGAGCGTGCCGAAGCAGGCCAGCGACGCCGACCCGAACCCGACGCCGGCGACGACGGTGCCCAGGGCGGTCGCCGGCGCGGCGCCGAACGCGAGCCCGCCGAGGATGACGAGGGTGCCGAGGGCCAGCAGCCCGCTCGCGGGGGCGAGGAGCGTCTCGGGCGCCCGGCGGTAGAGGACGACCGCGCTGAGCGCCCCGACCCCGCAGAGCAGGGTGACGACGACGCCGCCGAGCAGGTGGCTGTGCAGCCCGAGGATCTCCGCGGCCACGGACGGGCCCAGCGAGAGGTAGAGGCCGCCGAGCGCCCAGCTCGCGGCCAGGGTCGGGGCGATGGCCAGCACGTCGGCGCGCAGCCCGGCGGGGATGCGGACACGCGGGCGCAGCGACGCCAGGGCGCCCGGCCGGCGGGGAGCGGTCTCGGGCAGGAGCGCGAGCACCACCGCGACGACCACGAACCCCGCGAGCAGCACGCCCCACACCAGCCGCGTCGGCGCCGGGGCGTACTCGACGAGCAGGCCGCACCCCAGTGCGCCGAGAGCGAGGCCGATCAGCGGCGTCGTCGCGTTGGCCAGCCCCGCGCGCTCCGGCCGCAGGTCGACGAGCGTCGCCGCCATCGCGGTGATCGCCGCCCCGGTGGCGGCGCCCTGCACGGCACGGGCGACCAGCAGCATCGTCACGTCGCTCGCGAGCAGGAACAGCACCACCGCGACCGTCTGCACCACCAGGGCGCCGGCGAGGACGGGGCGGCGCCCGAGGTGGTCGGACAGGCCGCCGACGACGAGCAGCGAGGCGAGCAGGAACAGGACGTAGACCGCGAAGATCACGGTCAGCGTCGCCGCCGAGAAGCCCCACTGCGCCTGGTAGACGACGTAGAGCGGGGACGGGACGCTCGACGCGGCCAGGAAGAGCACGACGACCCCGGCCACCGCGGCGAAGAGCCGGCCGCGGCGGACGGGGTCGAGGGCATCGGCGGGGGCGGTGCTCACAGTCGTGGCCAACGCCCCGTCGCCGGGTTCTATGTCCGTGCGTAGCGGGCGAGGTACTTGTCACGCTTCCGCGGGTGGATGTTGGCCAGGCCGACGTCGCCGTCGTAGTGGGCCAGCACCTTCCGGTCCATCATCGCCCGCCACACCGGCGGGAACAGCGCGACGACGATCATCGAGCCGTAGCCGCTGGGCAGCTGCGGGGACTCCTCGAAGTGGCGCAGGGTCTGGTAGCGGCGCAGCGGGTTGGCGTGGTGGTCGGAGTGGCGCTGCAGCTGGTAGAGCAGCAGGTTCGACACCGTGTGGTCGGCGTTCCAGCTGTGGCGGGGGTCGGTGCGCTCGTAGCGGCCGTCGTCGCGCTTCGCGCGCTTCAGGCCGTAGTGCTCCAGGTAGTTGACGACCTCGAGCAGGCTGAAGCCGACCATCGCCTGCAGCACGAGCCAGGGCAGGACGACCCAGCCGAAGGCCGCGACCAGCGCGACGAACAGCACGACGGTCATCGCCCAGGCGACGAGGATCTCGTGGTCGAGCGGGCTCTTGCGCCCCTTCGACCGGCGCTTGGTCTCGAGGTGCCACGACGAGCGCAGGCTGCCCCACACCGTGCGCGGCAGGAAGGTCCAGAAGCCCTCGCCGAGCCGTGAGCTCGCCGGGTCCTCCGGGGTGGCGACGCGGACGTGGTGGCCGCGGTTGTGCTCGACGTAGAAGTGGCCGTAGGCCGAGCTGGCGAGCGCGATCTTCGAGAGCCAGCGCTCGACGTCCTCGCGCTTGTGCCCCAGTTCGTGGGCGGTGTTGATGGCGACGCCGCTGACCACGCCCATCGTCAGGGCGAGGCCGAGGTCGGCGTGCCAGGGGAGGTCCCACGTCGCCCAGACCCAGCAGGAGAACACGAGGCTCGCGTACTGGATCGGCAGGAACAGGTAGGTGACCCAGCGGTAGTAGCGGTCGGCCTCGAGGCGCTCGCGCTCGGACTCCGGCGGGTTGTCGTCGGTGGCGCCGAAGATCAGGTCCAGGGCGGGCAGGACGACGAAGAGGATCATCGGCCCGACCCACCACCAGCCCGACCACCCGGTCGCGGTGACCAGCCCGGCGCCGAGGAACGGCATCCCGGGCATCACCGTGGCCAGCGGCCACAGGTAGCGCTTGCGGTCCCGCCAGGGGCGCTGGTCGGTGACGTCGGTGGTGACGTCCGTGGTCTCGGTCGTGCTCATGGGCCTGTCTCCCTCGACGTGACGGCTCGCGTCGAGGATGGGGTGTGAGCCGTTCAGAAACAAGACCCGATTTTTGTCTCAGTTCCGCGTTCGGGTGAGCGCTGCGACCAGATGGGCTACTCGCTGGCCGACGTCGACGGGATCGAGGGCCGGCGCCACCACGTGCGAGATGACCAGGCGCACGACCGCGTCGACGGTCTCCTCGATCTGTGTGGGCAACAGGTCCGGTCGCTGCTGCTCCAGCCACGTCGCGATCAGCGCGCGCGCCGACTCGCGGATCGACTCCGACCGCGAGGTGAGGAACGGCAGCAGGCCGGCGTCGCCCGACCGGCTGCCCGTCAGCACGGCCTTGAGCAGCGGGTTGTCCGACGCCTCCTCGAGCGTGAGCCGTGTGGCGGCGGCGACGGCGTCCGGGACCTCGGCGTGCTCCGAGAGCGCCTCGGCGATCGCGGCGAAGAACCGCTCGGCCTCGCGGGTCATGAGGGCCTCGCCGAGCCCGTCCTTGTTGCCGAACTCGCGGTAGAGCGTCGGCCGCGACACCCCGGAATCGACGGCGATCTCGCCGACGCGCACCCGCTCCCAGCCCCGCTCGACGGTGTGCTCGTGCGCGGTCGCGAGGACCCGCTCGCGCACCTGTCGCCGGAACTCCAGGCGCAGGGACTCCCCGGTCATGCTGCCAGTGTCACGCACCGCAACCGCCGAGGTGTGCGGAGCACGACGCTCACCCCCGGTCGGGCCCCTCGGGCGTCTGGTCCGGGCCCCTACGACCTGCGCATTCGGCGCTGTTGGTACGTCCGGAGAGCAGTCACTCGTTAGGCTGAACCGACGGACTTCGACCTCACGGGCAACTCACCGGTAACGACCGCGACCGAGCACCGATGAGCGCGCATACCGCCGGGCTCCCCGGCGTGGTTCAGCCGTTCGGCCGAAGGGGTCCGCGCATGATCGTCCGTCCCGCCCGCCCGCTGCCCAGCGTGATCGTCGGTGCCCTCCTCGTCGGTTCCCTCGGGCTCGGGGCGGGGTCGGCGGCGGCGGATCCGGAGACGTGCACGGCGGGCGGGCAGCGCTTCGAGGTTGCGCGCCTCCTCGAGCGCGCGCCCGACGGGCAGTGCCTGCTCGGCGGTGTCGCCGCACTCGCGGACTCTCTCGTCGGGCTGGGCTATCAGGTGGTCACCGAGACCACCGGGACGGCCGAGGCGGCGCGAACCGCGACAGAACAGGCCGCGAGCAACGCCGCGAACACCGTCGACGCCGCCGCGGGCGCTGGGGCATCGGCAGCTTCGCCGAGCTCGGCGTCGGTTCCCTCCGGAGCAGCCGCCGGGACCGACGGTGGCGCGAGCACCGACACCTCGGCCGGCGCCGTCTCGGGCGTCGGGGCCGTAGCCGGGAGTCAGGCCCCGGTCGCCCCCGCGTCCGCGGTCATCCCCGCGCCCGACGTCCGGGGCGCGCCCGTGGCGTTCGCCGCCGCCGGGGGTCTCGCGACCGCGCGGGTCCCGATGCTGAGCTTCGGCCCCGCGAACCCCGCCCTGCTCTTCGCGCCGCTGGGCAGCCCGCTGCGCACGCTCGCGGGGCAGGGCGCCGGCTCCCCGGTGACGACGTCGAGCGACGTCCAGGCGCTGGCGGTCGACGGCCTCCCGGGCGGGGTGGGGACGCCGACCGTCCTCGCGGTGCTGGTCCTCGCCTCGCTGGGTGCGTTCGCCCTGCGCCACGCGGTGCTGCGCCGGGTGCGGGGGGACGCCGGCGGCAGCTGATCGCGATCCGGGTGACGGACGCCTTCACTCCCGACGTCGTTCGTCACCGGGACGGCGATCCCGGAGCCCGCGCCGCGAAGATCCGGATGTGGTGAGCGAACGCTCCGCTCACCGGAGCGGTCGCTCACCAACTCCAGATCTTGCTGCGCCGGGCGCTCAGAACCTCGGGACCTCAGACCCCCCGCGCCGCGTCCGTCCCCGCGAGCGCGACGGGCAGGTGCTTGATCCCGTTGACGAAGATGCTGCGCAGGCGGTCCGGCTCGCCGACGACGCGCAGGTCGGGCATCCCGGCGAAGAGCTCGCGGAAGAGCACGGCGATCTCGCGGCGGGCGAGGTGCGCGCCGAGGCAGAAGTGCGGCCCGTGCGCGCCGAAGCCCTGGTGCGGGTTGGGGGAGCGGCGCAGGTCGAGCGCGTCGGGCTCCGGGAAGACATCGGAATCCCGGTTCGCGGCCCCGTAGACGAGCAGCAGCTTCTCGCCCGCCGCGACCGGCACGTCACCGATCACCGCATCGCTCACCGCCGTCCGGCGCATCCAGTTGATCGGCGAGGCCCAGCGCACGATCTCGTCGACCGCGGTCGGGGTCACCCCGTCGACGTCCGAGGACCACAGTTCCCACTGGGCGGGGTCGCCGTGCATCCCCCAGACGCCGTGGGTGATCGCGTTGCGCGTGGTCTCGTTGCCGGCGACGCAGAGCAGGATGAAGAACGACGCGATCTCCTGGTGCGTGAGCCGCTCGCCGTCGACCTCGCCGTGCACGAGCGCGGTGGTCACGTCGTCGGTCGGCGACTCCTCGCGCAGAGCAGCCAGCTCCGTCATCAGCCCCGAGAGCCCGGCGCCGGCGGCGAGGTAGTCGCCGAGGGGGTTCTCCGAGGTCACGTACTCCGGGTCGTCGCCGGCGAGGATGACGTTGGAGTGGGCGAAGACCTCGTCGCGACGCGACTCGGGGATGCCCATCATCTCGCAGATGATCAGCAGGGGCATCGGGGCGGAGACGTCGGCGACCAGGTCGAACGAGCCGTCGCCGGACAGCGCCTTCTCCCGCGCCGACGCCACCACCGACCGCGCCACGCGCGTGACGTCGGCGAGCAGGGCCTCGGTGCGCCTCGGGGTGAACGCCTGCGCGGCGATGCGCCGAATCTTGGTGTGGCGCGGGGCGTCCATGCTGATCAGCGAGCCGAAGAACTCGTGCGCCTCGGCGGGCAGGTCGAGGATCGACACCGCACCCTGCCCGGAGCAGAAGAGGTCCGGGTGCTTGCTGACGTACTCGACGTCGGCGTGCCGGGTCACCGCGCGGAAGCCCGAGCCCGTCGGGAAGCCCGGGAACTCGGGCTCGGCGAACCACGGCAGCCCAGAGTCCGCGCGCATCCCCGCGAACGCCTCGTAGCGCTGCGCCCACGGCGCCGCCCAGAACTCGCGGTTGCCCAGGTCCACGGTCGACATCGCCATAGTTGGCAGGCTGCCAAAAAGCCGGGCGCCCCGCCACGCGGCGCACGTGAGCCCCGCGACCCACGCGGGGCCGTCGGTTGTGCCCCACGCCCGGCGGCGGGAGGATCACCGGCGTGGTGCGGGTTGATCTCCAAGGGTTCTGGCCGAGTCGTCGCGTCGACGCGTTCGACGAGTGGTGTCGCTGAGGGGCAGCACCCCGCCGGACGACGAGCAGGACCCGTATCCCCGCATCACCGACGATGGAGTTGAGCACCTCATGACCGACGCGAGCGCCTGCTGGTCGTTCGAGACACAGCAGGTCCACGCGGGCGCGGCCCCCGACCCCGCCACGGGCGCCCGGGCCACGCCGATCTACCAGACGACGTCGTACGTCTTCCGCGACACCCAGCACGGCGCGGACCTGTTCAGCCTCGCCGAGCCGGGCAACATCTACACCCGGATCATGAACCCGACGCAGGACGTGCTCGAGCAGCGCGTCGCCGCCCTCGAGGGCGGTGTGGCCGGCCTGGCGTTCGCCTCGGGCAGCGCGGCCACGACGGCGGCGATCCTGAACATCGCGGAGGCCGGCGACCACTTCGTCTCCAGCCCGAGCCTCTACGGCGGCACGTACAACCTGTTCCACTACACGCTGCCGAAGCTCGGCATCGAGGTCTCGTTCGTCGAGGACCAGGACGACCTCGAGCAGTGGCGCCACGCTGCGCGGGAGAACACCAAGCTGTTCTTTGCCGAGACGATCGCCAACCCGGGCTCGAACGTGCTCGACGTCGCCGGCGTCGCCGGGGTCGCGCACGAGGTCGGCGTCCCGTTCGTCGTCGACAACACCGTCCCGACGCCCTACCTGCTCCGCCCGATCGAGCACGGCGCCGACGTCGTCGTCCACTCGGCCACGAAGTACCTGGGCGGGCACGGCACGACGATCGCGGGCGTCGTCGTCGACGCCGGCACCTTCGACTTCGGCGCGCACGGCGACCGCTTCCCCGGCTTCACCGAGCCCGACCCGAGCTACGGCGGCCTGAAGTACTGGGAGGCGCTCGGCCCGGGCGCGTACGCCGCGAAGATGCGGGTGCAGCACCTGCGCGACACCGGGCCGGCGATCAGCCCGTTCAACGCCTTCCTCATCCTGCAGGGCATCGAGACGCTCTCACTGCGCATCGAGCGACACGTGCAGAACGCCCAGGCCCTGGCGCAGTGGCTCGAGGCGCGCGACGAGGTCGAGCGCGTCTACTACGCCGGCCTGCCGTCGAGCCCGTGGTACGAGGCCGCGAAGAAGTACCTGCCGAAGGGCGTCGGCGCGATCGTGTCGTTCGACCTGCGCGGCGGGGTCGAGGCCGGGCGCGCGTTCGTCGACGGCACCAGCCTGCACTCCCAGCTGGTGAACATCGGCGACGTCCGCAGCCTCATCGCCCACCCGGCGTCGACCACGCACAGCCAGCTCTCCGAGAACGAGCAGGAGTCCGCGGGCGTGACCCCGGGACTCGTGCGGCTGGCCGTCGGCATCGAGAACGTCGAGGACCTCAAGGCCGACCTCGAGGCGGGCTTCACCGCGGCGAAGGCCGCCCAGTGATGGTCCTGGCTGCGTGACCGAGGCACTGGAGACGACCGTGACCGTCCTCCCTCCCGCCACCGGTGCGTGGCGGGAGGGGGACCCGGTCGGCGACCGGCGCTTCGTCGACATCGGCCCGGTCGCGCTCGAGAACGGCGAGACCCTTCCCGACGTCCGGGTGGCCTACGAGACGTGGGGCGAGTTCGACGGGTCGAACGCGGTGCTCGTGCTGCACGCGCTCACCGGCGACAGCCACGTCACCGGCGATGCCGGGCTCGGGCACCCGACGCCCGGCTGGTGGTCGGGGATGATCGGGCCGGGCCGGGCCGTGGACACCGACCGCTGGTTCGTCGTGGCGCCCAACGTCCTCGGCGGCTGCCAGGGCACGACGGGTCCCTCCAGCACGGCCGCGGACGGGCGGCCGTGGGGGTCGCGGTTCCCGCGGACGACGGTGCGCGACCAGGTCGCGGTGGAGGAGGAGGTCGCCGACGTCCTGGGCATCGAGCGCTGGGCGGCGGTGCTCGGCGGGTCCATGGGCGGGATGCGCGCCCTCGAGTGGGCCGTGATGCACCCGTCGCGGGTGGAGCGGCTGCTGCTGCTGTGCTCGCCGGCGGCGGCGTCGGCGGACCAGATCGCCTGGGCCGCCCCGCAGATCGCCGCCATCCGCGACGACCCGAACTGGCACGGCGGCGACTACCACGACCTGCCGCGGGGCCACGGCCCGCACCTCGGCCTGGGCGTCGCCCGGCGGATCGCGCACAACACCTACCGCAGCGCCGAGGAGTACGACACGCGCTTCGCCCGGCGGCCCCAGCCGGGCGAGGACCCCGACGCCGGCGGGCGCTACGCGATCGAGAGCTACCTCGACCACCACGCCGAGAAGCTCGTCCACCGCTTCGACGCCGCCAGCTACGTCGCGCTCACCGAGGCCATGAACGGCCACGACGTCGCCCGCGGTCGCGGCTCGCTGCGCGAGGCGCTCGAGCGGGTGACCGCGCGCACGGTCGTCGCGGGGTCGTCGTCGGACCGGCTCTACCCGCTGCACCAGCAGGAGGAGCTCGCCGCCCTCATCCCCGGGGCCACGGACGTCCGGCTCATCGACTCGCCGTACGGGCACGACGCGTTCCTCATCGAGGCGCGGCGTCTCGAGCAGATCCTGGCGGAGCTCTTGTCGCTATAAGGTCGCGGGCTGGTCGGCGACCTCGTGCAGCAGCGCGTGCACGGTCTCGTCGGCCAGCCGGTAGCGCACGACGCGCCCTGCCCGCTGGGTGGCGACGAGCCCCTGGGCGCGCAGGAGGCGCAGCGCCTGCGAGGTGGTCGTGTCCTTGAGGCCCGCGGCGACCGCGAGGTCGGACACGCAGATCTCGCCCGCCGTGTGGATGCAGAGCAGCAGCGTCAGGCGGGTGGGGTCCGCGAGCAGGGCGAACCGGGTGACCCAGGCGTGGATGGTGTCGCCCGCCGGCAGCGCGGCGACCGCGTCGCACACCTTGTGGTCCTCGTCGAGCGCGCGGTGGCGCTGCTCGGCGCGGGCGGCGTCCTCCGGGGTGCCGTCCGAGGGCTCGGTGAGGTGCACCGACCCATCGTGTCATCCTCACGCGGCGCCCGGGTGACGGCACGAGCAGTGGGGGGACGACCAGCGTGACCGGACCGACGGATCTCGCCGCACGACGCGTCACCCCGGACCTCGCCCGCGGGCTGATGCTGGCGCTGATCGCCGTGGCCAACGCGCACCTCTACCTCGTCGCGCGCCCGATCGGCTACCGCGGCTATCCGGCCGGGCTCACCGGCGGGGACGCGGTGCTCGCCGCGGTGCAGATGGTGCTCGTCGACGGGCGCGTCTACCCGCTGTTCGCCGCGCTCGTCGGCTACGGCGTTGCGCGGTTGGCCGAGCGGGCCACCTCCGACGGCGTGCTCAAGCGGCGCGGCCTCGCGCTGCTCGGGATCGGCGCCCTGCACGGGTTCCTGCTCTTCCCCGGCGACATCATCGGCGCCTACGGGCTGGTGGTCCTGCTGCTCGCGCCCTCGCTGGCCGGCCCGCGGCCGGTGTCGTCGCGGGCGCTGGGGGTGCTGGCCGCGGTGTTCGCGGGCCTCTCGGTACTGCTCGGGGCGGGCCAGGGCACGCCGCAGGGGGCGCCCACGGTGCCCTCGGTCGCCGCGCCGACCCTCGGCGCGTTCCTCGCGGCGCACCCGGGCGAGTGGCTGGTGACGGCCGTCTTCTCCGCGCTGCTCACGGCGCCGGCGGTGCTGGTCGGCGTCGTGATCGCGCGGACGAGGACGCTCGACGAGCCCGAGGCGCACCGGGGCCGGCTGGGGTGGTGGGCGCTGGGGGGCCTGCTGGGCTCGGTGGTGCTCGGGCTCCCGCTGGCCCTGGCCGTCGCCGGGGCCTGGGCGCCGTCCGGGACCGTCGGCGCGGTCGCGGGCGCGGCGCACACGGCCGGCGGCTACGCGGGCGCGCTCGGGCTGCTCGGGGTGACGGGCCTGCTCGGCTCGGTGCGCTGGCCCGGCCGGGACCTGATCGCCGCGTCGGGGACCTGGTCGATGACGCTGTACCTGTCGCAGTCGGTGGTGTTCGTGGCCGTGTTCGCGACGGTCGCCGGCGGGCTCGGTGCGACGGCGTCGCTGACGTCCGCGACGCTCGTGGGCCTGGCGACCTGGCTCGTCGGGCTGCTCGTCGCCGGCCCGCTCGCCCGCGCCGGTCATCGCGGCCCGGCCGAGCTGGTCGTCCGCCGTCTGACCTACGCCGGCGGGGCCGCCGGGAAGTCCACCGCGCTGTAGATCAACGGCAGCTCCCCGGAGCGGGGACCCGGCGCCGTGTCCGTGACCACGGACTCCGGGGTCACGCTGCCCACGTAGGTCAGCGTGTCGATCACCCACGGCAGGTTGGTCGCCGTGAGGGGCTGGGGGGAGTCCATGAGCTGGAAGTGCAGGTGGGACTCGCTGGTGTTGCCGGAGTTCCCGGTGCGCGCGATCTCCTGCCCGCGGCGGACGCGGTCGCCCACGCGGACCTCGGGCGACCCGGTCTCCAGGTGCGCGTAGAAGGCGAAGACCCCGTTGCCGAGGTCGAGGACGACCCGGTTCCCGCCCAGGTCGTTGGCGGGGAGCGGCAGGAACTGGTGCGGCGGCGCCTCCGGGAGGTCGCCGACGACCGCGACGACGGTGGCGTCCGCGACGGCGAGGACGGGCTGGTCGAACGTGAAGTAGCTCTCGTTGCGGGCCGGGTCGCCGGCGTAGGTGGCCTGGGTGCCCGCGGCCAGGTCGACGATGGGCCGGGCGCGCAGGTCGAAGCGCGACCAGTCGACCGCGTAGCGCTCGGCGCCGTTGATGCGCCCGTCGAGCGGCAGCATCGCGCCGCGGTGCGGTGACAGCTCGCAGCACGCGTTGACGGCGACCCAGCTCGGACCGGTGAGCGGCGGGCCGATCACGACCGGGGCGCGCCCGTCGACCCGCACGGGCAGGCCCGTGACCTGCTCGCTGGTGGCCGGGAAGTTCTCGGCGAACTCCGCCTGCCCGGCCGGCAGCGGCCCGAAGGTGGCCCGGACCCGGTGCACCATCGCGGCGGGCACCGCCTCCGGGCGGTCGTAGACATCCTCCAGGACCAGCAGGGCCGTCCGTCCGCCCGGGATCGAGGAGACCGGCACCGGCGGGAGCGTGTAGTCCCCGACGAGCAGCGACCGGGCCGTCACCTCGGCCCCGGAGACGGCGCCGACGACCCGGCCGGCGGGGCCATCGGCGAGCGACTCGATCGAGGTCAGGGTCGCGGCCCGCGGGCCGGCGTTGAGCACCTGCAGCTCGTAGACGACGTGGAAGCGGCCGTCCGTGCCGCGGACCGGCGCCGGGGGCTGGTCGAGCGGCGTGATCACCAGCGGCAGGAACGTCGCGGGGTCCTGGGGGGCGGGACCGGCCGGCGGAGGTCCGGTGCCGGCCGTGCCGCCGCACGCGGCGAGCGCCAGGGCCGTCACGAGGACGGAGGCGGCGAGGCGGGCGTGGCGCATACCGGCTCCTGGGGGTCGCGGGGCGGGCTGACGCAGGCCGACGCTAGGGAGTCCGGGGGCCGTGGGGCATGGACCCAGGTCCCGTACCGGGGCCGGGCCGACGTCCCTTCCCGGTGGGCGGCCCCCCGCCTACGGTTCGCGGGGTGCCGTCGGCGCACCGCGCCGCGGCGGCACCGCGGCTCCTCGTCGCGTCGCCGACGGACGTGCTCGACCCGGCACGGGCGGCGTGTCACGGTTCACCCGTGATCACCGGGGGGACGCGGTCGAGCGCGTCGACGCGGACGCTCCGCCTCGCCCTGGCCGTGCTCGTGGGCTCCACCCTGCTCACCGCGGCGATCGAGATGGTCCTGCTCGTGGGCAGCCGGGAGGCCCCCTACGGGCTGCTCGTCCTGCTCCCGTCGACCGGGGTCGTGTACGTCGCCGTGGGCGCGGTCGCGTGGGCGCGGCGCCCGAGCAACCGCACCGGCGTCCTCCTCGTCGCGGGCGGCCTCGCCTGGCTCGTCGCGGGGCTGGTCAACACGCTCGTGCCGCTGCTGATCGCCGCGGGCCAGATCGCCGCCTGGGTGCCCGTCGCCGTCGTCCTGCACGCGCTGCTGGCGTTCCCGTCGGGACGCCTGGGCGGCCGCGGTGCGCGCCTGCTCGCCGCGGCGGGCTACGTCACCGCCGTCGTGCCCCAGCCGGTGCGGTACGCGACCACGCCCCTGGCGCCGCCCTACGACCCGCTGTTCCTCGCCGACCGGCCGGACGTCGCGCACGCGGCCTCGGTGGCGCAGTCCGTCGTCGCGGCGCTCCTCGTCGGGGCCGTCGCCGGTGTGCTCGTGCGCCGGCTCGTCACCGCCGACCGGGCGCGGCGCCGGGCACTGTCGCCGGTCTACGCCTACGGGGCGGTCGCGGTGCTCGGGGTGGCGGTGCTCAGCGCGCTGAGCCGCTACGCCGGGGTCGACCCGATCGTCGTGCCCCTCGTGCAGCTGCTCGTGCAGGCCGGCGTCCCGGTGGCGTTCACCGCGGCGATGCTCCGCGGCGGGTTCGCCCGCACCGGCGAGCTCGAGGAGCTCGCGGCCTGGATCGCGCGCCCCGGACGCGAGGGCGACCTGCGCGGTGCCCTCGCCCGCGCGCTGGGCGACCCGTCGCTGACGCTCGCGTTCCGGGTGGACCGCCCCGAGGGGCCCGACGCCCGGTGGGTCGACGAGGCGGGGGCACCGGTCGCGGTGCCGGCCCCCGGCGCCGACCGTGTCGGTGCGCCGGTCGTGCTAGGGGCGCGCGAGGTCGCCGTCGTGGTCCACGACCGCGCTCTGCTGCCGGACCCGGAGCCGGTCCAGGCGGCGGGCCGGATCATCGCGCTCGCGGCCGACCGGGAGCGGCTCACCGCCGAGCTGCTCGCCAGCCGGGACGAGCTGCGCGCGTCACGGTCCCGGCTGCTCGCCGCCGAGGACGGCGAGCGGCGCCGGCTCGCGCGCGACCTGCACGACCGGCTCCAGAGCCGCCTGGTGATGCTCGCCGTCACCGCCTCCGGCGCCGCCGTCGCCTCGGTGGGCGTGGAGGGGTCGCTGGCCGCGGTGCGCCGGGGGGTCGACGACGTCATCACCGAGCTGCGCGACCTGGTCCAGGGCGTGCTGCCCGCCCTGCTGATCGAGCGCGGTCTGGTCGCCGCGGTGGAGGACCTCGCGGAGCGCAGCCCGCTCCCGCTGGTGCTCACCACCGCGCCGGGCGCCGACGACGCCCTGCCGCCGGCGGTCGAGAGCACCGCCTACCACGTGGTCGTCGAGGCGGTGACGAACGCGGTGAAGCACGCGCAGGCGACGTCGGTCGGCGTCGAGGTGCTGCGACGGGACGACCGGCTCCGGGTGGCCGTCCTCGACGACGGGACGGGCGGCGCCGTGGTCGGTGCGGGGGCCGGCCTGCGGGGCATCGCGGACCGCGCCGGGGCGCTCGGGGGCACGGTCGTGCTCGACAGCGTCCCGGGCCGCGGGACCAGGCTGGTCGTGGAGGTGCCGTGCGGGTCGTGATCGGTGAGGACGAGGCCCTCCTGCGCGAGGGGCTGGTCCTCGTCCTCGAGCGCGCCGGGATCGAGGTCGCGGGCAGCGCGGCGGACGCCGAGGAGGTCGTCGCCCTCGTGCGGCGGTGTCGGCCCGACGTGCTGCTCACCGACATCCGGATGCCGCCGCGGCACACCGACGACGGCCTGCGCGCCGCGGTGCGCGTCCGCGCGGAGGTCCCGGGAACGGGGGTCGTCGTCCTGTCCCAGCACGTCCAGCGCCGGTACGCGCTCGAGCTGCTCGGCGACCGGGCCGCCGGCGTCGGGTACCTGCTCAAGCACCGGATCGCCGACGGTGTGGGCTTCTGCGACGACCTGCGCCGCGTCGCGGCCGGCGGCACCGCGCTCGACCCGGAGGTCGTCGCGGCCATGATGTCCCGCCACGACGACGCCATCGAGCGCCTCGGGCCCCGGCGGCGGCAGGTCCTCGCCCTCCTCGCCGAGGGCCGGACGAACAGCGCGATCGCCCGCCGGCTGTCGATCACCGAGAAGGCCGTCGTCGCGCACTCGTCGGGGATCTACGACGCCCTCGGTCTCGTAGCGACCGACGACGACCACCGGCGGGTCCTCGCGGTCGTCCGCTACCTCACGCGGGCGCGCTGACGACCGCGGGAACCGTGGGTGAGCGGACGCTGGGCCCAACGGGTGACGGCCGACGCTCATCCGGGCTGCAGCGCTCACACTGGGCGACCCGTGGCGCTCGGAGCCGCGGAGAACAGGAGACCGCAGAGGAGACCACGATGTCCGCCATCGAGCACCGCGACATGTCCGCCCCCGACGAGACCCGCGCGCCGGAGAAGACCACGCTGCAGGTGGTGTCGCTCGGCGGCGCCTCCGTCGCCCGCCTCACGCTCCAGCCAGGGTGGCGCTGGTCGGCGTGCATCAAGCCGGTCGTGGGCGGGACGAGCTGCCAGGCCGCGCACCTCGGCTACCTGGTGTCGGGACGCATGCACGTGGTGGCCGACGACGGCACGGAGGCCGACCTCGGCGCGGGGGAGTGCTACCGGCTCGAGCCCGGGCACGATGCCTGGGTGGTCGGCGACGACCCCGTCGTCGGCCTGGAGTTCGAGACCAAGACCGCCGAGACGTACGCCCGCGGCTGACCCGATACGTGAGCGAACTTTGGGCCTATAGGCCCAAAGTTCGCTCACATAGGGTCGGGGGCGATGAGGGAACTGCCACCGCCGGTGCGCTGGTGGGGGCACCCGCTGGGCGAGGCGCGGGTGCACCTGGAGCTGGCGCGGCTCATGGTCAGCGACACGTGGCGCGGTGACGGCGTCCCGCACGGCGACGGCGACCCGGTCCTGCTCGTGCCAGGGTTCCTCGCCGGCGATCTGACGCTCACCGTCCTGCACGACTGGCTCCGCCGCGTCGGGCACCGCTCCTACCGCTCGGGGATCGCCTGGAACGTCGACTGCTCCGAGGCCGCCGTGCGTCGCCTGGACCGCAGGCTCACCGAGGTCGCCGAGCGCGCCGGCGCCCCGGTCACCCTCGTCGGGCACAGCCGCGGCGGCCTGCTCGCCCGCGCCCTGGCCGCCCGCAGCCCCGAGCGCGTGCGCCGCGTCGTGGCGCTCGGCAGCCCGCTGGCCTCCCAGCTCGACGCGTCGGTGCTGACGCTCGCGGCGGTCAGCGGCGCCCGCGTCGCCCAGAACCTCGTGCGCCCCCATCGCCCGCACTGCCTGACCGTCCGGTGCCCCTGCCCGTTCGGCGGCGACCTCGTCGCCCCCGCCGCACCCCCGCTCGTCACCATCTGGAGCGCCGAGGACGGGATCGTCCGACCCTCGTCGTGCCGGCCGGACGACGCCGAGAGCATCGAGGTCCGCGGCAGCCACGTCGGCCTCGGCGTCAACGTCGAGGTCTACCGCCGGCTGGCCGAGGTCCTCGTGCGACCCCCCGTGCGACCCTGACCACCGTTTGGTCCCCCGCCGGTCAGGGCACGATGGGCGCATGGCTGTGTGGACCCCCGCCGACATCGGAGACCAGACCGGGCGGACGTTCGTCGTCACCGGCGCCAACTCGGGGATCGGGCTCGAGGCCTCCCGGGAGCTGGCGCGGGCCGGCGCCCACGTGGTGCTCGCCGTGCGCGACACCGAGAAGGGGGCGCGGGCCGCGGCGGAGATCGGGGGCGACACCGACGTCCGCAGGCTCGACCTGGCGGACCTGGCCTCGGTGCGCGCGTTCGTCGCCGACCTCGACGGGCCCGTCGACGTCCTGATCAACAACGCCGGGCTGATGGCGATCCCCGAGCGGCGCACCGCCGACGGGTTCGAGATGCAGGTCGGCACCAACTTCCTCGGCCACTTCGCGCTCACCGGCCTGCTGCTCGACGTCATCACCGACCGGGTCGTGACGCTCTCCAGCGCCGTGCACCGGATGGGCAGCATCGACCTGTCCGACCTCAACTGGCGCCGCCGGCGCTACCAGCGCTGGCTCGCCTACGGGCAGTCCAAGCTCGCCGACCTGATGTTCGCCTACGAGCTCGAGCACCGGTTCGTCGCCGCCGGCTCGCCGCTGCGCTCGATGGCCGCCCACCCCGGCTACAGCGCCACGAACCTGCAGAGCCGCACCGAGTCGGTGCAGGACGCGGTGATGGGCCTGTTCAACAAGGTCGTCGCCCAGGGCCCGGAGATGGGGGCCCAGCCCACGCTCTACGCCGCGACGGTGCCCGACCTGCCCGGCGGCACCTACGTCGGCCCGAGCGGGTTCCAGGAGATCTCCGGGCCGCCCGTGCCGGTCGGCTCCACGGTCGCGTCCCACGACCGCGAGGTGCAGGCCGCGCTGTGGGACCTCGCGTCCGAGCTCACCGGGGTGACGCCGCGCATCCGCGCCGGCGCCCCGTCCTGACCACCTCGACGGAGGCGCCGTTGACGCAGCTGCAGCGCTGCGTCGACGGCGACCTCCCGCTCGCCCCCGTCCACGCCGTCGTGGGCGCCCGGCTGCGCGCGATCGAGCCGGGGCGGTCCGACGCGACGATGACGGCTCCCCCCGCGGGGCTGGACGCCGCCCTGTGGCTGCTCGCCGACTTCGTGTCGGGTCTCGCGGTCACCGGGACGCTCGGCGCCGGGGAACGGATCACCACCCTGCGCCTGACGCTGCACGTGCTCACCCGCGCGGTCGCCGGCGGGACGCTGCACGCCGTCGGCTGCCTCGACGAGCGCGGGCCGGACGTCGCGCTCTCCACCGCCGTGATCACCGACGCGGCCGGGGCGACCGTCGCCCGCGCGCACGGCCGCAACGCGATCCTGGCCGACGCGGTCGCCGCCGCCACCCGCGTCGGCGCCGCGCCGGACTGGTCGGCCCCCCCGCGGTCGGCCGCCGACCTCGTCGTCGAGGGCACGCCGCCGGACCCGCTCGCGGTCAACTACGCCGGCGTCGTGCAGGGCGGGGTGCTCGCGTCGCTGCCCGCGCGGGCGCTCGAGCCGCTGCTGGGCGGCCCGCCCGACGAGGCGACCGCGTCGTTCCTGCGCGCCGTGCCCGCCGACGGGCGGGCGGTCCACACGGAGGCCGAGCTCCAGCACGGGGGCCGGCGCCTGCGCACCGGCCGGGCCGCGCTGCGCGACGACGACGGCCGCACGGTGCTGACCGTCGAGGGCCTGCGCTACACGGCCTGAGCCATCGCGGCGGTCCGTGCCTCCCCGGCGCGCTGCGACCGGCGGGCCCACACGACCGTCGCCGTGACGAGCAGGCCGATGACCAATGGCGGCACGACGGCGTTGACGACGACCATCGTCGCCACCGGCAGCCGGTAGGTCAGCACCGCGCGGGCCACGGCCTCGAGGACGAACGTCGCGCCCCACATCAGGGTCAGCCCGCGCTGGGTGCGCCGGAAGCCCGGGTAGGCCCACAGCCCGTTCCACCACGCGACGCGCTCCGGGTCGCCGTTCGTGGCGAACCGCCGCCCGAACAGGAACATCAGCGGACGCGAGGTCGGCACCGTCACCAGCAGGACGAGGCCGAACAGGCCGGTCACCGCCGACTCCTTGAGCAGGATCAGCCGCGGGTCGTCGAGGAAGAGCGCCGCGACGACACCGAGCGCGAGGAAGACGAGCACGACGGTGCTGAACTCGTCGAGGCGCCGCCGCCACACGGCCGTGATCACCAGTTCGACCACGGGGCCGACCGCGCCGAGCAGCAGTGCCGGGACCTCGCCGACGCCGTGGTCGGTCGCGACGTCGTAGGCGACGATCGGGAACGCGACGCTGAGCAGCGCCGTGAGCGCCCAGGGAAGGATCTTCGCCACCGTCGGCCCCCACATGTGACGCTAGGATTCACGAGCGTGAGCGAGAGCGTAGCGCGTCGGAGCCCCACCGTGGGCCTCGTCGCGTACCTGTTCGCGATCTCCGGTCGCGAGGAGCTGCCCGGTGCGGCGCTGGTCGAGCTGCTCGGCGAGCTCGGTCTCTCGCCGGCGGCGGCCCGGCAGCTGTTCGCGCGGATGCGCGCGGCGGGCCAGCTGGCGGGGCGTCGCAGCGGTCGCCGCACCCACCACCGCCTCGTCGGGCCGATCGCGGCGCAGGTGGCGTCGCTGCAGTCGCCACCGCCGCCCCGGGAGCCGTGGGACGGGCAGCTCCACGCCGTGCTCCACCACGTCCCCGAGCGCGAGCGCGCGTTCCGCGACCGGCTGCGTCGCGTCGCCGGGCTCCTCGGGTACGGGTCGCTGCAGCCCGGGGTGCTGGTCGCCGCCGCCGACCGGTGGGCGGAGCTCGAGGCCGCGCTGGGTCCGGTGCCGCCGGACGCGGTGGTCCGCCGGGCGCGGCTGGCGCTGGACGCCCGTGACGTCCCCGGCGCGGTGTCGGCGGCGTGGGACCTGGAGGGCCTCGCGGCCGACCTGCGCGGCCACCACGCCGCCGTCCGTGCCGCGCTCGGGGAGGTCGACGACCCGCCGGCGACCGCGGACACGCTGCGCCGCCTCGCCGCGCTGACGAACCAGGCCAACGTCGACCTGCTGCGCGACCCCGGCCTGCCGCCCGAGCTCCGGCCGCAGCACTGGCCGGGCGACCCCTTGCGCCGCGACCTCGGCGCCCTCGCCGCGCGCTGGCTGCCGGCGGCGCGCGCGTTCGTCGCGGCGCGCGTCGCGGCGAACGGTGGGTGACGAGCCTCGCCTGCCCGCGTGGGCGCCGGCGTGATGAGGTGGCGCGGTGAGCGTGACCGTGGTCGGGATCGGCGCCGAGGGGTGGCCCGGGCTGGGCGAGCCCGCGCGCACCGCGCTGGGCAAGGCCGACGTGGTCCTGGGCGCGCCCCGTCAGCTCGCCCTGCTGCCGTCGCTGTCCGCCGAGCAGGTCATCTGGCCCACGCCGCTGATGCCCGCGCTGCCGGGCCTGCTCGCCGAGCACGCCGACCGGACGCTCGTCGTCCTCGCCAGCGGCGACCCCACGTTCTACGGCATCGGCTCCGCCGTCCTCGGTCACGCGCCCGACGCGACCGTGCTGCCCGCGCCCTCGTCGCTGGCGCTCGCGTGCGGGCGGCTGGGCTGGGCGGCGCAGGACGTGGAGGTCCTCTCGACGGTCGGGCGCCCGCTCGACGCGGTCCGGGCCGCGCTCGCGCCGCGGCGGCGCCTGCTCGTGCTCGTCCCCGACGCCGACGCCCCTGCCGCGCTCGCCGCCGCGCTGACCTCGTGGGGTTACGGCGAGGCGCGGCTGACGGTGCTGGCGTCGCTCGGCGCGCCGGAGGAGTCGCGGGTCGACGGCACCGCCGCGGACTGGACCCACGCCCCGGGCGACCCGCTCGCCGTCGTCGCCGTGACCTGCCCCGAGATCCCCGCCGACCCGCTGCTCGGACGTGCCCCGGGGTTGCCGGACGACGTCTACGACCACGACGGCCAGCTGACCAAGGCCGAGGTCCGCGCGCTCTCGGTGGCGGCGTTGCGCCCGGCGCCGGGCGCGCTGCTCTGGGACGTCGGGGGCGGCGCGGGCAGCATCGGGATCGAGTGGATGCGCCACCACCCCGCGTGCCGCGCCGTGAGCGTCGAGGTGCGGTCCGACCGGGCGACACGGATCTCGGCCAACGCCACGGCGCTGGGGGTGCCCGGGCTGCGCGTGGTCGTCGGGAAGGCTCCCGAGGCGCTCTCCGCCCTGGACCCGCCCGACGCGGTCTTCGTCGGCGGGGGCGCCTCGACCGACGGGATGCTCGACGCCGTCTGGGCCGCGCTGCGCCCGGGCGGCCGGCTCGTCGTCAACACCGTCACCGTCGAGGGTGAGGCCGCGCTCGTCGCGTTCCGGGCCGCGCACGGCGGCGCCCTGCGCCGGATCGGGATCGAGCGCGTCGCGCCGGTCGGGCGGTTCGGCGGCTGGCGCCCGCTGGCCGGCGTCACCCAGCTCGTCGCACGGAAGGACCCTGCGTGACCGTCCGCTTCGTCGGTGCCGGGCCCGGCGCCCCCGACCTCATCACCGTGCGCGGGCTGCGCGCGCTCGCGACCAGCCCGGTCTGCCTGTACGCGGGCTCGCTGGTGCCCGAGGAGCTGCTCGCGCAGTGCCCGCCGCACGCGCACAAGGTCGACACCGCGCGGATGACCCTCGACGAGATCACCGCGTCGCTCGTGGAGGCGCACGCGGCGGGCCACGACGTCGCGCGGCTGTGCTCCGGGGACCCGGCGGTGTTCTCGGCGGTCGCCGAGCAGACGCGCCGCCTCGACGACGCCGGCGTGCCGTGGGAGATCGTGCCCGGGGTGCCGGCGTTCGCCGCGGCGGCCGCCGCCCTGCGCACCGAGCTGACCGTGCCCGGCGTCGGCCAGTCCGTCGTGCTCACCCGCGACGCGGCGAACGCGACCCCGATGCCGGCGGGGGAGTCGCTCGACGTCTGGGCCGCGGCGGGCGGGACGCTCGTGCTGCACCTGGCCGTGCAGCGCTGCGACGCGGTGGTGGAGGCGCTCCGGCGGCACCGCCCCGCGACCGAACCCGTGGCGGTCGTGGCGCGGGCGTCGCGCGACGACGAGGTCGTGCTGCGCGGGACGCTCGCCGACATCGCCGCCCGCGTCGCGGAGGCCGGGGTGCAGCGGACGGCGGTGATCGTCGTGGGACCGGTCGTCGGTGAGGCCGGCGGCTGCGACTCGCACCTGTACTCCGCGGCGCGCGCGCGGCCGTGAGGGGTGTAGCGGCGCCGCGTGGAGATCAGGAGCGCGGTGTGCACGTCCGGGGACGCGTCAAGGTTCGTGGCGCGCTCCTGATCACGGTCGGGGCTCGCCGTCGGGTCCGCGGCATGTTCCTCCGTCCCGCGGCGAGACGCCCGTGACGCCCCGGGTCCTCGTCCTCGGCGGCACGGCCGAGGCGCGGGACCTGGCGTCGCGGCTCGCCGCCGACGGCGTCGACGTCACCACGTCCCTGGCCGGCCGGACGCGACATCCGCGGCTCCCCGACGGCGACGTGCGCACAGGCGGGTTCGGGGGCGTCGACGGGCTGGCCGCGGCGCTGGAGGACGTCGACGTCCTCGTCGACGCGACCCACCCCTTCGCCGCGACGATGAGCGCGCACGCCGCCGACGCCGCCGACCGCACCGGCACCCGGTTGATCGTGCTGCGACGGCCGGGGTGGACGGCCGGTCCGGGGGACCGGTGGACGCGGGTGCCGTCGCTCGAGGACGCCGCCGCGCGGATCGCTCCGGGGGAGCGCGTCCTGCTCGCCACCGGACGCCAGGGCGTCGAGGCCTTCGTCGACGTCGACGCGTGGTTCCTCGTGCGGGCGATCGAGACGCCCGACGTGCTCCCTGAGCGTTCCAAGCTCCTCCTCGCCTGCGGGCCCTTCGCCCTCGACGACGAGCGCGCGCTGCTCGACGAGCACCGCATCACCGTCGTCGTCGCCAAGGACTCCGGCGGTGCGACGGAGGCGAAGCTCGTCGCGGCGCGCGAGCGGGCGCTGCCGGTGATCCTCGTCGACCGCCCGCCCCTGCCCGAGCGCGTCGACGTCGTCGGCTCCGTCGACGAGGTGCTTAGCCGGATCGCGCCGGACGGCGTGTCGCGCGGGTGAGCGTGTGGCGATCCTGGCCCTGTCGGCGTGCTGTGTTGGATCTGCCAGGAAAGCCGCATCGCTCGACACGCCGGTGCTCTTGCGCCGGTGATCGAAGTACCGATACGGACGCTGAGCGTCTGTGACGGCACTTCGCTGACAACCCCTAGAACGCGAGGCCGACCGCGAGGATCGCCGCGACGACGAGGAGCAGGACGAGGTCCGGGCGGCCCGGGCGCTGGTCGGGGCCCGCGACCGCGCCGAGGCCGCCGCGGGCGGTGATCGCCTCGCCGGTCTCGGCGGCGCGGCGGGTGGCCATGGCGCAGGCGAGCATCGCCGTGCGGACGCCCTGGCGGACCTGCTCGCGCAGCGGCACCGAGACCCGTCCCACCGGCCGGCGCTGGCCGAGCAGGAGCCAGGCGGTGCGTCCCTCGGCGAGCAGGAGCGGGACCAGGCGCAGTCCCAGCGCGATCCCGGTCGCCGGGGTCCGCAGGGTCACGCCGACGCGACGCCCCAGCCGCACCAGGCGTTCGAGCAGCGGCGGGAAGGCGCCGAGCGGGGTGGTCGCGACGAGCAGGGCGGCACCGAGCAGCGAGACGAGCGTGGTGCCGAGGAACAGCACGACCCGCTCGAGGCCGCCGATGCTGAGCTCCGTGCCGAGCACGTCGATCAGCGGCGGGCGGGTGCTCACCGTCGAGAGCACGATCGCGGGCAGCCAGATCAGCAGCCAGCGGGGCGGGCGGGGGATCGCGCCGCGGGGCAGGCGGGCGACCAGCGCGCCGGTCAGCAGCACGGCCGTCGCGGCGCCGAGCGTCGGCCACGTCGGGTCGATCGCGAGCGCGAGGGCCATGGCGAGCAGCGCGGCGATCTTCGTCCCGGCCCACACCCGGTGCATCGGCGACGGCCCGGGCAGGGTGCGCACCGCGCCCAGCGCGCCGCGCCGCCGCCGCTCGGGGCCGGACGACGGGCGGGTCGTGACCATCTCGGGCGGCCCGTGCACGGCGCCGTCCTCGACGTGCAGGACTGCGTCGCCGAGATCGGCGAGCGGCGCGATGTCGTGGGTGACGACGACGAGCGTGGTCCCCGCCGCCCGCGCGGCGCGCAGCGCGTTCCGGACGGCCGCGGCGGCGTCGGTGTCGAGCCCGGCGAGCGGCTCGTCGAGCACCAGCACCCGCGGCCCGGCGCCCAGCAGCCCGGCGAGCAGGACGCGGCGCTGCTCGCCGCCCGAGAGCTCGTCGACGTTGCGGTCGCGGTAGGCGGCGGGGTCGAGCCCGAGCGCGGCGAGCGTGGTGTCGGCGGTGCGGGGCCCGACGCCGGCCGCGTCCTCGACCTCCTCGCCGACGGTCGGGCGCAGCAGCGCCGGGCGGGCGTGCTGCACGGCCAGCAGCGCCCCGTCGCGGCCGTTGCGCAGCGGTGCCCCGTCGAGGGTCGCGGTGCCGCGCGCGGGGGTGGCCAGGCCCGCGAGCAGCCAGGCGAGGCTCGTCTTCCCGGCGCCGTTGGGGCCGGTCACGAGCACCGTGTGCCCGGCGGGGATCCGCAGGTCGACCGCGGTGAGCACCGGGCGGCGCCACGGCGTGCCGGCGTCGTGGACGACGTCGACCCCGCGCAGCTGCAGCGTGCCGCCCGCGGGCGGCCGGGGCGGACCCCACGCCACGCCGGTCGGCGCGGGCCCCGCGGACGGGCCGGGCAGGGCGAGGGTCGCGTCGGCGGTGCCGGGGTCGTGGTGGGTGATGTGCAGGACCGCGACCCGCTCGGCGCGGGTGAGGCTGCGCAGCAGGTCGGTGACCTCGGTGCGCCCGTCGGGGTCGAGCATCGCGGTGCTCTCGTCGCTGACGACGACCGCGGGCCGGCGGGCGAGCAGCGCCGCGACCGCGAGGCGCTGCAGCTCGCCGCCCGAGAGCGTCGCGGTCTCCCGGTCCTCGGCGCCGCCGAGCCCGACACGGGCCAGCAGCTCGCCGACCGGGACGTCCTCGCCGGGCGGCAGCCCCCACCGCAGGTCGTCGGCGACGCGCACGCCCAGCACCTGGCTGTCCGGGCGCTGGAACACCATGCCCGTGCCGCCCACGACGCCCAGCCCGGCGTCCCCGGGGCGCTCGGCGGTGCCGGCGGCCGGCGCCCGCCCCGCCACCACGCGCCCGAGCGTCGATTTGCCGGCGCCGTTCGGGCCGGTGACGACGACGAAGCGCCCGGCGTCGAGGTCGAGGTCGACCGGCGGGCCCGACGGCAGCGCGACCCCCCGCAGCCGCAACGGCAGCGGGGCGACCTCCTCGGCGCTGCGCCCGGCGGGCAGGCGACCGGCGAGGTCGGTGGGCAGCAGCCGGCGCACCGCGCGCAGCGGGCGGGCCAGCACGAGCGCGGCCAGCGCCACGCCGATCAGCGAGCTGATCACGGCGATGGAGGGCAGCGTCACCCACCAGTAGTCGGTGATCGCCGCGACGGCACGGTCCCCGGCGGCCACGACCGGCTCGGGCACGCCGCCGCGCATCAGCCGCGCGAGCCCGCTCCACGAGGTCCGCAGCTGGTCGAGGACGAGCTCCCGGTACGCGGGGAACACCGCGAGCAGCGCGAGGCCCAGGAGCGACGCCGGCAGCGCGAGGGTGACGACGCCGGTCAGCGCGGTCCGCGGCGTCGACCAGCCGCGGCGGGCGGCGACCCCGATCAGCCAGCCGAGCGTCGCCGCGGACGCCGCCGACGTGGCCGGCCCGACGCCGCCGACGAGGAACGCGACCACGACGGCGACGAGCACCCCGACCGGCCCGGCGCGCCCCGGGCGCCGGGCCGTGAGGACGGCGAGCGGGAACGCGGCGATCACGACCCCGAGAGGGCCGATCGGGAAGAGGCGCGTCAGCACGCACACCACGGCCACGAGGTCGCCGAGGGCGGCCGACTCCGCCAGCTCCACCGCGTCGAGGGGCCGGCGCGGAGGCGACCGGCGGAAGCGCCGCACGGCGACAGTATGCCCGTCGCCAATCCGTGCGTTGACGCTAACGGAAGCGAGTACTAACGTTGTCGGTGTTCCCCTTCCCGACCGAGGAGGTCACCATGGGCGGTCCCGTCGCGTTCTTCGAGATCACCAGCACGGCCCCGGAGAAGATCCGGGACTTCTACACCGCGATGTTCGGGTGGTCGGCCGAGCCCGACCCGGCGATGGACGGCTACGCGATGGTCGACACCGGGGCGGGTGCCGACGCCATCGGCGGTGGCATCGGCCCGTCGCAGGCGCCGGGCGACACCGGTGTCAAGTTCTACGTCCGCGTCGACGACCTCGAGGCCGGCCTCGCGCGCGCCGGCGAGCTGGGTGCCGACACCCTCGCCCCGCCGATGGACCTGCCCGGCGACTACGGGCGCATCGCCGTCGTCGCCGACCCCGACGGGAACCCCGTGGGGCTCTGGGCGTGACGACGGGACTCTCGGGGCGCCGCGTCCTCACCACGCTGTGGGGCGCGGCGCTCGAGCACGCCCGCCGTCTCGTGCACGCCGCCGCCGTCGAACCCGGAGGAGTCCCCGTGTCCCGCGTCCTGTTCCAGGTCGTCCACTACCCCAGGCCCGAGCACCGCGCGGACATGATCGCCGCGATGGCCGTCATCCGCGAGACGTCCACCCACATCGCGGGCCTCGACGAGATCGGGGCCTTCGAGGAACCCGACGGCTCGCGGATCATCGCGCTGTCGGTCTGGGCGTCGGCCGAGGCGATGCAGGCGGGGATGGGCGAGCTGTTCGCCACGGTCGGCGACCTCCCGCTGGACCAGTGGGAGACCCGCCCGGCCGAGTCCGCGACGCTGACCCAGGTGGCCTGACACGATCACCCGGGTGAGCGACGATGACGAACGCTGGCTCTGCCTCGGCGGACGGCAGCACAGCTGGGTCGTGAGCGGTTACGACACCGGCAACGAGTACATGGCGGCCTACGAGCTGTTCTGCCCGACGTGCGGGCGGCTGGTCGGGCGCGACCGGGCCGACGAGACGTGGAACTGGGTGCCGCTCGAGGGGGACTGAGCTACCGGGGCCCCTCGTGGCGCCGCGGCGTGAACACGGTGCCGGCCGCGGGCCACTGCGTGCTCGACGACCCCACGATCAGCAGCGTGCGCATGTCGACCTCGCCCGGCTCGAGGTCGGCCAGGCGCACCACGCGCACGGTCTCCTCGGGGCCGTCGACGTCCCGGCCGACCACCACGGGCGTGGACGGGTCGCGGTACTTCAGCAGCACGTCGCGGGCCGCCTCGACCTGCCAGGTCCGTGACCGCGAGCCCGGGTTGTACAGCGCGACGGCCATGTCGGCGTCGGCCACCGCCGCGAGCCGGCGCTCGACGACGTCCCAGGGCTTGAGCCGGTCGGACAGCGAGATCATCGCGTAGTCGTGGCCCAGCGGGGCGCCGACGCGGGCGGCCACGGCCTGCGCCGCCGACACCCCGGGCACCACCCGGACCGGCACGTCGGGGTAGTCGGACGCGGCGACCTCGACCACCGCCGAGGCCATCGCGAACACCCCCGGGTCGCCGGAGGACACCACGGCCACCCGCCGCCCGCCGCGGGCCAGGTCGAGCGCGAACGCGGCCCGCTCGGACTCGACGCGGTTGTCCGAGGCGTGCACCCGCTGCCGCGGGTTCGGGGCGACGCGCGCGGTGTAGGTGGCGTAGCCGACGACGTCGTCGGCGGCCGCCAGGGCGGCGGAGGCCTCGGGCGTGAGGCGGTCGCGGGCGCCCGGACCGAGGCCGACGACGACGACCTCGCCCGCGGCACGACCGGCCATCGCCGACGCGGTCTCCGCGCGGGCGGCCGGGGTCGTGTCGGCGTGCACCCGCGAGGGGACCACCCCGACGGCGAAGTACGGCACCGACGCCGGGTCGACGTCCGCGAGCGGCGCGGTGCGCTCCGCGGCGGTCGAGGCCCGCTCGACGTAGCACGCCTCCTCGAGCCGGCCCGCGGTCGCGAGCGCGGCGCGGACGTTCGTGAACGTGCGCCCGAGCTTCATCACCGCCGCGGCGTCGGTGTCGGCGAGGCGGGCGGCCAGCTCGTCGGGCGGCAGCGTGCCGGGCAGCACCGTGAGCACCTCGTCCCGCTCGACCAGCGGCCGGCCCAGCGACGCGGCCGCGGCGGCCACCGAGGTCACGCCGGGCACCACCTCGGTGGGGTAGCGGTCGGCCAGCCGCTTGTGCAGGTGCATGTAGGAGCCGTAGAAGAACGGGTCGCCCTCGGCGACCACGACGACGTCGCGGCCGGCGTCGAGGTGCGCGGCGAGGCGGGCGGCGGCCTCGGCGTAGAAGGCGTCGAGGGCGCCCTGGTAGTCGCCGGTCGACTCCGTCGTGACGGGGTAGGTGAGCTGCTCCTCCACCTGCGTGCCGAGGTACTGCGCGACGATCGAGCGCGCGTGCGAGCGGCCGTGGCGCGCGCAGTGGTAGGCGACGACGTCGGCGCCGCGCACGAGGTCGACGGCGCGCACCGTCATCAGCGACGGGTCGCCGGGGCCGACCCCGACGCCGTAGAGGGTCCCGCTCATGCGGTGGTCCCGAGCGCCAGCGCGTTCACGGCGCCGACCGTCATGGCCGAGCCGCCGCGCCGTCCGTGGACGACGACGTGCTCGAGGCGGGACGTGTGCCCGACGAGCGCCGCCTTCGACTCCATCGCCCCGACGAACCCGACGGGCAGCCCGAGCACGACGGCGGGCCGCGGCGCGCCCTGCTCGATCATCTCCAGCAGCCGGAACAGGGCGGTCGGTGCGTTGCCGATGGCGACGACGGCGCCGTCGAGGTGCTCGCGCCACAGCTCGAGGGCGGCGGCGCTGCGCGTGGTCCCTTCCTTCGCGGCGAGGTCCGGGACGCGCGGGTCGTTGAGCGTGCAGAGCACCTCGTTGCCGGCGGGCAGGAAGCGCCGGGTGATCCCGCTGGCGACCATCTCGGCGTCGCAGAGCACCGGGGCGCCCGCGCGCAGCGCCCGCTGCGCCGCGGCGATCGCGCCGGGGGAGACCTCGGTGTCGGCGGCGAGGTCGACCATCCCGCACGAGTGGATCATGCGGATGACGACGTCGTGGGCGTCGCCGGGGAGGTGCGCGAGGTCCGCCTCGGCACGGATGATCGCGAAGGAGCGGCGGTAGATCTCCGGTCCGTCGGCGATGTACGCCGGGACGGACGACGTCGTGGGACCGGCGCTCACCGGCTCACCCTCCCTGCTCGGACGACCGTGCGATAGACACCGGAGGGCGTGCCCTCCACCACGGCGACGGGGCCGGCCGGCGTCCCGCAGGCGCGCTCGCAGCCGACCCAGTGCGCCGGGAGCAGGCCCCCCGCCTGCCCGCGGGCGACGGCGCGGGTGAGATCGCCCCGGACGTCGGTGTGCGACTTGGCACAGCGCGGCGCGCCGACGCACGCCGAGAGCGTCGACCACGGCGACGGCCCGGTCTCGACGTGCCCCTCGAGCCGCGTGCGGGCGTCCGCGGGGGCGTCGCGCAGGACCACCGTGCGCCACGGCGTGACCCGCAGCGTCGCGCCTTTGTCGACGAGGTCGGCGAGGATTCCGGCGGTCGTCGCCTCGACCTCGCCGAGCCGGGGGAGGACCTCGACGGTGCCCTGCGGGCTCGTGAGCACTTCGGAGTGCTCTGGCACTCCGAAGTGCTCACATGCCCGCAGGGCACCGAGGACCGGGGAGGCGCCGACCTCGGCTACCCGCCAGGCGTCGCCGCGCACGGCGAGGAACGCCTCGATCGCGGCGAGGGCCAGGGTGGCGGGGTCGCCCGTCAGGTCGGTCGGGGTGCCGGCGAGGTGCAGGACCCCGCCGAGGACGACCGTGACGTCGGCGTCGAGGCCCCGCACGTCGCCGGAGCCGTCGTCGACCGCGACGAGCAGGCGGCCCGGGACGTCGGTGCGGCCGCGCAGCGCGTCGGCGATCGCGCGGGCCGGGGCGTCGACGGCCGGCGTGCGGGGCGAGGCGACGACGCTGCAGGGGACGTCGCGCCCCCGCGCGTCCAGCAGGGGCGCCGTGCCGCCGACGCGCGACAACGCGGCGGCGAGATCGTCCGCGCCCTGGCCCGAGAGCCCCCGCACCTGCCAGGATCCCCGTGACGTCAGCTCGAGCGGAGCGGTGTCGGCGGCGGCGGCGAGCAGGCGGAGCTCGGCGGCGCCGGTCGCCCCGCCCACCGGACGGAAACGCGCGAGCGCCCCGTCGGCGGCCTCGTGGCGGCGCCAGGCGCCGGGGCACGCGTCCGGCCGGGCGCGCACCGGTGTGCCACCGTCACGTCGTCGGGTCGCGGGCATCCGTGACACAGTAGCCACGACTCGTTCTCAACATCTATCTAGGTGTTCAGACATTCACGCCTGGAGGCGCGGTGCTCCTGCTGCTCTCGACCTCGGACACCGACCTGCGCTCGGCGCGGGCCAGCGCCCCGGGCCAGGAAGGGGAGTGGCGCTGGGCCAACCCCGCCCGCGTCGACGTCGACGAGCTCGCCGACCTGCTCGAGGGCGTCGACCTCGTCGTCGTGCGCCTGCTCGGCGGGCGCCAGGCGTGGGAGGCCGGGCTGGACGCGCTGCTCGCGCCGTCGCAGCCCCGCCCGGTGGTCGTGCTCGGCGGGGAGCAGAGCCCGGACGCGCAGCTCATGGAGTCGTCGACGGTCCCGGTCGGCGTCGCCACCCAGGCGCACCTCTACCTCGCCCAGGGCGGGTCGGAGAACCTCACCCAGCTCCACCGCTTCCTCTCCGACACCGTCCTGCTCACCGGCCACGGCTTCGACCCGCCCGCCGAGATGCCGAGCTGGGGCCGCCTGGAGGGCTGGGAGTGCCCGGAGGACGCCGCGAACGGGGAGTTCGCGCGCAGAGAAGCAGCGAGTTCAGGGGAGCACGCCGATAGGCCGTTCGCTGCGAACCACGACGCGAGCCCCCGCGTCGCGATCGTCTACTACCGCGCGCACCACATGGCCGGGAACACGGCGTTCGTCGAGGGCCTGTGCCGCGCGGTCGTGGACGCGGGCGGCGTGCCCGAGCCGGTGTTCTGCTCGTCGCTGCGCAGCCCCGACGACGACCTCGTCGCCGTGCTCCGCAACGCCGACGTCCTGGTGACCACCGTGCTCGCGGCGGGCGGTTCCAAGCCCGCGAGCGCCAGCGCGGGCGAGGACGACGAGAGCTGGGACACCGGCGCGCTCGCCGCCCTCGACGTCCCCATCCTGCAGGCGCTGTGCCTGACGCGGAGCCGCGACGAGTGGCTCGGCGACGACGACGGCGTCAGCCCGCTCGACGCCGCGAACCAGGTGGCCGTCCCCGAGTTCGACGGCCGCGTCATCACGGTGCCGTTCAGCTTCAAGGAGACCGACGCCGACGGGCTGCCCGTCTACGTCGCCGACCCCGAGCGAGCCGCGCGGGTGGCAGGGCTGGCGGTGTCGCACGGTCGTCTGCGGCACGTGCCGAACGCCGAGAAGAAGATCGCCCTCGTCCTGAGCGCCTACCCCACGAAGCACGCCCGCATCGGCAACGCCGTCGGCCTCGACACCCCGGCCTCGGTGGTGCGACTGCTCGCGACCATGCAGGACCGCGGCTACGCGATCGGGGACGTGCCGGGCCTCGCCGAGCGGGACGGCGACCTGCTCATCCGGGCGCTCATCGACGCCGGCGGGTACGACCAGGACTGGCTCTCGGAGGACCAGCTCGCGGCCAATCCGGTCCGCGTGTCCGTCGACGACTACACGCGCTGGTTCGCGACCCTCCCCGAGGACTTCCGCGCCGGCGTCGAGGAGCACTGGGGCCCGCCGCCCGGCGAGATGTTCCTGCACGACGGCGCGATCACCGTCGCGGCGCTGCAGCGCGACAACGTCGTCGTGATGATGCAGCCGCCCCGCGGTTTCGGCGAGAACCCGATCGCGATCTACCACGACCCCGACCTGCCGCCCTCGCACCATTACCTCGCGGCGTACCGCTGGCTGCAGAGCGAGTTCGGCGCGCACGCGCTCGTGCACGTCGGCAAGCACGGCAACCTCGAGTGGCTGCCGGGCAAGACCGCGGCGCTCTCGGCCTCGTGCGCGCCCGACCCCATCCTCGGGGACCTGCCGCTGGTCTACCCCTTCCTCGTCAACGACCCGGGCGAGGGCACCCAGGCCAAGCGCCGGGCGCACGCGACGCTCGTCGACCACCTCGTGCCGCCGATGGCGCGCGCGGAGTCCTACGGCGACCTCGCCCGGCTCGAGCAGCTGCTCGACGAGTACGCCTCGATCCAGGCGATGGACCCCGGCAAGATCACCGCGATCCGCGGGCAGATCTGGCAGCTCATCCAGGCCGCGAAGCTCGACAGCGACCTCGGCGTCACCGACCAGCCCGACGACGAGCGCTTCGACGACTTCGTCATGCACCTCGACGGCTGGCTCTGCGAGATCAAGGACGCCCAGATCCGCGACGGCCTGCACGTGCTCGGCCGGGCGCCGGAGGGCCAGGAGCGCGTCGACATGGTGCTCGCCGTGCTGCGGGCGCGGCAGCTCTGGTCGGGGACGCAATCGCTGCCCGGGCTCCGCGAGGCCCTGGGGCTGGCCGAGAACGAGGCCCCGCGCACCGAGGTCGACCGCGTCGAGGAGCTGGCGCACTCGCTCGTGCTCGGCATGGAGAAGCGCGCCTGGAACGTCGGCGACGCCACAGACGTGACCCTGGAGGTGCTCGGCGCCGAGCACGGCACCGTCACCGACATCCTGACCTTCGCCGCCACCGAGGTCGTCCCGCGCCTGGCCGGCACCACCGGCGAGATCGACGGTGTCCTGCACGCCCTCGACGGCGGACACGTCAAGGCCGGGCCGAGCGGGTCGCCGCTGCGCGGGCTGGTCAACGTCCTGCCGACCGGGCGGAACTTCTACTCGATCGACCCGCGCGCGGTGCCGTCGCGGCTGGCCTGGGAGACCGGGCAGATGCTCGCCGACTCCCTGCTCGAGCGGTACCGCGCCGACCACGACGGCGAGTGGCCGACCTCGGTGGGCCTGAGCCTGTGGGGCACCGCGGCGATGCGCACGAGCGGCGACGACATCGCCGAGGCGCTCGCGCTGATGGGCGTGCGGCCGGTGTGGGACGAGGCGTCGCGGCGCGTGACGGGGCTCGAGGTCACGCCCGCCGAGGAGCTCGCGCGCCCGCGCGTCGACGTGGTGCTGCGGATCTCCGGCTTCTTCCGCGACGCGTTCCCGCACGTCGTGGCGACGATGGACGACGCGGTGCAGCTGGTGGCCTCGCTCGAGGAGCCGGACGAGGACAACTTCGTCGCGGCGCACGCGCGGGCGGACCAGGCGTCCGGCTCGGACTGGCAGCAGGCCACCACGAGGATCTTCGGCTCGCCCCCCGGCGCCTACGGCGCGGGCCTGCTGCAGGCGATGGACTCGCGTGACTGGCGCGGCGACGCCGACCTCGCCGAGATCTACACGACCTGGGGCGGGCACGCGTACGGCCGCGGCCGGAACGGCGAGTCGGCCGTCGGGGAGATGCAGGCGGCGTACCGGCGGATCGCGGTGGCGGCGAAGAACATCGACACCCGCGAGCACGACATCGCCGACTCCGACGACTACTACCAGTACCACGGCGGCATGATCGCCACGGTGCGCGCGCTGACCGGGGCGGCGCCGGCGGCGTACGTCGGCGACTCGACGCGGCCGGAGAGCGTGAAGACCCGGTCGCTGATCGAGGAGACCGCGCGGGTGTTCCGCAGCCGCGTCGTCAACCCGCGCTGGATGGCCGCCATGCGCCGCCACGGCTACAAGGGCGCGTTCGAGATGGCGGCGACCGTCGACTACCTCTTCGGCTGGGACGCCACCGCGGGCACCGTCAGCGACTGGATGTACGGCTCGCTGACCGAGAACTACGTGCTCGACCCCGAGAACCGCGCGTTCCTGCGCGAGGCGAACCCGTGGGCCCTGCACGGCATGGCGGAACGCCTGCTCGAGGCCGTCGACCGCGGGCTGTGGGAGTCACCGGACCCCGCCATGGTCGAACAGATCCGCGAGGCCTTCCTCGAGGCCGAGGGCGACGCGGAGGGCTGAGGTACCCATGTGAGCGAACTTTGGGGCTATAGCCCCAAAGTTCGCTCACATACCTCAGGGCTCGATCACCAGGCGGCCGAGGGCGGCGCGGGCGTCGAGGGCGGCGACGGCGTCGGCGGCGCGGTCCAGGGGGTAGACCGCGCCGACGGGCGGGTCGATCGCGCCGGACTCCATCAGCGGCAGCAGCCGGTCCCACTCGCGGCGCTGGCTGCCGGGCCGCGGGATCGCGTAGGCGCCCCAGCCGACGCCGCGGACGTCGATGTTGTTCAGCAGCAGGCGGTTGACCTTCACCGTCGGGATGTCGCCGCCCGTGAACCCGAGGACGAGCAGGCGGCCCAGCGGCGCCAGCGAGCGCAGCGAGTCGGTGAAGCGGTCGCCGCCGACCGGGTCGACCACCACGTCCACGCCGCGGCCCCCGGTCAGCTCGGCCACCGCCTCCTTGAAGCCCTCGGCGAGCACCGCTTCGTGCGAGCCGACCGAGCGCACGAAGTCGGCCTTCTCGGGAGTCGACACCACCGAGATCACGCGGGCGCCCCAGGCGCGGGCGAGCTGGATGGTCGCCGTCCCGATCCCGCCCGCGGCGCCGTGCACGAGGACGGTCTCGCCCTCCTGGAGCCCGCCCCGGATCACCAGCGCGAACGACATCGTCAGGTAGTTCATCGGCACGCAGGCGCCCGCGCGGAACGACATCGTGTCGGGCAGCGGATACACAGCCTCGGCCGACACGGCGACCTGCTCGGCGAAGGCGCCGACGGTGCTGGTGGCGGCGACGCGGTCGCCGGCGGCGAACCCGGTGCCGGGGTCGGCGGCCCGCACCGTCCCGGCCAGCTCGCCGCCGAGGACGAACGGGCGCTCGGGCTTGTACTGGTAGCGGTCCTGCGTGAGCAGGAGGTCGGGGAAGGTCACGCCGGCCGCGGCGACGTCGACGAGGACCGAGCCCTCGGCCGGCTCGGGAGCCGGGACGTCGCCGATCTCGAGGGCGGCGGGGCCGTCGGTACTGACGACGCGCACTGCACGCACTGCTGCCTCCTAGGGATAGCGGGGATTGGCCACGGCGAGACGGGTGAGCACCGCGGACCGGACCGCGGCGGCGACGGGCTCGTCGGCGGGGTCGAGGGTCCCGGAGCGCAGCGCGGCACCCAGCGCGGCGTCGTCGGAGCACCCGACGGCGGCCAGCGCCGCGCGGTGGGCCGACGGATCGGACGCCAGCTCCCGTCGCACGATGCCCAGCGCGTTGCGGGCGACGCGGGCGAGGTAGCGCGAGCGGTCGTCGCCGACGACGAGCTCGTCGGTGAGGAACCCGCCGACCGCCTCGAGCAGCTCGTCGACGGTGGGCCGCTCGGCGGTCCAGCGGGCGACGGTCGGCACCTCGGGGAGCCCGGACACCATCTCCAGCGCCAGCAGGGCGTCGTACTCCGCCTCCACGGCGCGCCGGCCGAGCACGGCGAGCTCCATCGACCGCTCGGTGCCGCCGAGGTGGCGCTCGGCCTGGACCCGGCAGATCACCGCCCAGTGCACGCAGCCGTAGACCTCCCACCAGCGCACGGCGTCGGGGTCCGGCGCGGCGCCCGCGACCTCGGCGTAGCCGGCGAGCAGCTCCTCGCGGCTCCCGAAGCCGCCGACCTCGGCCGCCGCGCCGAACCGCCAGGCCCGCGTGCAGAGCCATCCCAGGTCCTCGTGCGGGTCGCCGAGGTGGGCGAGCTCCCAGTCGAGCACCGCGGTGAGCCCGTCGGGGGCCACGAGGAGGTTGCCGTTGCGGAAGTCGCCGTGCACGACGGTCGGCGCGACGGCGGGCGGGCGGTGCGCGGCGAGCCACCGGAACGCGACCTCGAGGCCGGGCCGGGGCTCGCCGAAGCCGTCGTGGCGGGCCCGCAGGTCGGCCAGCGGGTCGGTCACGGTCGGCAGCGACGGGACCTCGCCCGGGTCGAGCGCGTGGATGCGGGCGAGGACGCGGCCCAGCGAGCGGGCGAGGCCGTCCCGAGCGGCGGCGAAGCGCTCGTCGCGCAGCAGCCGGCCCGGCAGCGACTCGCCGTCCACGTGCTCCATCACCAGGGACGGCGTGCCCACCGCGTCCGAGCCGTCGCCGGCCCGCACCAGCGGCGGCACCGGCAGCCCGGCGCGGGCGGCGGCGCGCAGGCACTCCGCCTCGCGGGCCATCTCCACCGGCCGCGGCGCGTCCGGGGGGTCGCGGCGCAGCACGAGCCGTCGCCCGCCGGCCTCGAACGTCCACGTCTCCCGGCTGGCGCCCGCGGAGAGCCGGCGCAGCTCGGTGACGCTGCTGCCGAGCACCTCGGCCAGTGCGGGAGCCAGCTCGTCCGAGGTCCGCGGCACCGTCACGGGCGGTGCACCACGGCGTCGAGGGCGATCTGCTGGTGGCGCGCGACGATCTCGTCCGCCGCCGTGGCCCCGCCCGGCCGGTACCAGTGCGCGACGCCGGTGCACGCCGTGGTGATGAAGCGGGAGGCGTCGTCCGGCTGGGCCGTGGCGAAGGCGCCGTTGCGCACGCCGTCGCGCACCACGCGGTCGAACAGCCGTTGCTGCGCGTCGCGCTTGGCGACGACGAGCGCCCGGCCCGGCGGCTCGAGCGCGCGGAGCTCGCTGTTGCCGATGAGGCTCTCGCGCTGCGACTCCATGTGGACACGGACGTGCGCGCCGACGATGGCCCGGAGCTTGTCGGCGTCGTCGGGCCCGGACGTGTCGAGCGCCTGCTCGGTGGCCTCGAGCAGCACGTCGAGCCCCCGGTCGCAGAGCATGACGAGCAGGCCCTGCTTCGACGCGTAGTGGTGGTAGAGCACGGCCGGGCTGGTGCCCGCGGCCGTGGCGATGTCGCGCACCGACGTGCCGTGGTAGCCGCTCGCGGCCATCACCTCGACCGCCGCGGCGAGCAGCGTCGCCGCCGTGGGCTCGTCGCCGGGGCGGACGAGCACGGTGGGCGGCGGCCCGGGCTTGGCGTCACGAGGGCGCCGGGGCGGCGCCGACGTGGCGGACTCCGTGCGAGGCATGGCGACAGCCTAGCGTGTCGAACAATCGTTCAACACGACGTTGACGTTGTGAGCTGGATCGACATAGGTTGCTTGAACGATCGTTCGACGGTGACTGGATCGGGTGGGAGGTGCTCGGATGGCGGGTCCCTACGCGGGGCTGCGGGTCTTCGACCTCAGCCACGTGATCGCCGGTCCGTTCTGCACGCGCATGCTCGCCGACATGGGCGCCGACGTCGTGCGCGTCGAGCAGCCGACCGGCGACCTCATGCGTGCCCTGCCGGTGCGCATCGGCGACCCCGACGACCGCGTCTCCAGCGCCTACGCGCAGTACAACTGCGGCAAGCGCTCGGTGGGGCTGGACCTCAAGGACCCGCACGGGCTCGAGCTCGCGCTGCGCCTGGCCGACTGGGCCGACGTCGTCGTCGAGAACTTCGCGCCCGGCGTGCTCGGCAAGCTGGGCCTGGGCTGGGACGTCCTGCACGCCCGCGACGCCCGCACGATCCTGTGCTCGCTCGCGACGTTCGGGGGCGAGGGCCCCTACGCGCACCTGTCGGGCTTCGGGCTGGTCGCCGAGGCCTACTCGGGGCTGATGTCGCTCACCGGGCAGGACGACGGACCGCCGATGCACTTCGGCACCGCGCTCGCCGACGTCAACTCCGCGGTCCACGCGCTGGCGGCCATCGGTGCCGCGCTGTACCGGCGGCACGCGACCGGTGAGGGCACGCACGTCGACGTCTCGGCGTTCGACTCGCTGTTCGCGATGATCGACCAGCAGCCCGCCGCCGGCGCCGTCGCCGGGGGAGCGGCGGTGGGCGGCAAGTACGGCGACCGCCACACGACGAGCGTCCCGAGCGGCGTCGCCACCTGTGCCGACGGCACCCACCTCGCGTACGGGATGGCCGGCGACGTCTTCTTCGAGCGGCTCGTCACGGCCATGGACGCTCCCGACCTGCGTGGCGCCTACGGGGACCTCGCGACCCGCCTGTCCGACCCCGGCCCGCTCTACGACCGGATCGAGGCGTGGGCGGCCACCTGGCCCACCGCCGACGACCTCGTCGCCCACCTCGTCGCCCACGGCCTGTCCGCCGCCCGCGTGCGCGGGGTCCGCGAGAACCTCGACGACCCCCACCTCGTCGCCCGCGGCACCCTGCAGCCGGTCGACTTCCCCGGCCACGGCGAGGCGCTCATGCCCACCGCGCCGTTCCGCTTCTCCGGCGCCGAGGTCCGGCCCGGCCGGGCGCCGGGGCCGGTCGCGGCGGACACCGACGGCGTCCTCGCCGACGTGCTCGGCCTCGACCGCGACGAGGTCGCCGCGCTGCACCGCGCCGGCGTCGTCCACGGACCACCCACCCGCGACACCGATGGAGGCACCCGGTGACCGTCACGCTGGAACGGTCGGAGGACGGGCACGTCGCGACGCTGCGCTTCGCGAGCGACCACCCGATGAACGTGTTCACCACCGCGACGCTCGAGAGCATGCTCGAGCGGGTCCGCGAGGTCGGGGCGGACCGCGACGTCCGCGTGCTGCTGGTGGCCGGTAAGGACTCGGTGTTCTCCGGCGGCGCCGACCTGAACGACCTCGGCGGGCTCGATGACGACGCCTACCGCCACTACATCGCGACGGAGTACCGGCTCTTCGCCGAGATCGAGGCGCTGCCGCTGGTCACCGTCGCCCTCGTCGCCGGACCGTGCGTGGGCAACGCCGCGGAGCTCGCGCTCGCCTGCGACTTCCGGATCGTCACCGCCGACGCCCGGATCGGCCTGCCCGAGATGCGGGTCGGGTTCGTCGCGCCCGCGCAGCGCCTGACGGCCTACGTCGGGATCGGCAAGGCCAAGGAGCTGCTCTACGGCGGACGCCTGCTGGCCGCCGCCGAGGCCCTCGAGCTCGGGCTGGTCACCACCGTCACCGACGACCTCCCCGGCGAGGCCGCGAAGGCCGCGTCGCGGTACGCCGCCTGCGCGGCCACCGCGCTCGCCCTCACCAAGCACGGCATCCACCGCTGCTACGGCATCGACGCCGACCCGCCCGGCCGGGCCTTCGACGACCGGGAGCAGGCCGCGGCGTTCGCCACCTTCCGCGGCCCCGACTACGCCGAGGGCGCCGCCGCGACCCTCGCGGGCCGCCGTCCCGTCTTCACCGCCCCGCGCGCCACCGGAGGGCCCACCGCATGATCGTCGACTTCCTGGCCGGCGCCGTCCCCGACGCCGAGGCGTTCGCCCTGTCCGAGGCCGTCACCCAGGGCCGCCTGCGCGGGTACGCGGAGCACTTCGGCGGCGAGCTCGCCCCCGCCCGCAGCCACGACGAGGTCACCGCGCGCTGGGCCGACGCCCGCGAGAGCGCCCGCGACCGCGCCCCCTCGGAGCAGGACTTCCTCGCCATGCTCGACGAGGGCGGCATCGGGCTCGCCGGGGTCTACACCGAGGCGTTCGGGTCCCGGCTCGGCGTGCCGACCGCCGGCAACGAGGTCGTCGCGGACTTCGTCGCCCGCCACCCGGACCGCGTCGTCGGCTTCGCCGGCATCGACCCGTGGGAGCTCGACGCGGCCCGTCGGGTGGACGAGGCCGTCGCGAGCGGCCTGTCCGGCGTGGTGCTCTCGCCGTTCAAGCAGCAGCTGCTGCCCGAGGACCCGCGGATGGCGCGGGTGTACGGGCGCTGCGAGGCCCTCGGCGTGCCGGTTCTGCTGCACACCGGCATCAACTGGTCGCTCGACGCCGCCTACGACGTCGGGCACCCGCGCCACATCGACGCCGTGGCCCGCGCGTTCCCCGACCTCACCGTCGTCTGCCTGCACGCCGGCTGGCCGTGGGTCGAGGACATGGTGATGGTGACCTGGCGGCACGCGAACGTGTACGTCGACCTGTCGGCACATCGGCCCCGCACGTTCGCCCGTCCCGGCTCGGGATGGGAGCCCCTGCTGCGCTTCGGCAACCGCCAGCTCGCCGACCGCGTGCTCTTCGCGTCCACCTGGACCCTGCTCGGCATCCCGCCCGCGACGCTCGCCGACGAGGTGCGCGAGCTGCCCCTCGACGACGCGGTCGTCGACAAGTGGCTCGGCGGCAACGCCCTGCGCCTGCTGGGGAGGTCGTAGTGCTCGTCGGAGACATCGTCCGCCACCACGCCCGCTCGCGTCCCGGCGCGGTCGCCCTGGTCGTCGAGGGCCGGGAGTACACGTACCGCGGGGTCCAGGACCTCGTCGAGCGGACCGCCGGCGCGCTCGCCGCGCGCGGCATCGGCCACGGCGACCGGGTCGCGGTGCTGGCCAAGAACAGCCTCGAGTACGTCCAGCTCTACTTCGCGACGGCCTCGCTCGGCGCGATCCTCGTGCCGCTGAACTTCTGGCACCGCGGTCCCGAGCACGCCTACACGATCGGCGACGCCGAGCCGGCTCTGTGGTTCGTCGAGGCCGGCTACGACGAGGTCGCGCAGGAGGCGCGCGCGGCGCACCCGTCGCTGCCCGTGCTGCGGATCCCGGGCCCCGAGGGCGACCGCGCGGACTGGGACGCGTTCCTGGCCGCCGCCGTCGAGCCGGCGTCGGTGCCGGTCGCCGACGACGACATCCACATGATCCTCTACACCTCGGGGACGACCGGGCGCCCGAAGGGCGCGATGCTGTCCCACCGGCGCACCGTCGACGACGCCTTCGCCATGGCCACGGTGCTGCGCGCCGACGACCGCGACGTCTTCATGAACTACTTCCCGCCGTTCCACGTCGGCAACTGGGACCACATGAAGCCGTTCCTGCTGGTCGGCGGCACGGTGATCCTGCTGCGCGAGTTCGACCCCGGTGTCGTCCTCGACCTCCTGCCGCAGTACCGGGTCTCGGTGGTGCTCGGCGTCCCGACGATGCTGCACGCGCTGATCACCCACGAGCGCTTCGCGGCCACCGACACCTCGTCGATCCGGCTGCTCTACTACGGCGCCTACGACCCCAGCGGCATCATGGACCGCACCGCGGACGCGCTCGGCGCCCGCGAGGGCACGGTGGCGTTCGCGCACACCTACGGGCTCACCGAGGGCGGGCCGTTCGTGACGTGGTGCCCGCCCGGGGACGTCTTCGCGCGCTGGGGCTCGATCGGGCGCCCGATGCCCGGCGTCGACGTCGCCCTGCTCGACGACGACGGCCGGGAGGTCGCCCCGGGCTCGCCCGGCGAGATCTGCGTGCGCGGACCGCGGATGAGCGGCTACTGGCGCAACGAGGAGGCCTCGGCGGCCGCGCTCGCCGGCGGGTGGCTGCACACCGGGGACATCGCGATCGCCGACGCCGACGGCTTCCTGACGATCGTCGACCGGAAGAAGGACATGATCCGCTCCGGTGGCCAGAACGTGTGGTCCAAGGAGGTCGAGGACTGCCTCGCCCGCCACCCCGGCGTCGTCGACGCCGCCGTCATCGGCCTGGCCGACCCGGTGTACGAGGAGCAGGTCGTCGCGGTCGTCGTCCCGACGGCGGAGGGCACTCCGGCGCTGGCCGAGGAGCTGACGACGTTCGTGCGGACCCACCTCGCCGGCTACAACACACCCCGGCAGGTGCACTTCGTGGCCGAGTTCCCGCGCACCGCGGTCGGCAAGATCCAGAAGCACGTGCTGCGCGAGAGGTTCGGCGGATGACCACAGCGGACCTCCTCGCCCGGCTGGACGCGTTCATCGAGACCGAGATCGACCCCCTGCAGGCGCAGGACGACAACGAGCGGTTCTTCGACCACCGCCGCGAGTGGGCCCGCACCGACTTCGAGGGCGGCGGCCTGCCCCGCCCGGAGTGGGAGGACCTGCTGGCCGAGGCCCGCCGCCGGGCCGACGCCGCGGGCTTCTACCGGCTCTCGTTGCCCGCCGAGCTCGGCGGCTCCGAGGCCGGCGACGCGGTCATGGCCGCGGTCCGCGAGCACCTCGCCCACCGCGGCCTCGGGCTGCACAACGACCTGCAGAACGAGCACTCGATCGTCGGCAACCTGGTGTTCGCCCACCTCCTCCACCTCTACGGCACGCCCGAGCAGCGCACCGAGCTGGTCGAGGCCTCGATCACCGGGGAGCGCGGGATCGCGTTCGGCCTCACCGAGCCCGACCACGGCAGCGACGCCACGTGGCTCGAGACCACCGCGCGCCGCGACGGCGACGACTGGGTGATCGACGGCGCCAAGCGCTGGAGCACCGGGGTGCACCGCGCGAGCCACGAGCTCGTCTTCGCGCGGACCTCCGGCGAGGCGGGCAGCGCGCGGGGCATCACGAGCTTCCTCGTCCCGACCGACGCGCCCGGGTTCGAGGTCCCGCGCTACTGGTGGACGCTCAACATGCCGACCGACCACGGCGAGGTCGTGCTGCGCGACGTGCGGGTGCCGGCGTCGGCGGTGTTCGGCGAGGAAGGGCAGGCGCTCGCCGTCGCCCAGACCTTCGTGCACCAGAACCGCATCCGCCAGGCGGCCTCGAGCCTCGGCGCGGCCCAGTACTGCATCGACCGGGCCGTCGCGTACGCGACCGAGCGCCACACCTTCGGTCGACCGCTGTCGACCCGCCAGGCGATCCAGTGGCCGCTCGTCGAGCTGCACACCGAGGCCGCCATGCTGCGGGCCCTGATCCGCGAGACGGCGGGAGAGCTCGACGCCTGCCGCCGCGAGGGCCGGCCCGAGGTGTCGATCGGCCACCAGGTCTCGATGGCCAACTACCGCGCCAACCGCCTGGTCTGCGACGCCGCCGACCGTGCCATGCAGGTCTTCGCCGGGATGGGTTACTCGCGCCACGAGCCGTTCGAGCACATCTACCGGCACCACCGTCGCTACCGGATCACCGAAGGGGCCGAGGAGGTCCAGATCCGCCGGGTCGCGGGCCGCCTGTTCGGTTTCCTCTGACCCCACCCGCTCGCCACCACCCGGCCGTCCCGCGACGGTCGGGCGGTCCGTGACGCCTCGATCACCCGGACACCTGGAGAGCCCATGGACGACCGTCCCGATCCCCGAGCCACGGCCGTCATCGCGACGCCGGCCTTCACCGAACTGGTCCGCAGCCGCCGCCGCTTCGTCGTCCCGGCGACGGTCGTGGGCTTCGGCGCCTACCTCGCGATCATCGTCGTGTCCGGCTTCACCGACGCCCTCAGCGGCCCGGCCCTCGGCGTCGTGAGCTGGACGTTCGTGCTCACGGCCCTCGTCTTCCCGCTGGTCTGGCTGCTCACCGGGCTCTACGTCCGCCGGGCCCGGCGCTGGGACGAGCTCGCCGACGAGGCGTTCGCCGAGGCGTCCGTCGACGCCGGGAGCGTCCGATGAGCGCCGACCCGATCACCATCACGATCTTCGTCGCCGTCATCGCCCTGACCCTCGGGATCACGTGGTGGGCCGGGCGCCGCAACCGCAGCGCCGCGTCCCACTACGTCGCCGGCGGCCAGATCACGGGCTGGCAGAACGGCCTGGCGATCGTCGGCGACCTGCTCTCGGCGTCGACGTTCCTCGGCGTCGCCGGCCTGCTGGCGCTGCAGGGCGTCTACGGCTTCTACCTGGTCGCGGGCGGCCTGGTGGCGTTCCTGCTGGTGCTGCTGCTGGTGGCCGAGCCGCTGCGCAACCTCGGGCGGTTCACCGTCGCCGACGTGCTCTCCAGCCGGTTCCGCTCGCGCGGGGTGCGCGCGGTGATGGCGGTGAACACGCTCGTCGTCACGATCTTCTACATGATCGCGCAGCTGGTGGGCGCGGGCGTGCTCATCGGCCTGCTGGTCGGCATCCCCTACTGGGTCGCCGTGATCGTCGTCGGCGTGCTCATGGCCGTCTACATCACGGTCGGCGGGATGCTGGCGACGACGTGGATCCAGATCGTCAAGGCCGCGATGCTCCTCGTCGCGATGGCCGTGCTCGTGGTCCTCACGCTCGCGCGCTTCGACTTCGACCTGGCCGACATGTTCCGCACGGTCGCCGAGTCGTCGGCGACGGACCTCTTCGCCCGCGCGAGCGGTGTGATGCCGGGTCTCGAGCTGGTGTCGGTCGCGGTGGCCCAGGTGCTGGGGACCGCGGCGCTGCCGCACATCCTCATCCGCTTCTTCACCGTGCCCGACGCGCGGGTGGCGCGGCGCTCGATGAGCGTGGCGCTGTGGATCCTCGGGCTCGCGTTCCTCGCCATGCCGTTCATCGGCTACGGCGCGGCGGCGCTGGTGGGCCAGGTGCAGATCAAGGCGGCGAACTCGGCGGGCAACCTCGCCGCGCCCCAGCTCGCCGAGCTCCTGGGCGGCCCGGTGCTCTTCGCGATCATCTCGGCGGTCGCGTTCGCGACCATCCTCGCCGTCGTGGCCGGGCTGGTCATCGCGGGCTCCGGAGCGGTCGCGCACGACCTCTACAGCTCGCTCTTCCGCCGTGGCCAGGCGAGCGACGCCGAGCAGATGAGGGCCGGGCGGATCGCGGCGGTGGCGATCGCCGCCGTGTCCATCGTGCTCGCCCTCGGCGCGCAGGACACCAACATCGCCCTGCTGGCGCTGATGGCCGTCGTGGTGGCGGCGAGCGCGAACGTGCCGGTGCTCGTGCTGCTGCTGTTCTGGCCGCGCCTGACGACCCGGGGCGCGATCACGGGCATCGTCGCGGGCCTGGTGAGCTCGGTGGTGCTCGTGCTGGTCGGGCCGGGCGTCATGGGCGACGCGGCGCCCTTCCCGCTGTCGTACCCGACCCTGGTGTCGGTGCCGATCGGCTTCCTCGGGTGCTGGCTCGGGACCGTCACCAGCCGGCCCGCGCCCGCCCGTGAGGTCCCCTACGAGGAGATGCACGTCCGGGCCATGACCGGCCGGGACGCGGTGGACGCCTGACCGGTACGTGAGCGAACTTTGGGGCTATGGCCCCAAAGTTCGCTCACATATGCTGGACGGCTCAGTAGGGGGCGTAGGCCCAGCCCAGCGGGTGCTGGAAGTGGTCGATCGGCACGATGCCGACGCGGCCGTGGGCGCTCGAGGACACCACGCGGCCGTCGCCGAGGCTCAGGGCGACGTGGCCGTTCGACGAGGTGTTGTAGAAGACCATCGCGCCGCGCGGGGCGTGCTGCCAGTCGCTGTGCTGGTCCTGGGAGTGCCAGTCCTGGATCGCGCTGCCGTAGTGGCCCTGGGTGCCGAAGGCGTTCTCGACGGCCCGCTCGCAGTAGCCCTCGTAGCGGGTCGTGCCGATCCGCGACTCGAACCGGTCGATCGCGCCCTCGATCTTCTGGTCGTGCGCCTGCGCCGCCTGCTGGCGCTGGGCGGCCTTGGTCAGTTCCGGGACGGTCGCCGACGCGGTGGTCGCGTCGGCGGCGACCGGGGCCACGGCCGCGGCACCGGAATGGGTGGTCGAGCTCGCGGCGAGGTTCAGCTCGGCGGTCGTGGCGCCGACGTCGGGGAGGGCGAGCTCACCGGCATGGGTCCCGACGACGGCCGCCCCGACGGCGCCGACGGCGACACCGAGCACGGCGGTCATCTGCTGCGGGGACCGGACGACACCGGGGGTGGAGACGGCAGCGGTCATGGCTCGGGGTCACCTCCGTCGACGGCCCGGTCGGGGGAGCGGGGGAGCGTGACCGGGCCGTGATGCCACGGAGATTAGCCCACGATTCTCGGCGCGCCACCGCGGCATGCATTCTTTCCGCACGTCGCGGTGGGATTTGAACAATTCTTGGGACCGAGACAGGAACCGTTTGTCCGATTCCTGCCCTTGTCGTCCGGAAACGTCGTTCCCGGTCCGGCGGGCCTACGAGCCGCAGGCGCCGCCGTACGTCGTGATCTTGTAGTCGACGACGGCGAGGGCACCCTGGAGATCACGCAGGCGGTGGAGGATGTCGTCGCGGTGGGCCTCGAGCAGCGCCAGGCGCTCGGGCTCGGTGCTCGGGCCCTGCTTCACCAGCGCGACGTAGCGCTGGATCGCCGCGATGGGCATGTCCGAGTCGCGCAGCCGGGACACGAACACGACCCGTCCCACGGCGTCGCGGTCGTAGGCCCGCCGGCCGGCGGCGTCGCGGGCGACCTCGACCAGTCCGATGCGCTCGTAGTACCGCAACGTGTGGGCGGTGACGCCGGTCAGCGCCGCCACCTCGGCGATCGGCATGTGCTCCGGGAGGTCGAGATCCCGGACGAGCTCGGTGGTGAGCGGCGGCAGCTCGCCCACCGTCGTCTCGATCAGGTCCCGCAGCCGGTCGGTCGTGACGCTCACGGGAACGACGGTAGGGCTTCGAGCGCGCTCGAAGGCAAGCGAGTCCGGGCAGGATGGCGGGCGTGACGGCCGCCACCGGTGTGTCACGGCCGGGGCGGCTCCGCCGTCGACCTCCGGACGGGGCGCGGACGCGAGGGAGGACACCATGACCGTGCTGGTGACCGGGGGGACCGGGACGTTGGGGCGCGCGCTCGTCCCGCTGCTCGACGGTCCGCGGGTCCTGAGTCGCCGCTCCGGTCCGAGGCGGGTCGTCGGCGACCTGCGCACGGGAGCGGGGCTGGACGACGCCGTCGCTGGCGCGTCGGTGATCGTGCACTGCGCGACCGCCCCGCGCGGCGACGCCGCGGCGACGGGCCGGCTCGTCGAGGCCGCCCGGCGCGCGGGCACCCCGCACCTCGTCCACATCTCGATCGTCGGGATCGACCGCATCCCGCTGCCGTACTACCGCGAGAAGGTCAACGCGGAGCGTCTCGTCAGCGGGTCGGGGCTGCCGTGGACGATCCTGCGGGCGACGCAGTTCCACGACCTGCTCGCCATGCTGTTCGCGACGACCGCGCGCGCCGGGGTCCTGCCCGTGCTCGCCGGGACGGCCTTCCAGCCTATCGCCGTCGACGACGTCGCCGCCCGCCTCGCCGCGCTCGCCGCCGGTCCCCCGCACGGGTGGACGACGCCGATGGGAGGCCCTGAGGTCCGGTCGATGGGCGACCTCGCCCGGACCTGGGCACGGACGACGGGACGGCGCCGCCCGGTGGTGCCGCTGCGCGTGCCCGGCGCGATCGCCCGGGGCTTCCGCTCGGGCGCGCACCTCGCCCCCGGGCACGCCGACGGCGTCGTCACCTTCGAGCGGTTCCTCGCGGCCCGGGCCGGGGTGCACTCGTGACCGTGCGCGTGCTGCTCGCCGTCCTCGCCGCCTTCCAGTTCGTCATCGGCGTCTGGTCGTTGGTGCTGCCGCCGTCGTTCTACGCCGACTTCCCTTACGGCGGGACGCCCTGGGTCGCCCTGCTCCCGCCGTACAACGAGCACCTCGTGCGCGACCACGGCGCCGGGACGCTCGCGCTCGGCGTGGCCCTGGCCCTGGCGGCGTGGTGGGCGGACCGAAGGGTCGTCCTCACGGCCGTCGCGGCGTTCCTGACGTTCGTGGTGCCCCACACGCTGTTCCACACCCTGCACCTCGAGCACTTCCCGCTCGGCGACGCGATCGCTCAGCAGGCCGCCTTCGTGCTCGAGATCGTCCTGGCAGTAGCCGTGCTCGTTCTGGTGGCCCGCGACCGTCGGTCCACGCCGGCCAGGGACGCCGTGAGCTCTCCACGATGATCTCCCGACAATGTCACCAGCGCGCCACGCTGGTGACACTCCCGGGAGATCGTTCTGGAGAGCCCCTCAGCGGCCGGTCGGGGTGAAGCCGCGGACGACGTCCGTGATCGACGCCCGCAGACCGTCGGGGTCCCGGGACGGACGGCCGGCCCCCGCGAGCTGGTCGAACGCGAGACCGTCGAGGCAGGCGACGAGGTCGTCGGCCCGCCGGCGCGGGTCGGCGACGCCGAGACCGTGCAGCGTGGCCGCGACCCGCTCCCGGATCCGCGCCCCGGAGGTGCGCAGCGCGGTCTCGAGCTCCGGGCGGCGGGTCGACTCCAGCGCGAGCTCCCACCGCGCGAGCAGGCGCTCGTGGTCGTGTGCGAGCCAGCGCCCGACGACCGCCACGCAGACCGTGACCAGCGCGTCCGGCGTCGCCGGCGCGGCCCCGTCGGTGGGCATGTCCGCCAGCGTCCGCGCGGCCAGGCGGTCGACACAGGCCTGCAGCAGCGCCGAGCGGGTGCGGAAGTAGTACGAGCTCGTGCCCTGCGCGAGACCCGCGGCCGCGTCGACCGCGCGGTGGGTCAGCCCCCGGCCGCCCGCCCGCGCGAGCACGGTGATCGCCGCGTCGGCCAGCACGTCCCGACGGTCCACCGGCACCCCTTCCGCCCGATCCCTCTACAGCCGTAGAGTAGCGCCACTACAGATGTAGAGGGGCGTGGGTGATGGCGCGGGCGGTCGTCGTGGGCGCGGGACTGGGCGGACTGGCGAGCGCGGTCGCGCTGCGGCGGCGCGGCTGGGAGGTCACGGTCCTCGAGCGCCGTGCGCACGCCGACGAGGTCGGCGCGGGGATCGCGGTCTGGCCGAACGCCCTGCGCGCCCTCGACACGCTCGGCCTCGGCGCCCGGGTCCGCGCGCTCGGCACCGTGGAGATCGGGGGCGGCATCCGCACGCGGACCGGCCGCTGGCTCGCCCGGTTGGACGCCGCGGACCTGCGGCGACGTCAGCACGACGAGGTCGTCGTGCTCGCGCGTCCCGACCTGCACGGTCTCCTGCGCGCCGCGGCGCCGGCGGTGCACGAGGGCGTGACCGTGGCGCGGGTCGACCCCGGTGACGCCGACCGCCCCGCGGTCGTCCACGACGAGGCGGGCGGACGCCACGAGGCCGACCTGGTGGTCGCGGCCGACGGACTGCACAGCACCGTGCGGGCGGGGTTCTGGCCCGCCGCGACGGTCCGCGACACCGGGCTGACGGCCTTCCGCCTGGTCGCGGCGCACCGGCTCGACGCCGGGGGCGAGAGCTGGGGGAACGGCGACCTCGTCGGGCTGGGGCCGCTGCCCGGTGGCCGGACCTATCTCTACGCCGTGGTGCCGACCGTCGAGGTCCCGGCCGCCGCCGATCCGCTCGCGTGGCTGCGGGAACGGCTGCGTGGCTGGCACGACCCCGTCCCGGCTGTGCTCGAGGCGGTCGAGGGCCCGGTGCTCGTGCACCCGCTCGCGGACCTGCGCCCGCCGTCGTCGTGGCACCATGGTCGGGTCGCGCTGCTCGGTGACGCCGCCCACGCCATGACCCCGAACCTCGGCCAGGGCGCGGCCCAGGCCTTCCTCGACGCGGTCGCGCTCGCCGAGGAGGCCACCGGCGACCCGACCTCGCTGGCTGCCTACGACCACCGGCGCCGCGCGGCCGCCGAGGCCGTCGCCCGCCGGTCCCGGCGCGCGGGCGAGGTCGCCGCGTGGCGGTCGCCGGTCGCCGTCGCCGTCCGCAACGCCGTCGTCGCCGCTCTGCCCGCGCGCGCCTCGGCCGCCGCCCTCGACCGCCTGCTCGGCACGCCCGGCGGCGCTCCCGGCGACCGGGTCCCCTCGGGCCGCACGGCAGAATGACTCCGGTGAGCACGACGCCCCTGGTCCTCGGCATCGAGACGTCCTGCGACGAGACCGGCGTCGGCCTCGTCTCCGGCGGGGTGCTCCTGGGCGACGCGCTCGCGTCGAGCATGGACGAGCACGCGCGGTTCGGCGGCGTCGTGCCGGAGGTCGCCGCGCGGGCGCACCTCGAGGCGATGGCGCCGATGGTCCGCACCGCGCTGCAGCGCGCCGAGGTCGACCTCGCCGACGTCACGGCCGTCGCCGTCACCGCCGGCCCCGGGCTGAGCCCGGCCCTGCAGGTCGGGCTCGCGGCGGGGAAGGCCTACGCGCTGGCCGCCGGGGTGCCGCTCTACGCCGTGCACCACCTCGCCGGGCACGCGGCGGTCGACGTCCTCGACCACGGCCCGCTGCCCGCGCGCTGCGTCGCGCTGATCGTGTCGGGGGGCCACACGTCGCTGCTGAGCGTCGGCGACCTCGCGCGCGACGAGATCGTGCACCTCGGCGACACCGTGGACGACGCGGCCGGGGAGGCGTTCGACAAGGTCGCCCGCCTCATCGGCCTGCCCTACCCGGGCGGCCCGGCGATCGACCGGGCCGCGCGCGAGGGCGACCCGCACGCCATCGCGTTCCCCCGCCCGCTCACCGGGCCCGCCGACCCGCCCTGGACCTTCTCGTTCTCCGGGCTGAAGACGGCGGTCGCCCGCTGGGTCGAGGGTCACGACGGCCCCCTGCCTGTGCCCGACATCGCCGCCTCCTTCCAGGAGGCCGTCGCGGACACGCTCGCGCGCAAGGCCGTCGCCGCGTGCGCCGACCAGAGCGCGGACACGCTGCTGATGGTCGGCGGGGTCGCGGCGAACTCGCGGGTGCGGGGTCTGGTGGAGGAGCGGTGCACGGCCGCCGGCCTGACGCTGCGGGTCCCGCCGATCCGCCTGTGCACCGACAACGGGGCGATGATCGCGGCGCTCGGCGACCTGCTCGTGCGGGCGGACGTCGAGCCCGACCCCCTCGACGTCGCGGCCGACCCCCGCGCCCGGCTGACCGGCGCCCTGCTCCACGGGACACGGGCGTTACCCGTGGCGTGACACCGGGGTGTCGGAACCCTCACGTTGTCGCCCGAACGGACGCTCGGTATCCGTGGAGGGGTGCCAGGTTTCCGCGCCGTCCTCGACGCCGAGCAGTTCCCGCTGCGGCGCTGGCAGATCCTCGCCGTCGCGGACGACTACGGCGTGGACACGCGGACCCGCGCGAAGCTCGAGCAGATCCCCGACCGGCGCTACGTCGACGCCGGTGACGTCATGATCGCGCTGGCCATGACGCCGGCGCACCTGGCGGCCCGCACACCGTTGTGACGAGCGCCGGTCGACGCCGTCAGCCCCGCGGCGAGACGGCGAGCACGATCGCGGTGGCGTTGTCGTGCCCGCCCTCGTGCAGTGCCGCGTCGACCAGGGCGAGCGCGCCGGCGTGGACGTCAACCTGTGACTCGTCGGCGCCCTCGTCGGCGGTGAGCACCGCGGCGAGCACCGCCGGATCGGGCAGGTGGTTCCACACGCCGTCGCTGCACAGGAGCAGGACCCCGGTGTCGTCGAGCGGCCAGCCGCGGTGCCGGGCGACCACGTCCGGCGCGTCGGCGGCGAGCCACCGCGTGATCACGTGGGCGCGCGGGTCGGAGAGCGCGTCCTCGGCCTCGACGATGCCCGCGGCGACCATCTCCGCGGCCCACGAGTCGTCCTCGGTGAGCACGCCGGACTCGTCGGGCCGTGCCGGGCTGAGCCAGTACGCGCGGCTGTCGCCCGCCCAGCTGATCACCGCGCGCTCGGTGTCGAGCACGGCGGCGACGTAGGTGCACGCCGGGGACGACCCGGCGGCGGGGGCGAGGGCGGCGACCGCGCGCCGGGCGGCGTCGGCGGCGGTGGCGGCGGCCTCCTCGAGGTCCTGCCCTCCGGAGAGTGCCTCCTGCCCGGCGGCGACGGCGACGTCGCAGGCGGTGCGCGACGCGGCCGCGCCGCCGGGGACGGACGCGACCCCGTCGCACACGACGGCGACGACCACCGGCGCGCCCTCGGCGGTGACGGCGCGGGTCAGGGCGAACGCGTCCTCGTTGCGCCGCCGGCGGTGTCCGCGGTCGGTGACGCCGGCGCCGAGCACCACGAGCTCGCCGGAGTCGTCCTCGGGCGGCGCGAGCGTCTCCTCCGCGTGCTCGACGCCGGCGGCCAGGTGCCCGCAGTCGGCGCAGCGGCCGTCCTCGCCCACCGCGCCCGAGCCGCAGGCGCTGCACGTGGCGCCGCCGGACGACCCGCCGGAGACGGACGACGAGGCGGGCGACGCGGAGGCGGGCTCGATCGGCACGGGCACTCCCTACACCCTCACGCCCGGTCGGGCGGGACCGACGCGGCCGGACGGGGCCGCCGTGTCGTCCGACGGGCCGTCCGGGCGGCGGAGCGCACACCGGGGAACGATCACCAGCTGTCCCCTCCGCGCGGCGGCCCGGATCGCCGGGAGTCTCCCCCGAGAGTAACCGCTCACCCTGCGCAGCGGGCCTCCCACCAGGCGCCCCACCAGGCAGGAAGCGCCGTCAGCTCCAGCCGTAGCCCCGTCGCAGCTCGTCGGCGACCGTGTCGAAGCGGTCGGCGGGCATGACCGCGCCCTCGCGCCGGATGCCGTGCTCGGGGATGTCCAGGACGCGGTCGAGGCGCACGAAGGACTCGCGGCCCTCCCGGTCCCAGGGCCCGGACCCGACCGGGAGCCAGTGGGCGTCGTCGCGGCGGTGACCCTGGCTGGAGAGCATCAGCCCGAGCAGGTCGCCGTGCTCGGCGCGCGCGACGACGAGCACGGGACGGTCCTTGCCCTGCGACGCGTCCTCCTCGAACGGCACCCACGTCCACACGACCTCGCCCGGGTCGGCCGCCCCGTCGAGGTCGGGCGCGTAGGAGATCCGCCGCGCCCGCTCGCCCGCGGGTGCGGTGCGCACACCGCTCGGTCCCGGCCTCGGCGCCTGCTGCCCGGGCCGGTCCGGCGACCCCGGCGAGCGTTGCCCGTCCACCTGCTTGTTCAGCAGGTCCAGGCCTGCCTGCAGCGCCCGCCCCACCACGTCCCGGAATCCCGCCACGCGGGCAGCATGCCACCAGCCCGGGCGCGGCGTTCTGGCAAGGTCATCCGCCATGACCGTCCTGGCGCTGATGGTCGCCGCGCTGCTCGTCGGGGTGCTCCTGGTCGGGGTCGGGGACCGGCTGCGGCTGCCGTGGCCGGTGCTGCTGGTGCTCGTCGGCACGGCCGCCGCCTTCGTGCCCGGCATCGACGCGCCCGACCTCGAGCCCGAGCTGATCCTGCCGCTGTTCCTGCCGCCGCTGCTGTTCGCGACGGCCCAGCGGGCGTCGTGGTCGGTGTTCCGGGCCCGCTGGCGCTCGGTGCTGTTCCTCGCGGTGCTGCTGGTCGCGGCGACGATCGCCGTGGTCGGCGCGACGGTGATGTGGCTGGTGCCCGGGATCGCGCTCGGCGCCGCGCTCGCCGTCGGCGCGGCGGTGGCGCCGCCGGACCCGGTGGCGGTCGAGGCGGTGGCGGGGCCCCTGCGGATGCCGCGCCGGCTCGTGGCCGTACTGCAGAGCGAGGGCCTGTTCAACGACGCGCTCGCGCTGGTCGTGTTCCAGGCGGCGATCGCCGCGACCGTGTCCGGGGAGCACCCCGGGATCGGCACGGCGCTCGGCCTCGTCTGGGCGGCCGTCGGCGCGGTCGCCGTCGGGCTGGCCGCGACGTGGATCGCGGAGCGTCTCGCCGACCGGCTCACCGACGCCGTCGCGCCCAGCGCGCTGACCCTCGTGCTCCCGTTCGCGGTGTACCTCGCGGCCGACGCGCTGTCGGCCTCCGGCGTCATCGCCGTCGTCGTCGCGGCACTGCAGACCCGCCAGCACGCCGACGCCGACGACGTCCTGCAGCGGCTGACCGGCGGCGCGTTCTGGAACGTCGTCGAGATGCTCGTGACCGCCGCCGCGTTCGCGCTCATCGGCCTCGAGCTGCGCGCGGTCGTGGCCGACGCCGGGGACGCGCTCGGCCGGATGGTGGCCGACGCCGCGGTCGTCGCCGTGATCGTCGTCGGCGTGCGGGCGGTCTGGATGCTGGGCGCGCTGGTCGCCGTGCGCCGCCGGGGCGCGGACCCCACGGCCGCGCCGCGGACCGGGCGTGAGGCCGTGGTGCTCACGTGGTCGGGGATGCGGGGCCTCGCGACGCTCGCGCTGGCGCTCGCGCTGCCGCGCGTCACCGCCGACGGCGCGCCGTTCCCGTTCCGGACCGAGCTGGTGATCATCGCGGCGGGCGTGCTCGTCGGGACGCTCGTGATCCCCGGTCTCACCCTGCCCCTGCTGCTCCGGGCGCTCGGGGTGCGCGAGAGCGAGGAGGTCGGGCGCGCGGCCGAGCAGCGGCTCGCGTCGCGGGCGCGGCGGGCGGCGCTGACCGAGCTCGCGTCGCTCGACCGCGAGGCGGCGGGCGTCGACGACACCGTGGGGGAGGAGGTGCTCGGCGAGCTGCGGGCGCGCTTCGCCCGCCTCGGCACCGGTGAGGGCGGCGGCGGGGACGCGCCCGGCGAGGACGCCGCCGACCGTCCCGATTACGACCAGCGACTCGAGACCCTGCGCCGGCGTCGCGAGCAGTGGACCCGGCTGCAGACGCTCGCCCTCGCGGCCGCGCGGCGCGAGGTGCTGGCCGCCCGGACCGAGCCCGGCGTCGACCCCGAGGTCGCGGACCGCGTCCTGCAGCGCCTCGACGTCCGGTCGGTGGCGTCGTCGCGCTGACCGGCCGCGACTCCGGGCGACCTCAGCGACCGTCGCCGAACAGGCCGCCGAGGGCCTCGACCGCCGGGTCGAGCCCGGCGGCGTTCTTGGTGGTCGTGGTCGTGGTCGTGGTCGTCCGCGACGTGGTGGTCGACGGGCGCGTGGTGCTCGCGTGCGGCGTGGTGGTCGGGCGCGGCGTCGTCGTGTGCGGCGTCGTCGTGGAGTGCGTCGCCGTGCTCGTCTCGTCGTCGTCCGATGTCGGGGTCGGCAGGCTCGGCAGCGACACCGAGGGCAGACCGGGCACCGACGGCACCGTGACGTGGGGCAGCGACGGCCGGCTCGGGCGGCGCGTCGGCTCCTGCGTGGACGTCGACGTCGGCGCGGTGGTGGTCGTCGTGCGCTCGGTCGAGCCGCCGTCGGTGGGCGGCGCCTCGCGCTGCGTGCTCGCCACCGCACGGCGCTCGGAGCCGTCGGACGTGCCCGCCCCCCGCGTCGACACGGTGGCGTCGTCGGACGAGCTCTCCCGGTGCTCGGACCCGCCACCGGACCCGCCGCCCAGCAGGGACCCGGCGCCCGGGTCGGCGACGACCTCCGCGGACGGCGGCGCCACCGTGGCCGCGGGCGGGGCGGCGGCGCCGACGCGGTCGACGGTCCAGGCGGAGGCGACGACGACGCCGCTCGCGAGCAGCACGGCCGCACCGACGGACGCGGCGACGACCAGCCCGCCCGCTCCGGCGGCGGCGCGACGCGCCCGCCCCGGCGTCTCGTCGAGCTCGGGGTCCGCGGTGTCGGCCGCCGCGGCGGCGCCGGGCATCCCGACGGGGGCGGCCCCGCCCGTGCCGGTCGCGGCGGCGGGCCCCCGGGCCGCGGCGCCGGTGCCCGTGGAGCGCAGGGTCTCGGTGGTGGCGTCCGGGACGGCCGAGGCCGGACCGACGTCGGCGATCGGGGCGACGGCCCGCAGCGGCGTGAGGGTCTCGGCGGCGAGGGCGGCGCGCCGCAGGCCGACGCACACGCGGTCGGCGGCGGGCCGGGAGCGCGGCTCGTCGGCGGTCATGGCCTCGAGCAGGGCCTCGACCTCGATGTCGATGCCCGGGGGCATCTCCGGGCGCCGTTCCAGGCGCGCCCGGGCGGCGGCGAGCGGCTTGCCGTCGTAGGCGGGCCGCCCGGTGAGCGCTTCGATCATCACGAGGCCGAGCGCGTAGACGTCCGCGGGCGGTCCGACCGTCCCGCCGGCCACCTGCTCGGGCGCGAGGTAGGGCGCCGACCCGACGACGATGCCGGTGTCGGTGATCCGGGGGGCGTCGGCGACGAAGGCGACGCCGAAGTCCGCGAGGTGGGCGCGCCCGTCGGCGTCGAAGAGGACGTTGCGGGGCGTCACGTCGCGGTGCAGCACGCTGGCGCGGTGGACGTGGGCGAGGCCGTCGGCGACCGAAGCGACCGCGAGCAGCGTCTCGGTGACGCCGAGGGGTCCGTCGGCCAGCCGGTCGACGAGGTTGCCGCCCTCGAGCAGCGCCATCACGACGAACGCGCGCCCGTCCACCGAGCCGACGTCGTACACGGGCACGAGGCTCGGGTGGTCGAGCGAGGCCATGAGCGCGACCTCGCGCTCGATGCGCGGGTCGTTCTCGACCGGGAAGATCTTCACCGCGGCGTCGCGGTCGAGCAGGAGATCGTGGGCGCGGTACACCTCGGAGCAGGTGCCGCGGCCGATGAGCTCGCCGAGCGCGAAGCGCTGACCGAGGCGTTCGGGCAGGGGTCCGGGCTGAGGTCCGGGCTGCGGTCCGGGTCGGGATCCGGGCGCGGGCGAGCCGGGATCGGTCGTCACGTCGCCTCCCCCCTCCCACGTTCCTCGATCGACAGTCTTCCACTACCGATACCCGGATCGGGGCACATCGACATACCGGTTTCCCGAATTCGTGTGACCGTCATGTGGTGTTCGGGCCGTTCGGCGTCCCGCGTCCCCTCGTCCGGGTGACGGCGCTCGCGCCGGGACCGGACAGCGTTGACAGAAGTTGTAGTGCCGAGTAGAACTTCGGCGCGTCCCTCCTGCTCACGGGCGGGTCGGACTGCGCAGAGCACGAACACAAGGACGCGACGGAAGCCGTGGGCGCCGAGAGCCTCGACGACGAGGACACCCCCGCCCTGACCACCGGTCAGGCGGCGGAGTTCCTCGGGGTTCGACCGGCGTTCCTCCGGAGTCTGGACGCGGGTCGGATGGTCCGCCCGGAACGCTCCGCCGGCGGGCATCGGCGCTGGACGCGCCGTCAACTGGCCCTCGCCGCCCGGATCCGCGAGCTGTTCGACGAGGGCCTCACCCTCACCGCGGCCGCGATGGTCGTGTCTCTGCAGGACGAGGTGGCCCTGGTCGCGTGCGAGCGGGATCAGGCCCACGACGAGCTCGACCGAGCCCGACGCGAACTGGCCCGGGTGCGCCACGAGCTCGCCGCGGCCCGGAACGGATCTACCGCCGGTTCCGGGTCATCCGCACGTGTCCACAGCGCGTGCGGGCCCGAAGTGCCCACGACCGCTCTTCGACCGTCCCTGCCGGCCCTACCACCTCAACGGACTTCCTGACTCATGAAGCTCATCGACCACCGTCGGTCCCACCGTCCTCTCCTCCGCGCCCCCCTGCCGCCGTCGCTGGCCCGGGTCCCGCTCGTGGACCTGTGCACCTGCAAGCACCCGCGCGAGTCGCACGAGCACTACTACCTCGGTGACCACTGCGCGCAGTGCCAGTGCGCCCACTTCAAGCGCGTCGAGCCCTCGGACATCTGAGCGCGCGCCGTCCCGGCCCCGTCACCGCTCCGGTGGCGGGGCCGTTCGCTGTCCGGGCCCGGCGCACCCGGGACCGAGAGCGGCACCACGTCGCCACGGGCGGCCGGTCGGGCGACGTGCGCCTACCCTCGTGATCGTGGAGCGGACCGGGCGAAACGGACGGAGCGCTCTCGTCGTGGGGGCCGGGGTGGCCGGGCTCGCGGCGGCCGCCTCGCTGGACCGTGCCGGCTGGGACGTCGTCGTCTGCGAGCGTGCCGCCGCCCGCCGCACCGGGGGGTACTTCGTCCGCCTCGCCCCCGAGGGCCTCGCCGCCGCGGGCCGGCTGGGCGTCGCCGAGGCGCTCCGCACGCGCTTGCCGGCCGACGGCGTGATCACCGGCGTCGACGCTCGGGGCCGCACGGTCTCGCGGGTCGAGGCCTCGCTCGCCGACGACCCGGAGGCGCTGGCGCTGGTGCGGGGCGACCTCGAGGCCGCGCTGTGGGCGGCGCGCCCCGAGCACGTCGCGGTCCGCTTCGCCACGGTCCCGCGGCGCATCGACATGGCGCGCGACGCCGCCGACGTGGTGCTCGACGGTCCCGACGGCGTCACCCGCGAACGGTTCGACCTCGTCGTCGGCGCCGACGGGGTGCGGTCGGCGGTGCGCTCGATGATCTTCGGGCCCGAGGAGCGGTTCCGTCGCGAGTTCGACCACGTCGTCGTCTCCGCGGTGCTGCCGCGGCTTCCCGGCGGTCTGCGTGAGGGCGACTACGTCGTGCCCGCCGACGTCGGCCGCACCGCGCACCTCATGGCCGTCGAGGCCCACGCGCCGGTCGTGTTCTTCACGTTCCGGGCCGACCTCGCCGGCGACGTCGAGCGTGTCGCGGCCGACCCGGTCGGGACGCTGCGCGCGGTCTACGGCGACTTCGCCGGGCTGATGCCGGAGATCCTCGACGGCGTCGAGGAGGCCGGCGCCACGCACGTCGACACCGTCGCCCAGATCCGCCTGGGGTCGTGGCGGCGCGGGCGGGTGGTGCTCGTCGGCGACGCCGCGTGGTGCCCGACGCTGTACTCCGGGCAGGGCTCGGCGCTGGCCCTGGTCGGCGGCGAGTCGCTGGGCACGCACCTCGCCGCGCACCCCGACGACCCGGAGGCCGGCCTCGCGGCGTGGGAAGGCACCCACCGCCCGGCGGCGCTCGCCGCGAGCAGCGCCGCGCGCCGGTCGCGGCACTTCTTCCTGCCCGGCAACCGCGTGGTCGCCGCACTGCGGGTGACGGCGCTGCGGCTCGCGTCGTGGTCGCCCGCGGGACGGTTGTTGCAGGCGGTGGCCTCGCGCGCGGCCGGTCCCGGCGGGCCGGGAACCTCACCCGATCGACGTGACGTTCATCCGACAGCCACTTCCGAGTCGCGCTCGCCGCGTCAACCGGCGCTGCACCGCCCGTAAGCTGTCGCTCGCCGGTGTCCGACGTTGGGCCGTTCGGGCGCCGTCGCGCCGGCGGCGGCGACACCGGACGCGTCGAGACCACGGCGCGGACGAGCGACCCGCACACCCTCGTCGTCGAGAGGACGCCAGCCACCCCCATGGCCTCCCCACCCGTTCCCCGTCCGCAACGCGGTCTGCTCGCGCGCATGGTCGACCCGCTGGGCATCGCCTCCGGCGTGCTCGACCGCGTCGACCCCTTCCGGCACCGCGGCCGCCGGGTGTGGCGCGGCGCCGGGCGGGTGCAGATCGGCGTCCCCGGGATCGTCGGCGAGGCGGGGGAGGAGCTCGCGCGCGCCGTGGAGAAGGCGCTCGCGGCGCACCCGGACGTCGCCTGGGCGGCGGTCAACGCCACCCTCGGGGCGGTCGTGGTCGGCATGACCGCCGTCGCCGACGACGGGCCGGCCGGACTGCCCGACCAGGAGGTCGTCGACGACCTGGTCGACCTCGTCGAGATCCTCGAGGAGCGCGAGGGCGGCGTCGCCGTCGAGCCCACCCCGCGCGCGATCGGCGCCGCCCAGCAGGCCTTCACCGCGCTCGCGGCCGACCTCGCCGGCCTCGGGGTGGCCGCCGTCGGCACCGTCCTGCGCCGCACGCCGCTGCCCACCGAGCTCGCGTCCGCGGCGACCTTCGTCGACCACCAGCCCCGCCTGCGCGACGCCGTCGAGCGCGCGGTCGGGCAGGACCGGGCGAACGTCCTGCTCGCGCTCGCCAACGCCGCCGCCCAGGCGATCGGCCAGGGCAGCACCGGCCTGCTGGTCGACGCCGCCTACCGCGCGATGCAGGTGGCGGAGGCCCGCGCCCGCGCGACGACGTGGACCGAGGCCGAGCCGCGTCTGCTCGAGACCGCCGACCACGCCGTCGCCGTCGCCGACGACGAGCTGCACGAGCCCCGCCCCGTGCCGCTGCCCCTCGGTCCCGTCGAGCGCCACGGCGACGTCGTGGGCACGGGGGCGGCCGTCGGGTTCGCCGCCGTCGCGGCCGGCACGGGGAGCCTGCGCAAGGGCGCGGGCGTCGCGCTCTCGACGCTGCCGAAGGCCGGACGGATGGGGCGCGAGGGCTTCGCGACGACGTTCGGCCGGGTGCTCGCGCGCCGGGGCGCCGTCGTCGTCGAGCCCACCGCGCTGCGCCGTCTCGACCGGGTCGACACCGTCCTGCTCGACGCCGAGGCGCTGACCACCGGCGTCCTCATGCTCGGCGACCTGCTCGCCCTGCCCGGCGCCGACGGAGTCGCGGACCCGCTCGAGGAGCTCGTCCCGCGGGTCCACGAGCTGTTCGACCCGACCGACGCGACCACGCACCAGCGCCTCGCCGACGAAGGTGAACACTGGCTGCTGGCCCCGCTCGACGACGTGCCCGGCGGCGACGACCCGCGGGCGGTCGAGGCCGCCGACGCGCTCGTCGCCGACGGAGCCACGCACGTCCTGGGCCTGCGTCGCGACGACCGGCTCACCGCCGTCGTCGGCGTCCTGCCCGAGCCCGCCTCCGCCGCCGAGGCCCTGGCCGCGGCCGCCCGCCGCGCGGGCGTCACGCTCGTGCTCGGCGGGCAGGAGGGGATCGCGGCCGGCATCGGCGACCGCGCCGTGGCCGGCGGGGAGGCGCTGCGCACCTCGGTGCGCGAGCTCCAGGAGGCCGGCGCGGGCGTGCTCGTCGTGTCCCGCGACCGCCGCGCCCTGGCCGCCGCCGACCTCGGCATCGGGGTCTCCCGGCCCGACGGCACCGCGCCGTGGGGCGCGCACGTCCTCGTCGGCGACGACCTCGGCACGGCCGCGCTGCTCATCGAGGGCGTCAAGGTGGCCCGCGGGGTCTCCGGCCGCTCGGTGAACCTGGCCCGCGCCGGCACGGTCCTGGGCACGATCATGGCCACGGCCGGCACGGCGCCGCGCGGGCCGTCGCTCGCGGGGCTCGCGGTCAACGGCGCCGCGGCGGTCTCGCTGGGCAACGGCGCCTGGCAGGCCACGGAGCTGGGCCGGCGCGTCGTCGTCCCGGGCGTGAGCCGGACGCCGTGGCACGTCATGCCGGCGACCACCGTGCTCGCGCGCCTCGACGTCACCGAGCGCGGCCTGACCACCGCCGACGCCCACCGCCGCCACCGGGACGACCCGGCCGCGGCGGAGAGCGGGACGACCCTCGGTCGCGCGTTCCTCGACGAGCTCAACAACCCGCTGACGCCGGTGCTCGCCGGTGGCGCGGTGCTCTCGGCGGCCATCGGCGCCGTCGTCGACGCCGCGATCGTCGTCGGCGTCACCGCGTTCTCGGCGCTGATCGGCGGCGTGCAGCAGGTCGCCACCGAGCGTGCCGTCTCCGGGCTGCTCGAGCGCTCCGCGATCCGCACGCGGGTGCTGCGCGACGGCCACACCCGCGGCGTCGGCGCCGACGAGGTCGTCGTCGGCGACGTCATCGAGCTCGGCCCCGACGACGTCGTGCCCGCCGACTGCCGCGTGCTGCGCTCCGACGCCCTCGAGGTCGACGAGTCCTCGCTGACCGGCGAGTCCCTGCCCGTGGTGAAGACCCCGTCGCCGGTGATCGCCCGGACGGTCGCGGACCGCCGCTCGATGCTCTACGAGGGCAGCACGGTCGCCACCGGCCGCGGGGCCGCGGTGGTCGTGGCGACGGGCTCGAGCACCGAGGTCGGTCGCTCGACGGCCGCCGCGAAGGCCGCCGCGCCCGTCGCCGGCGTCGACGAGCGCCTCGCCGGGCTCACGAAGATCACCACCCCGCTGGCGCTGGGGTCGGCGGCCGCCGTCGTCGCGGCCGGTGCGCTGCGGGGCCTGCCGTTCCAGCAGAACCTGCACTCGGGCGTCGGCCTGGCCGTCGCCAGCGTCCCCGAGGGCCTGCCCTTCGTCGTCTCGGCCGCCCAGCTCGCGTCGGCGCGGCGCCTGTCGGCCGAGGGCGCGCTCGTGCGCAACCCGCGCACGATCGAGGCGATCGGGCGCACCGACGTCCTGTGCTTCGACAAGACCGGCACCCTCACCGAGGGCCGCCTGGCGCTGTCGGCGATCTCCGACGGCGTGAAGCTGCGGCCCACCGACCGCCTCCGCAAGCGCCAGCGCCGGGTGCTCGCCGCTGCCCTCCGGGCCACGCCGCGTCCCGCGCCGGGCGAGCGGCTCGCGCACCTCACCGACCGTGCGGTGGTCTACGGCGGCCAGCAGTTCGACGTCGACCCGGCCCAGAAGCGCCCGGGCTGGTGGCCCGTCGCCTCCCTCGACTTCGACCCGTCCCGCGGGTACCACGCGACGCTCGGAGAGGTGGACCCGCCGGAGGACACCACCGACGACGGTCCGTTCCGCCTGATCTCGGTGAAGGGCGCGCCCGAGGTCGTCATCGAGCGCGCCACGAGCTGGGGCGGCGCCCCGCTCGACGACGAGGCCCGTCAGCGTCTCGTCGAGCACACCGAGCTGCTCGCGGGGCAGGGCATGCGCGTGCTCGCCGTGGCCGAGAAGGTCCTCACCGCCGACGAGCACGCCGCTCGCGCGGCGGAGCGCGACACCGACGGCGCCGACGACAACGATCTCGACGACGTCGACGTCGCCGACCTCGAGTTCACCGGCTTCGTCGGGTTCACCGACCCGGTGCGCGCCGGCTCCCAGGCCACGGTCCGCGACCTGCGCGACGCGGGCGTCCAGGTCGTCATGATCACCGGTGACCACCCGAGCACCGCCGAGGCCGTCGCCGAGGAGCTCGACGTCCTCAACGGCGGGATCGTCGTGACGGGCAGCGAGCTCGACGAGCTCGACGACGACGCGCTCGACGACGTGCTGCCGAAGGTCCGCGTCGTCGCCCGCGGCACGCCGGGGCACAAGGTCCGGATCGTCCAGGCGTTCCAGCGCCTCGGCCGCACCGTGGCGATGACCGGCGACGGGGCGAACGACGCCCCGGCGATCCGGCTGGCCGACGTCGGCATCGCCCTCGGCCGCCGCGGCACGCCCGCGGCCCGGGCCGCCGCCGACCTCGTCATCACCGACGACCGCCTCGAGACGATCCTCGCCGCGCTGGTCGAGGGCCGCGCGATGTGGGCCTCGGTGCGCGAGGCGCTGGGCGTGCTCGTCGGCGGCAACCTCGGCGAGATCGCGTTCACGGTGCTGGGCGCCACGACCACGGGCACCTCGCCGCTCAACGCCCGCCAGCTCCTGCTCGTCAACCTGCTCACCGACCTCGTGCCCTCGCTGGCCCTCGCGGTGCGCGCGCCCCAGCCCGAGTCCGCGGCCGAGCTGCTGGCCGAGGGGCCGGAGGCGTCGCTCGGGGAGGCGCTCGACCGCGAGATCGGGCTGCGCGCCATGGCCACCGCCGGCGGCGCGAGCCTCGCGTGGTTCCAGGCCCAGGCCACGCCGTACGGCAGCCCGGCGCGGTCCCGCACCGTGGCGCTCACGGCGCTCGTCGGCACCCAGCTGGGGCAGACCATCGTCGCCGGTGGCGGGCGCAGCCCGCTGGTCATCGGCGCCGGGATCGTGTCCGCCGGCGCGCTCGTGGCGGTCGTCCAGACGCCCGGGGTCAGCCAGTTCTTCGGCTGCGTGCCGCTCGGGCCGATCGCGTGGGCACAGGCGGCGGGGTCGGCGACGGCCGCCACCGCCGCCTCCGTCGTGGGACCGGGGCTCGTGGAGCGCTACGGTCCGGTCCTCGTGCCCGAGGGCTCGCCGCAGGCGTCGTGGCTCGCCCGCCTCGAGGAGGTCCGCGACGAGGCCACGAAGCGCTACACGGAGCTCCAGGACCGCGCCACGGCGGCGCTCAACGGCTGAGTTTGGCGCCGGTCACGCTGCGTTTGTGCAGGTCGGAGCCTGGGAATCAACCACGCGGATGATGTCGAAAGTCAGGAGTTGAGACCGAATGGCCGACCGTTACGTCGTCCCCACCGAGGACGGCTGGCAGGTGCAGAAGAAGGGCGCGCAGCGCGCCAGCGCCAAGGCGGCCACGCAGGCCGAGGCCGTCGAGCGGGCGACCGAGATCGTGTCGAAGGACGGCGGCGGCAAGGTCGTCGTGCACGGCACCGACGGCAAGGTGCGTGACACGCACACCGTCGCCGGAGGCACGGAGAACACCACCGGCGAGGCCGCGAAGGCCACGACGAAGGCGACCGCCGAGGGCGCCCGCGCCAAGGCTCAGTCCGCCTCGGACAAGGCCTCGAGCAGCGCCAAGAAGGTCGGCGCGGACGCGAAGGCGACCGCGCAGAAGGACGCCGACCGTGTGGAGGCGTCCGGCAAGAAGGCGGCGGCGCAGGCCCAGGCGGGCGCGACGGGTGTCGCCGACGAGGCCGCGAAGGCCGCGTCGGGCGACAAGTCGGTCTCGGCCGCGGCCCAGGACGCCGCGACCGTGGCGCAGGTCAGCGGCGACCAGGTCGCGACCACGACGTCGCGCGCGGGCGAGCGCGTCGCGAAGGACGCCACGCGGGTCGCGCAGCACGCCGGGTCCGAGGCCAAGGCGCGCGCCGACGAGGCCGGGGGAGCGGTCGCCGACGCCGGCGACCGCGCCGCGACCGTGTCGTCCGGGGTCGCCTCGGAGCTCGACGACGCGGGCACCACGACCGCCCGCAAGGTCAGCGCCGCCGCGGAGTCCACCGCACAGCAGGTCGACCGCTCCGTGCGCCAGGCCGCCCAGGACGTGCAGGACAACGCCCCGGACTACAACCCGGTGCGCATCGCGGGCAACGCCGCGGCGATGACGGTGAAGACCGCGTTCAGCGTGGCCGGTGCCGTGATCTCCACGGGCGGGCAGGTGCTGCAGTTCGCCGCCCGCAAGGTCACCGGGCGCGGCTGACAACCAGCCCGTCGTCTGTCTGTGTGCCCGCTCAGGCGGCGTGCGAGCCGGCGGTGTCGCCGATGCGCGCGGCGCGGCGCATGGCCCGCCGCTCGTCCTCGCTGGTGCCGCCCCAGACGCCGGCCTCCTGGCCGGTGTCCATGGCCCACTGGAGGCAGCCCCGCTGGAGCGGGCAGCTGCCGCACACCGCCTTGGCGGCGCTCAGCTGGGCCGAGCCGGGACCGTGCTCGGTGAGGGGGAAGAAGAGTTCGGGGTCGTGGTCGCGGCAGGCCGCGAGCTCCCAATCCATGATCCTGCTCGTCCAATCTCGCTCGTCGGTGGTGTGCACCCCGGCCCCTGCGGAGCGGGCAGGGCGGGGTCGGTGCCGCCGGGCCCGACACGAGGCGCGCTTGCGCGCGCCTCGCCACGGCCCCTGCGGCACAGTCGTGCGCCGGGCGTCGTACGTATCCGGGGGTCCTTCGTGTCGGTCCTCGGAGCGGCCCGGGGTGGGCCCGCGCCCCGGGGTCCGGAGCACCTGCTGTACTCGGTATGACGTCGGGGCCGCCGTGGCGGTTCCCTCGACCGCGACCTTTCCGTCGCGAACAGGGTCCACGCGCATGCGTGTGCCCTGCGTCAGCCGAACCACCATGATCTATCCGTACGGCCGGTCGCGCAAACGCCTTTGACGCGGACCACTCCGGCGAACGTGTGTGGTGTTGGTCACACGTGTTGCTCACGCTGTGCCGACCCGCTGGGACGAACGGGTGGGGACGCGAGGTCCGTGCCGTCGATGCGCTGCGATGTCGGCCCGAATGGGCGACACTGGCCGGGTCGCTCGGCCACGATCGAGTGATCCGCGTCGGGGGGCCGCGGTCCGGGAGACGGAGGCGGATCGGAGGCTGGGCCATGCGCGCGCGACGGACGGCACGCGACACCGTGATCTGGGTGGTGGCCACCGCCGGCATCGTCGCGATGGTGCTCGGCCAGACGATCATCGGAGCGATCCTGCTGGCCTTCGCCGTGTGGCAGCTCGTGCTCGTCGCCCGCCGCGGCGGCGGCCTGTTCGTCGACCAGCGCGCCGCCGACCGCCCTGGCAAGCCCACCGTCAGCTGATCCGACATCGCCTCGGCGTGCCCCGCCGCGGCGGGCCCACGAGGATGACCGCATGCGCTGTGCGGTGATCGGGGGAACCGGCTACGTCGGGGTGCGCCTGGTGGGGCGTCTGCTCGCCGCGGGCCACGACGTCACCGTCCTCGTCCGCACTCCCGGCAAGCTCGCCGCCACCGGCTGGGCCGAGCGCGTCGACGTCGTCCCCGGCGACCTCGCCGACGCCGCGGCCGTGGCGACCCTGGTCGAGGGCGCCGACGCCGTCGTCCACCTCGCCCACGCCCTCGAGCACGAGGACTTCCCGGACCGCGACCGGGCGGCCGCCCGCGTGGTGGACGCGGCCGCGGCGGACGCCGGCGTGCGGCGCCTCGTCTACCTCGGGGGGTTGCGGCCGTCGTCGGCGACGACGTCGCGGCACCTCTCGTCGCGGGCCGAGGTGGCCGACGTCTTCCTGGACGGCCCGGTGCCCACCGCGGCGCTCGAGGCCTCGATCGTCGTCGGGTCGGGCTCGGCGAGCTTCGAGATGATCCGCTACCTCGCCGAGCGCGTGCCGGTGCTGCCCGCCGTGCCGTGGCTCGCCCACCGCACGCAGCCGGTCGCGATCGCCGACGTCCTGCACTACCTCGTCGGCGCGCTGGACCTCCCCGACGACGTGAACCGCCGCTTCGACGTCGGCGGCCCGGACGTCCTGAGCTACCTCGAGCTGATCCGGCGCTACCTGCGCCTGGCCGGGCTCCCGCAGAGCGCCGCCGTCCCGGTGCCCGTCCCCGTCCCTCCCGGCGGGCCCGCGCTGGCCGGCCGCGTCGTGGAGGCCCTCACACCGCTGTCGCGGCACCTCGTCACGCCGCTGATCGAGTCGCTGTCCGAGGACCTGGTCTGTGCCGAGGACGACGTGCTGACGCTCATCGGGCCGCCGCCCGGCGGGCGCACGACGTACGACGCGGCGGTGCGGGCGGCGCTGGGGCTGCGCCGCGCCGGCGGGCCCGACCTCGACGACCCCGCCCTCGCCTCGCCCGCCGACCCCGCGGGGTCCGGGGGCGCGGTGTACCGCTGGAGCACCGGGGAGCCCTGCCCCGCCGACGCGGACGTGCTCTGGTCGGTCGTCGACGGCATCGGCGGGGACACCGGCTGGTACGTCCCGCTCGGCGCCTGGACGCTGCGGGGCTGGGCCGACCAGCTGCTCGGCGGGGTCGGCGCCTACCGAGGGCGCCCGGAGGGCCGGCCGCTCGAGGTCGGCGACGTGGTCGACGGATGGTGCGTGGAGTCGGTCGCGTCCGGCACCGCGCTGCGCCTGCGCTCGGAGCTGCGCCAGCCCGGGACGACGACCCTGGAGCTCGCGGTCGACCCCGACGTCTCCGGCCACGGCTCACACCTGCGCCTCGCGGTGTGCTTCGCGGCCTCGGGCCTCGCCGGCGTGGCCTACGGCACCGCCCTGCGCGCCGCCGCCCCCGCCCTCTTCGGCGCCATGGCCCGGGGTATCACCGCGCGCGCCGCCTCCATGTGAGCAGTTGGCGCCCCTGCCGGGGCGCCAACTGCTCACGTACGGCCGTTCAGAGGAAGCGGTCGCGGGCGTCGCGGACGATGGCGGTGAGGTCGGTGTCGCCGTCGCCTGCTGAGCCCGCGGCGGCGCGCTGGCGCTCCGACCCGGTGCCCTCGGCGAGCAGGCGGGCGCAGCCGTCGGCGGCGCGGTCGCCGTCGCCGGCCTCGTCGAGCGCCTCGGCCACGTGCGCGCGCAGGGCGTCGAGGACGTCGCGGGCCGGCGCGGTGCCGCCGCCGCGGGGGTCGACGAGGTCGGCGGTCAGCCCCCAGCGCGCGGCGCGCCAGTGCGCCAGGCGCAGCGCCTCGATCGGGGCGGTGGGCAGCTCCTCGCCCCGCTGGTGCGCCCGGGCGGCGGTGGCCACGAGCGCGCGGGAGAGCACCGCGACCAGCACGGCGTCATCGACCTCGAGCGCCACGTCGGTCACGCGGACCTCGACCGTCCCGAGCGCCCGGGACAGGCGGGCGTCGAAGTAGACCATCGCCTCGTCGAGCACCGTGTCCGTCGCCAGCATGGCCTCGACCGCCGCGTCGTAGGCCGCGAGCGAGCCGAACACGCGCGTCGGGCCCGCCGACGGCCAGCGCGACCACACCACCGAGCGGTAGCTGGCATAGCCCGTGTCGCGGCCCTGCCAGCCCGGCGAGTTCGCCGCCAGCGCCCGCAGCACCGGCAGCCAGGGGCCGATCCGGTCGAGCACGCCGACGCCCTCCTCGGGCGAGGAGACCTCGACGTGGACGTGCTGCCCGCTCGTCAGCTGCGCGGTGGCGATCGGCCCGAAGCGCTCGGCGATCCGCCCGTAGCGGCCCTCGGTGTTGGCGGCCGAGGCGGCCTCGGTCTCCGGCGCGACCGGCGACGTCGCGAGACCGACGACGTCGACCCCGGACGCCCGCGCCGCGTCCCGGGCCTCGCGGCGCCGGCGGCGCAGGTCGGCGGCGAGGTCCTCGGCGGTGTGGTGCGGCGCCGTTGCGGTCTCGACCTGCTCGGTGCGCATCTCGCCGTCCAGGTCGCCGGACGCCTCGTCGCGCACGGCGCCCGACCGGCCCCGCGGCGCGCCGCTCCCGGGATCGACGAGCAGCAGCTCCTCCTCGGCCCCGAACGGGGGCAGGTCGCTCATCCCGCCATCCCACCGCACCGGTCCGCACGTCCTGCCCGGCGGGTCGGCAGCGCCTACGGTGATCTGTCGTGCCGGGAGACGCAGCAGAGCGGAGCTCGACCCCTCGACGCGGCGACGGCGACGGGTGGGTGGTCTGCGACGCCGGGCACCGCCACTGGGGCCGCTTCGGCGCGGCGGGGCTGCTGCTGCGCCACGGCGGGCGGGTCCTGCTCGCACACCGCGTCTGGTGGAGCCACCACGGCGAGACCTGGGGCATCCCCGGCGGCGCGCGCAACAGCGACGAGACCGCGCGCCAGGCGGCGCTGCGCGAGGCCGTCGAGGAGACCGGCGTCGACCCGTCCCGGGTCCGCCTGACCGACGAGACCGTCGACGACCACGGCGGCTGGTCCTACGTGACCGTCCACGGCCGCCTCGAGACCGCCGAGGCCCCCGCCCTGGAACCGACCGACGGCGAGGCCACCGAGCTGCGCTGGACGCCGGTGGACGAGGTGGGTGACCTCCCGCTCCATCCGGGGTTCGCCCAGTTCTGGGCCAGTGACGACGCCGTCGACCGCCTACCGTGAGGGCATGTCTCCGGATCCTAGCGACTTCCTGGCCGTCGACGCCGACCTGAGCGCCGAGGAGCGCGACATCCGCGACGCGGTCCGCGACTACGCGGCCGCGGAGCTCGAGCCGCGCATCGCCGAGTGGTACGAGTCGAACACCCTGCCGCGCGACATCGCCAAGGGCCTGGGCTCGCTCGGCCTGCTGGGGATGCACCTCGAGGGCTACGGGTGCGCGGGGACCAACGCGACGAGCTACGGGCTGGCCTGTCGCGAGCTCGAGGCCGTCGACTCCGGGCTGCGGAGCTTCGTGTCGGTGCAGGGCTCGCTCGCCATGTACGCGCTGCACCGGTGGGGCTCCGAGGAGCACAAGCAGCGCTGGCTGCCGTCGATGGCCACGGGCGACGCGCTGGGCTGCTTCGGCCTCACCGAACCCGATGCGGGCTCGGACCCGGGCTCGATGCGCACGCGGGCCCGCCGGGACGGGGACGACTGGGTGCTCGACGGCACCAAGATGTGGATCACCAACGGCACGCTCGCCGACGTCGCGGTGGTCTGGGCACAGACCGACCCGGACGCCGGCTCGAAGGGCATCCGCGGGTTCGTGGTGCCCTCCGACACGCCGGGCTTCACCGCGAACGAGGTCAAGCACAAGCTCTCGCTGCGCGCGTCGCTGACCGCCGAGCTGGTGCTCGAGGGCGTGCGCCTGCCCGCGGACGCGGTGTTCCCCGAGGTCACCGGGCTGAAGGGTCCGTTGAGCTGCCTCAACGAGGCCCGCTACGGGATCCTCTGGGGCGCGGTCGGGGCCGCCCGGGCCTGCTACGAGTCCGCGCTGTCCTACGCGATCGACCGCGAGCAGTTCGGGCAGCCCATCGCCGGGTTCCAGCTGACCCAGCGCAAGCTCGCCGACATGGTCGTCGCGGTGAACCAGGCCGGGCTGACGGCCTCGCGGATCGGGCGGCTCAAGGACACCGAGCAGCTCCACCCGTCGCAGGTCAGCTTCGGGAAGATGGCGAACGTGCGCGCCGCGCTGGACGTCGCCCGCAGCGCCCGCACGGTGCTCGGCGGCAACGGGATCACCCTCGAGTACCCGGTGTTCCGGCACATGACGAACCTCGAGACCGTGCTGACCTACGAGGGCACCGAGGAGATGCACGCGCTCTCGATCGGCCAGGCGGTCACGGGGATCGCGGCGTTCCGGTAGGCGTCCTCAGCGCGGGGGTGCGCACTCCACGCGGTTGCGGCCCCCGTGCTTCGCGGCGTACAGCGCGGTGTCGGCGCTGACCATCAGCCCGTCGACGTCGCGGGAGGCCTGCGGGAACGTCGCGGTGCCGATGGAGGCCGTCAGGCCCGTGACGGTGCCGCCGCCGAGGGTGGGGGCGACGGTCACCTCGCACTCGCTGATGCTGCGGCGCAGGCGCTCGGCGATCCGCCCGACCTCCTCGGGCCCGGCCTCGGCGAGCAGCACCACGAACTCCTCGCCGCCGAAGCGCCCCACCGCGTCGTAGGGCCGGACCTCCGAGCGCAGGGTGTCCGCCACGGCGCGCAGGACGGCGTCGCCGACGAGGTGCCCGTGCCGGTCGTTGATCGCCTTGAAGGCGTCGATGTCGACCATGATCACGCCGAGCTCGCCGCCGCGGCGTCGCAGGCGGGCGAGCTCGCGGTCGGCCTGGTCGCGCCACGCGGTGGCGTTGGCGAGGCCGGTCTTGGGGTCGGTGCGCGCCGCGCGGGCGAACTGCTGGATGAGGAAGCCCCGGTGCATCCCCATCACGGGGACGAGCAGGACCGGCAGCAGCCACGGCGTCGTCAGCGCGACGACGGCCAGCGCGGCGCCGAGCGCGAGCGCGCCGAGCCCGATCAGCGTGTCGGTGGGGGAGCCGAGCCGCTTCCACCACGGCGTCCCGGGGGCGCTCAGGCAGATCATGAACACGACGAGGCCGTGGTTGACGACCCAGCGGGTCAGTCCGGCGGCCACGAGCACCAGCAGCCCGACGGGGCCGGCCACCTTGACCAGCAGGCCACCGGGCATCAGCTCCAGGACGGCCCAGGCCGCCACCGACGCGATGAGCACCGTCGCGGCCGAGTACGTCCACCGGTGCACGACGGGACGCTGGCTGACCCGCAGCCACCAGTAGGCGAACGTCACCACGACGAGCGCCAGCGCGAGGCCCAGGGGGAGCAGGAGCAGCCCCGCGAAGCTCCAGACGGACTTCAGCTCGATGTAGGGCTGGCCGTCGGCGACGATCTCGCGGCGCCGTTCGATGCCGCGCGCCGTCTCGACGTGGACGACGAGCCCGAGGACGAGCAGGCCGAGCGTGCGCCAGTCGGCGGCGCCGACGGGCTCGAGCCCGGCGACGGCCACCGAGAGCACCACGGCGATCAGGTCGACGAGCAGGACGGCGACGACGACCCGGCGCGGGGCCTGCCAGAGGCTCCACCGCCGCGGGTCGGCACGGCGGAGGTCGAAACGGCGGTAGGGGGGCTCGGCCGGCGAGGCGGTGACGTCGGACACGGGGCCCGTCGCCGCCGACTCGCGACGCCGACTGGGACGAACGGGGCGCACGGGGCGGTCCCCGTCGGCCGAGGCGGCCACCGCCGTCACCGGGCGTACGGGGTGGTCGGGCGGGGTTGCTCCGGGCGCGGGAGCAAGCCCGGAACCGGGCTCTCCTGGAGCCCGCCAGGGCTCGCGCGCCGTCACGATGTGTGACCTCCTCCAGGCCCCGTCGGGACCGCACCGGGCGGCTCCCGTGTGCGGAACACGGTACCGACGGTCTGTGGATCTCGGCAGCAGGCGTCACCCATTGGGAAGAGATCACCCCGTTGGTTGACGCCCAGTCGCCGTCTGGTCACGCACAGCTCCATTGATGAGCATCAAGGGGCGGATGCGCCGCGGACCGGCGCCGGATGTGACAGTTCGGTCGCTCTCCGTCAATGCGGAGGGTGGTCGCACGGCGCCCGGCGTCGCGGCGCGGTCCATCACACGGAGTGTGCGATGGGCCACGTCCGTGTCGCCGGGTCCCACCCGTCCCGCGCGACGTTCCTGATGATCACGAAAGGAGCCCTCCGTGGCCGACTCGAACTGGCACCGCGACTCGAACTGGCACGTCGCGGACTCGAACTGGCACCGCGACTCGAACTGGCACGTCGCGGACTCGAACTGGCACCGGGACTCCAACTGGCACTTCGCCGACTCGAACTGGCACTGATCGGCCGCGCCGTCGCCGGGTGGGGGAGCGACGGCAGCCGATCGCCCCGCACGTCGCGGAACGAACGGCGCTCTCGCTGCTTCGGTGGCAGCGAGAGCGCCGTTCGTGCGGGCGCGGCGCCGTTCGGTCGGGCGGGCGTCACGGGGCGCGGGCCCGGGACCACGCGACCGCGCACGCGAGGGCGACGAGCACCCCGGCGGCCCCGGCCACGGCCACGGCGGGCGCCGGGCCGGTGATCTCGGCGAGCAGGCCGGCCAGGAGCACCCCGAGGCCCTGGGTGACGCGCAGGGCCGTGACGGCGAGCCCGAACGCCTGGCCGCGATGGGCGTCGGGCACCGCGGCGACGAACGCGGCGTTCGCCGGCACCTGGTAGGCGCAGAAGAGCCCCGACAGCACCCACAGCGCGATGACCCCGGCGAGCGGCGGGTCCAGCGCCGAGGCGACCAGGGGCACGCACGAGGCCACCGCGAGGGGGCCGAGGAGTCGGGCGCGGGCGTGCGGCGGGACGAGGCGGGCGAGCAGCACGATCCCCAGCGCGGCGCCCAGCGGGTTGGCCGCGAGGAGCAGGCCGACCGCGACGGGCCCGCCGCCGAGCGCCGCGGCGTAGGGCGCCGCGAGCCCTTCGATCGTCACGACGAACGCCGAGACGCAGGCGAGGGCGACGAGGGCGCGCAGGCGCCGGTCGCCCGCGACGATCCGTGCGCCGGAGCGCAGCCGGGCGTGCTCGTGGGACCCGCCGGTCGCCCGTTGCTCGACGACCCCGTACCGCAGGATCAGCGCGGAGACGACGAACGTCGCCGCGTCGGCCAGCAGGGCGGTCGGCACCCCGACGGCCGCCACGAGCGGGCCGCCCAGGGCGAAGCCGAGCACCTGCCCGCTCTGGTAGGTCGTCCCCGAGATCGCCGACGCCACGACGTAGCGCTCCCCGTGCAGGACGTGCGGCAGGATCGCCGCGCGGGCGGCCGCGAAGGGAGCGGCGAGCAGCTGGCCCGCGACGACCAGCAGGCAGAGCGCCCAGAACGGCATCCCCGGCACGGCCATGAGCGCGAGCAGGCCCGCGCGCAGGAGGTCGGTGACCACCATCGTCGCCCGCCGCGGCGCCCGGTCGGCGATGCCGGAGAGCAGCGGGCCGGCGACGAGGTCGGGCAGGAACGTCAGCGCGTAGGTCAGCGCGGTGAGCCCGGCGGACGCGGTCTCGGTGAACACGAGCACCGCGAGGGCCACGCGGGCGACCTGGTCGCCGAGGACCGAGAGCAGCTGCGCGAGCCAGAGGGCGCGGAACTGGGCGTCGGCGAGGACGTCACGGAACCGGGCACCGTCCGTGTGTGGACGGTCATCCTCGGTCACGGTGGGACGACTCTACGGATCTCGGGCCCGACACGCCCGGAATCCGGTGACACTGGCGCCACAAGAGCATCACGGTGCACACTGCGTCCCGGTTGCGATCAGTTCGATCTCTGCCCGCTCGCGAGGACGTTGGGGAAGGCGCTTCTCGTCGAGTCGGAGGTCAGCAGTGAGCACCCGTGGCGTGATCTACGTCCACTCGTCGCCGTCTGCGGTCGGCCCGCACGTCGAGTGGGCGATCTCGAGCGTCCTCGACGCTCGTGTCGTGCTGGACTGGACCGCGCAGGACGCGGCTCCGGGGTCGGTGCGTGCCGAGGTGTCGTGGGACGGACCCGTCGGCACCGCGGCCCGGTTGGCGACCGCGCTGCGGGCCTGGGGCATGGTCCGCTTCGAGGTCACCGAGGACCCGTCGCCCGGCACCGACGGCGAGCGCTTCAGCCACGTCCCCGGGCTCGGCCTGTGGCACGGGCGCACCAGCGCCAACGGCGACATCGTGCTCGGCGAGGACCAGGTCCGTGCCGCCCTGGCCGGGGCGTCGACCCGCGAGTCGCTGACCCGCCGCCTGGACGACCTGCTGGGTACCCGCTGGGACGCCGCCCTCGAGGAGTTCCGCTTCGCCGGCGACGGCGCCGCGCCGGTGCGCCTGCACCAGGTCGGCTGATCACCGCGCCCTCGCGGTCCGTGCCGCGCTGAGGCGTCGACGGGAGGGCTGGCAGGCTGGACGGCATGCTCGGGCGGTTCCGTGACGGCGCGCTGGCCGATCGGCTGCGCCCCGGGATCGTCCTGCCGATCGTGCTCGCCGTCGCCCTGGTCCTGCTCGTCGTCGCCGGCGCCCTGCTCGGGGCGCGGGCCGCCGCCGTGGGGCGGTCGGCGATCGGCGACACGGGCCCGGTGCTCGTCGGCGCCGACCTCCCGGGCGACGGGTCGGCGGGGCCGGCCGCCGTGTCGCTGTCCGCCGCGGCCGCGGCGCACCCGGAGTCGGGCGCCGTGCGCGACCTCCTCCAGCGCTGGACCGACGCGCGCAACGCCGGCGACCTGACCGCCTACAAGGCGGCCCTCGTGCCCGACGCGCGCGTCGACCCGGCGACGTTCGCCGCCACCGCCCGCACCCAGCGGGTCGGGTCGGTGGTCATCCGGCGCATCGACCCCGTGGCGGGCGGCGAGCTCGTCGTGCCGCTCGGGTACGTCACGACGCAGGACCCGGCCGTCGCGCCGCCGGACGTGCGCGTGCCGCGCCTGTGCTGGCAGGTCAGCGCCGTCGTCGAGACCGGCGGCGGCGCGCCGCGGCTGGTCGACCCGCGGCCGGGCAGCCAGCTGCGCACGCCCTGTTGAACCAGGACGTGCGCAGCCGAGCTGGCGGCTTGCCTGACGGTGAACGTCAGCGTGGACGCCAGGCTTGCACTCAGGCGAGCGTTCAGGCCGGGGTGAAGGCCAGGCAGACGTTGTGCCCGCCGAAGCCGAAGGAGTCGCTGATCGCGGCGTCCAGCGACGTCTTGCGGGCCTCGCTGGCGACGACGTCGAGGGTGACGTCGGGGTCGAGGTCCTCGAGGTTCGCGGTCGGCGGGATGAGGCCCTCGCGCACCGAGAGGATCGTCGAGATCGCCTCGACGGCCCCGGCCGCGCCGAGGAGGTGACCCAGCGAGCCCTTGGGTGCGGTGAGCACCGGGTGGTCGCCGATCGCCTTCTTCACCGCCACGGTCTCGGCCACGTCGCCCACGCTGGTCGCGGTGGCGTGGCAGTTCACGTGACCCACGTCGGACGGTTCGAGGCCTGCCGTGCGCAGGGCGGCCGCGATGGCGCGGGACTGGCCCGTGCCCTCGGGGTCGGGCGCGGTGATGTGGTACGCGTCGGCGCTGGTGCCGATGCCCGCGAGTCGCCCGTGCACCGTGGCGCCGCGCGCCGTCGCGAACTCCTCGCGCTCCATCACGACCATGCCCGCGCCCTCGCCGAGCACGAAGCCGTTGCGGCCGGTGTCGAACGGGCGCGAGGCGCGCTCGGGCTCGTCGTTCCGCAGGGCCATCGTGCGGGCCTGGCTGAAGCCGGCGAGGGTGATCGGGTGGATGCAGGCCTCGGTGCCGCCGGCGACGACGACGTCGACCTCGTTCGCCTGCAGCATCCGCCAGCCCCAGGCGATGGCCTCGGCGCCCGAGGCGCAGGCCGACACCGGGGCGTGCACGCCCGCGGCGGCGCCGAACTCGAGCCCGACGTGCGCGGCCGGGCCGTTGGGCATGAGCATCGGGATGGTCAGCACGGCGACCTTGCGCAGGCCCTGCTGCTCCAGGATGTCGTCCTGGCCGAGCAGGGTCAGCGCCCCGCCGATGCCGGTGCCGATGATGACGGCGAGCCGCAGGGCGTCGACCTTGGGCGAGCCGTCCTGGGTCGACGGGTAGTCGCCGAGGTCGGCGTGCTGCCAGGCCTCGCGCGCCGCGATGACCGCGGTCTGCTCGCTGCGATCGAGGCGGCGGGCCTCGACGCGCTTGATGATCTCGGTCGGCTCCGTGGCGAGCTGCGCCGCGATCTTGACGGGCAGCTCGTAGGTGTCGACCCAGTCTTCCTCGATCTTGGACGCACCGCTGCGACCGGCCAGGAGGCCGTCCCAGGTGGTCGCCACGTCGCCGCCGAGCGGGGTCGTCGCGCCCATTCCGGTGACGACGACCCCCTGGCCGGTGCTGCTCACGGAGTCGCCCCTCAGGAGTGGTTGGAGATGTAGTCGACGGCGTCCTGGACGGTGGTGAGCTTCGCGAGCTCGTCGTCCGGGATCTTGACGCCGAACTTGTCCTCGGCCTGCACGGCGATCTCGACCATCGACAGCGAGTCGATGTCGAGGTCGTCGACGAACGACTTCTCGGAGGTCACCTCCGCGGCGTCGACGCCGGCCACCTCCTCCACGATGCTCGCGAGGTCGGGCAGGATCTCTTCGTTGGTCGCCACGGGCGTCCTTTCTGGTGCGGGTACTTCGGGCCGTGCCCGGGTGGTGGGCACCGTAGGGCAGATCAGGGCGGCGCGGTGACAGGCAGGAGGATCACGGCAGGACCACGACCTGCGCGGCGTACGACAGGCCGGCGCCGAAGCCGACGATCAGGGCGACGTCGCCGGACTTCACCCGCCCGGCCCCGCGCATGTGGTCGATGGCCAGCGGGATCGACGCCGACGAGGTGTTGCCGGAGTGCTGGATGTCGTCGGCGACGCGCAGGTCGTCGCGGCCACCGACCTGGCGCAGGCGCTTGGCGATCGCCTCGACGATGCGCAGGTTCGCCTGGTGGGGCACCAGCACGTCGATGTCGGAGGGCTTCAGCCCGGCCGCCTCGACGGCGCGCAGGGCCACCGGCGCGATCTTCGTGGTGGCCCAGCGGAAGACCGCCTGGCCCTCCTGGCGCAGCGCGTCGGTCTCGTCGATGTGGATGCTCGACACGAGGTCGCCGGCCGCGCCCCAGACCACGGGGCCGACCCCGACCTCGTCGTCGCTCGCCGCCGGGCCGAGCACGGCCGCGCCCGCGCCGTCGGCGAAGATGATGCAGGTCGAGCGGTCCTGCATGTCGAGCCAGTCGGAGAGCTTCTCCGAGCCGATCACGAGCACGTGCTCCGCCGTGCCGGACCGGATCATGTCGCCGGCCAGCCCCGTGCCGTAGCAGAAGCCCGCGCAGGCGGTGTTGACGTCGAACGCGCCGATGCCGTTGACGCCGATGCGGTCGGCGGTCTGGGCGGCGGCGTTCGGGATCGGCTTGGGCATCGTGCAGGTGGCGACGATGACGGCGTCGAGGTCGGTCGGCGCCAGACCGGCGTCGGCGAGGGCCTTCGACCCGGCGTCGACGCCCATCGAGACGACCGAGTCCTTCTCGGACCCGAAGCGGCGCTCGACGATGCCGACGCGGCTCTGGATCCACTCGTCGTTGGTCTCGACGATCTTCTCGAGGTCGTGGTTGGTCACCACGCGGTCGGGCTGCATGCTGCCGAGCCCGAGGATGCGGGCACCCGGCCTCTGGGTGGCGAGCTGGAGCTTCACGCGGCCTCCCCGCGGAGCATCGTGACGGCCTTCTCGAGGTCGTCAGGGGTGTTGATGTTTCCGACCGGCGTCCCCTTGATCTGACGCTTCACCATCCCGGTGAGCGTGCCGGCCGGGGTCAGCTCGACGGCGGCGTCGAGGCCCCGCTCGGCCATCGTGTCCATGCACGCGTCCCAGCGCACCGAGCGCGTCACCTGGGCGACGAGACGGTCGAGGAACTCCGACCCGCTGGTGACGACCGCGCCGTCGGCGTTCTGCAGCAGCGGGTGCGACGGGTCCGCGGGCGCGAGCTCGTCACGGTGCTCGCCGACCCACGACGCCAGCGCCTTCTCGGCGGGCTCCATGAAGCGGGTGTGGAAGGCGCCGGCGACCGAGAGCGGCCGCACGCGGGCGCCCTCGGGCGGGTTCGCGACGAGCTCGTCGACGGCGTCCTTGCGGCCGGCGGCGACCACCTGGCCCGAGCCGTTGCGGTTGGCGGGCTCGAGGTCGAGCTCGGCGAGGCGGGCGAGCACGGCCTCGGCGTCGCCGCCGAGGACTGCCGCCATGGTGGTCGGCTCGGCGGCGCACGCCGCGGCCATCTCGCGTCCGCGGACGGCGGCGAGCGCCACGGCCTGCTCGGCGTCGATGACCTCGGCGATCGCGGCGGCGGCCAGCTCACCGACGGAGTGGCCGGCGACCACCGCGTCGTCGGGGACGGTGACCTCGAGGCGCAGCTGGTCCCACGCCAGCAGCGCGGACGCGACGAGCAGCGGCTGGGTCACCGCGGTGTCCTCGATCGCCGCGGCGTCGGCGTCGGTGCCGAGGTGGACGAGGTCGAGCCCGGCGGCGTCCGAGAACGCCTCGAGCCGCCCGCGGGCCTCGGGGCGGTCGAGCCACGGGGCGAGCATGCCGGGCTTCTGGGCGCCCTGGCCGGGAGCGAGGATCGCGATCACGTGCTCACCTCATCACGGCCCCACGTCGGGCCGAAGGCGTCGGGGCGACGAACTCGCGTCCGCCGTGGTTGTCGAGTTCCCACAATGCCGCGCGTCACACACCGGGGGAAGGTGATCCGGCCGGACGGCGTCGTCGCTGGTGAGGCCCTCACCGGGCGTGTCCGTCAGGGTTCAGACGATCCAGACCCATGGCCAGTCGGAGCACCAGCGCGCCACGCGCGTCGCCGGGGTGCTGCCCCGTGAGTTCGGCCACCCGCCGCAGCCGGTAGCGCACGGTGTTGGGGTGGACGAACAGCCGGCGGGCCGCGGCCTCGAGCACGCCGGCGGCGTCGAGGTAGCTCTCCACGGTCGTCTCGAGGTCGCCCGCGCCGCGCAGCGGGCCGGCGACCTCGCGGCGCAGCTGCTCCACGGCTCCGGCGTCGCCGTCGAGCACGCGCTCGGGCAGCAGGTCGTCGGCCGCGACGGGCCGGGGTGCGCCGGGCCAGGCCCGCACCGCGCGGTGGCCGGCGAGCGCCGCGGTCGCGCTGCGGTGGGCCGCGGTCAGGCCGGACACGGTCGGCCCGTGCACCACCGCGCCCGGGCCGAACGACGCCGACAGGTCCGCGAGCGGGGCGCCCGGCCCCGCGATCATGACGAGCTTCGCGCCGTGGGTGCCGAGCAGCACCGTCGCCCCGGCCCGGTGCGCGGCCCGTCGCACCGCGTGCAGCGGCTCGGGGGGCTCCTCGGCGGGCGGCTCGCCGACCACCACCGTCGCCTCCGCCCCCGGGTCCCACCCGAGGGCCGACGCCCGCGACAGCAGTGTCTCCTCGGCCTCGCCGCGCACCACCGCGTCGACGACGAGCGCCTCGAGCCGGGCGTCCCACGCGCCGCGGGCCTCGGCGGCGCTGGCGTAGACCGTGGCCGCCGAGAACGCCACCTCGCGCCCGAAGCGCAGGATCGCCTGCACGAGCGCGGCCTCCTCCCGCTCGTCGGCCCCGAACGGCGGGATTCGCTCCTCGAACACCTCGATGGCGATGCGCACCAGCTCGACGGTCTGGCGCAGCGTGACGCGGCGGGCCAGGTCGATCGGCGCGGTGCGGAAGGCCTCGGCGGTCAGCCGCGGGGTGGCGTCGGGGTCGCGGAGCCACGCGACGAAGTTGGCCGCGCCGGTCTGGGCGACGACGAGGACCCCGGAGCGCTGCTCGGCGGTGAGTCGGGAGAACCACGCCAGGCGCTCGGCCATCGCGGTCACGCTCGCCGCGGCGAGATCGCCCGAGGCCTTCTCCAGGCGGCGCAGGGTGGTCGCCCGGACCGCCGCGCGGGCGCGGCGGCTCGCCGCGGTGCTCATGGACGGGGGGAGGCGGAGCACAGCGGAGGCCGGGCCATTCCGGGAGCATGGCACGGATGCCGAGCGTGCGACGTCTCCCGCGGGCCGACCGGTCCGCCAGCTCCGGCGGCGGCGTGCTCTCGCGCCACGGCCTGTCGTTCGGGGCGCACTACGACCCCGAGCGCACCTCGTTCGGCGCCCTCGTCGCGCACAACGACGACGTCCTCGACGCGGGCGTCGCCTACGGCGCCCACGAGCACCGCGACGTCGAGATCCTGGCGTGGGTGCTGGACGGGACGATGATCCACACCGGGCCGGACGGGGCGGAGACGCCGGTTCCGGCGGGGACCCTGCAGCACCTCGTGGCCGGCACCGGCTGGCACCACGACGAGCGCGCTTCCGCTGACGGACCAGTGCACCTGCTCCAGCTCTGGGTGACGCCGGCGCTCGACGACCCGCCGGCGGGGGAGCCGTCGCTGACCCACCACCGCCCGGACCTCGCCGAGGGCCCGTTCACGCTCGGGCTCCGTCGCCCCGGGGTGACGGTGACACTGGTGCGGGTCGGGGCGGGGTCGCGGTTCACGCTCGCCGACGGGGCGTTCCGGCACGTGCACGTGGCCCGGGGCTCGCTGGCCGACGTCCCCGCCGGCGACAGCCTGGAGATCGCGGGCACGGGGGTATGGCGCACCGACGCCGGCCCCGAGGGCGCCGAGCTCGTCGTCGTCACCACCGCCTGATTCCCGGCGCCCCGGCGTCCCGGCGGGGTGTGGGCCGGCGGGGTGGTGGGAGCGAGGGTCACCTTCGCTGCGTGGGGTGCAGCGAGGGACGCCTTCGCTCCCCGCGGGGCTGCGGGGTCGCGGGGGCGGCAATGGACCGAGGGGCGCCCTGGCTGCGTGGGGTGCAGCGAGGGACGCCCTCGCTCCCCACCCCACGACGCGTCCGCACCGCCCGACGCGCCGGCCACCCGGCCCCGGACACACGACGGGGGCGGCGCGTCTCCCGACGCACCGCCCCCGTTTTCGAGAGGTAACTCCGCTGAATGCTTACAGCGGCGTGACCTGAACGGCCTGCAGGCCCTTCTGGCCCTGCTCGACGTCGAACGAGACGCGCTGACCCTCGTCCAGGGTGCGGAAGCCGCGAGCCTGGATGGCCGAGTAGTGGACGAACACGTCAGCGCCACCACCGTCGGGAGCGAGGAAGCCGAAGCCCTTCTCGCTGTTGAACCACTTGACGGTGCCTTCTGCCATTCCTGCTCCTCATACCGATGTCCCGAGGCGTCGATCAGCCCCGGCCTTCAGATCCGCCGCTGGAGCCCGAGGCTCCGTACGTCGGAGTCGCGCCGTCGGACCGCTCGAGGACGACCGGCGACGTGACGCCGACAGCCTATCCGGAAGGACGGGGTCGCCCACCAGCCCCGACGGCGATCCCGCGACGAACGGTCACGACACGATCACAGCAGTGATCACACGAGCCTCACCGGTGATCACGCGACCCCCGAGTCCGAGGTCTGCGGACCAGCGGCCTGCGGGTCGTCGACCTGGTACTGCTCGGCGGCCCGGACGACCGTGTCCTGCCCGACCTCGCCGCGGCGGGCGAGCGCGGACAGGACCCCGACGACGATGTTCTCGGCGTCGACGCCGAAGTGGCGGCGCACCGCGGGGCGGGTGTCCGAGAGGCCGAAGCCGTCGGTGCCCAGCACGGTGTAGTCGCCGGGGACCCACTTGCGGATGAGGTCGGGGACGGCCTTCATCCAGTCCGACACCGCCACCACCGGCCCGGCCGCGTCCGCGAGGGCCTCGGTGACGTACGGGGTGCGCGGGTCCTCGCCGGGGTGGGCGTGGTTGAACTCGTCGCACGCGGTGCCGTCGCGGCGCAGCTCGCCCCACGACGTCGCCGACCACACGTCGGCCTGCACGCCCCACTCCTGCGCGAGCATCTCCTGCGCCTGCAGCGCCCACGGCATGGCGACGCCGGAGGCGAGGATCTGCGCCCGCGGGCCCGGGCCGCCGGAGGCCTGGGCGTAGCGGTAGAGCCCGCGCAGCAGGCCGTCGACGTCGAGGCCCTCGGGCTCGGCCGGCTGCTGGTACGGCTCGTTGTAGACCGTCAGGTAGTAGGAGACGTTCGGGTCCCGGTGCGGATCGGGCTCGCCGTACATCCGCGCCAGGCCGTCGCGCACGATGTGCCCGATCTCGAAGGCGTACGACGGGTCGTAGGCGACGATGCCCGGGTTGGTCGCCGCGAGCAGGTGCGAGTGCCCGTCGTTGTGCTGCAGGCCCTCGCCGACCAGCGTCGTGCGGCCCGCGGTGGCGCCGAGGTAGAAGCCGCGCGCCATCTGGTCGGCGGCCGCCCAGATGCCGTCGCCGGTGCGCTGGAACCCGAACATCGAGTAGAAGATGTAGATCGGGATCATCGGCTCGCCGTGGGTGGCGTACGACGTCCCCACCGCGGTGAACGAGGCGACGGAGCCGGCCTCGTTGATGCCCTCGTGCAGCAGCTGGCCCGCCTCGGACTCGCGGTAGGCGAGCAGCTGGTCGTGGTCCACCGAGGTGTAGAGCTGGCCCTGCGGGTTGTAGATCTTCAGGTTGGAGAAGAACGAGTCCATCCCGAAGGTCCGCGCCTCGTCCGGGATGATCGGGACGACGCGCTTGCCGATCTCGGCGTCGCGGGTGAGCTCCTTGACCAGGCGGACGAACGCCATCGTCGTGGCGATCTCCTGCTTGCCCGAGCCGCGCTTGACGACGTCGTAGACCTTGTCGCCGGGCAGCACCAGCGGCTTGGCGTGCGTCCGGCGCTCGGGCAGCGGGCCGCCGAGCTGGCGGCGCCGGTCGAGCATGTACTCGATCTCCGGGGCGTCGGCGCCCGGGTGGTAGTACGGCGGCAGGTAGGGGTCGCGCTCGAGCTCGGCGTCGCTGATCGGCACGCGGACCTCGTCGCGGAACGTCTTGAGGTCCTGCAGCGTCAGCTTCTTCATCTGGTGGGTCGCGTTGCGGCCCTCGAACGTCGGGCCGAGCGTGTAGCCCTTGATCGACTTGGCGAGGATGACCGTCGGGCGGCCCTGGTGCTCCATCGCCGCCTGGTAGGCCGCGTAGACCTTGCGGTAGTCGTGGGCGCCGCGCTTGAGGTTCCAGACGTCGTCGTCGCTCATGTCCTTGACGAGGTCCTTGGTGCGCGGGTCGCGCCCGAAGAAGTGCTCGCGGACGTAGGCGCCGTCGTTGGCCTTGTAGGTCTGGAAGTCGCCGTCCGGCGTGGTGTTCATCAGGTTGATCAGGGCGCCGTCGCGGTCGGCGTGGAGCAGGCGGTCCCACTCGCGGCCCCAGATGACCTTGACGACGTTCCAGCCGGCGCCGCGGAAGAACGACTCCAGCTCCTGGATGACCTTGCCGTTGCCGTGCACCGGGCCGTCGAGGCGCTGCAGGTTGCAGTTGATGACGAAGGTCAGGTTGTCGAGGCCCTCGGCCGCGGCGACGTGGATCGCCCCGCGCGACTCCGGCTCGTCCATCTCGCCGTCGCCGAGGAACGCCCAGGTGTGCTGCTGGGACGTGTCCTTCATGCCGCGGTTGTGCAGGTAGCGGTCGAAGCGCGCCTGGAAGATCGCGTTGATCGGGCCGAGGCCCATCGACACCGTCGGGTGCTCCCAGAACCACGGCATCAGCCGCGGGTGCGGGTACGACGGCAGGCCGCCGCCCGGGCCGGCGTGCGAGAGCTCCTGACGGAACCCGTCGAGGTGCTGCGCGCCGAGGCGGCCCTCGAGGAACGCGCGGGCGTAGATGCCGGGGGAGGCGTGGCCCTGGATGTAGACGTGGTCGCCGCCGCCGGGGTGGTCCTTCCCGCGGAAGAACCAGTTGAAGCCGACCTCGTACAGGGAGGCCGCGGAGGCGTAGGTCGAGATGTGCCCGCCGACGCCGACCCCGGGTCGCTGCGCGCGGTGCACCATCGTCGCGGCGTTCCAGCGGATCCAGGCGCGGTAGCGGCGCTCGGTGTCCTCGTCGCCGGGGAACCAGGGCTCCTGGTCGGTGGGGATGGTGTTGACGTAGTCGGTCGAGTACAGCGGCGGCACCGACACGCGCCGCTCCCGGGCCCGCTGGAGCAGCTGCAGCATGATGTAGCGGGCGCGCTGCTCGCCCTGCCCCTCGAGCATCGCGTCGAACGACTCGATCCACTCGGCGGTCTCGTCCGGATCGATGTCGGGCAGGTGCGACGACAGGCCGTCGCGGATGATGTGGACCCGACCGTCGGCGTTCCCGGTGTTCGCGGAGCCCTTCTGGGTGGTCACGGATCGTTCTCCCTGTCGCTCGTGGTCGACGGCTCCGGGCCGGGTCCGGATCGCGGGCCTCCGGCCTGTTCTCGTCATCGATTCTGCCCGGTCGGCCGGGGCGTCGCCGCCCCGCCGGACGTGGTGCCGTCGTGGTGCTCGTGGACCATCGTCGCCCGGTGTGTCCCTCCCGTCACGCGTACCGACGGGTAGCCGCGGCGGCTGTTGGGGAGGGCTCCGCGCGGGTACGTCCCTCCGCGTGGCTGGTTGCGCCAGGTACGGCGGGCGTGTTCGCTAAGCGCTTCGGACGGGTGACGTGCGCCTCTGTGGGCGCCATCAGTGAAGGGGGAGACGGCGTGGTCGCGGCCACGGGAGATTCGGACAAGTCCGATCTCGCCGGCAAGCTCGGCATCGAGCCGGGAATCATCGTGCAGGAGCTGGGCTGGGATTCCGACGTCGACGAGGAGGTCCGCAGCGCCGTCGAGGACCGCGCCGGCGAGGACATGCTCGACGAGGACGCCCAGGAGGTCGTCGACGTCGTCCTGCTGTGGTGGCGCGACGGGGACGGCGATCTCGTCGACACCCTCGTGGACGCCCGGTCCCCGCTGACCGACGAGGGCGTCATCTGGGTCCTCACCCCCAAGACCGGCACCGACGGCCACGTCGAGCCCTCCGAGATCGCCGAGGCCGCCCCCACCGCGGGGCTCTCGCAGACCTCGAACGTCAGCCTCTCCGAGGGCTGGGTCGGCACCCGCCTCGTCCCGCCGAAGGCCTCCGCCCAGCGACGCCGCTGACCTGGGCTCCTCGCTACGCTGGACGGGTTTCGGGCACCCGGACGGACAAGGAGACAGGTCCACATGACCGTCGAGGTGGGCTCGCAGGCCCCCGACTTCACGCTCAAGAACCAGGACGGCCAGGAGGTCTCGCTGGCCGACTTCCGCGGCGACAAGGCCGTCCTGCTCGTGTTCTACCCGTTCGCCTTCTCCGGGATCTGCACCGGCGAGCTCTGCTCGGTGCGCGACGACCTCTCGGCGTTCGAGAACGACGACGTCCAGGTGCTGGGGTGCTCGACCGACACCACCTGGTCGCTCAAGGCGTGGGCGAACCAGGAGGGCTACACCTTCCCCCTCCTCTCGGACTTCTGGCCTCACGGCGCCACCGCCGAGAGCTACGGCGTCTTCTCCTCCGACCTCGGCTTCGCCTTCCGCGGCACGTTCCTGATCGACTCCGGCGGCGTGGTGCGCTTCGCGGAGCACAACGGCCCCGGCGACGCCCGCGACCAGCAGGGCTGGCGCGACGCGGTGAAGCAGCTGTCCTGAATCTCGCTCGCTCCCGGAGCGGACCTGCTGTTCGCTAGGGGGTGCCGGGCGCGTAGCTCAGCGGAAGAGCAACGGCCTTACAAGCCGTCGGTCGCAGGTTCGAATCCTGCCGCGCCCACGCAGGTCAGAGGCTTATAAGCCTCTCGCACGTGGAGTCCGTGTCATCAAACGTGGTGCGAGCACGCGCTACGGTCGCACCATGACGGCCTCCTCGGCTCCGACGCGACGTCGCCGCGGGACGATCCAGAAGCTGCCCAGCGGGTCGCTGAGGGTGCGGGTGTACGCCGGCTACGACTCGGTGACCAAGCAGCGCCACTACCTCACCGAGGTCGTCCCTGCCGGTCCGAGAGCGGCCGCACACGCTGAAAAGGTACGGACCCGCCTGGCCGCAGAGGTCGACGCGGGCCGCCAGCCGCGAACCTCAGCGACCGTCGGTCAGCTGATGGAGGCCTACCTGGAGGTCGCCCGCGTCGAGCCCTCCACGCGTCAGGGCTACGAGGGCCTCGTCCGCAACCACATCATCCCGCTGCTCGGCGACCAGCAGGTCGGCCGCGTCCGTGGCGAGGCCCTCGACTCGTTCTACGCCGAGCTCCGGCGGTGCCGGGTGCACTGCCGGCGCGGCCGAACCTCGGTCGATCACCGAACCCAGGTCGAGCACCGGTGCGACGAGCGCTGTCGTCCGCACCGGTGCCGCCCGCTGGGCGAGGGCACCATCCGCCACGCCCACAATCTCCTCAACGGAGCCTTCGCCCTGGCCGTACGGTGGGATTGGGTCGGGAGCAATCCGGTAGCCAAGGCGGTAGCGCCGACTGTGCCGGCGCCGAATCCGGAGCCTCCTACAGCCTCGCAAGCGGCTCGCATCGTGTCGGAGGCGTCGAAGGACCCGATCTGGGGCCTGTTCGTCTGGCTGGCGATGACCACCGGCGCACGGCGCGGGGAGCTCTGCGCGCTCCGTTGGAACCGCATCGACTTTAGTACGGGCGTGGTGACGATCAGATCGAGCATCGCCGAGGTCGGCGGTCGGTCGTGGGAGAAGGGCACCAAGACTCACCAGCAGCGCCGCATCGTCCTCGACCCGCAGACTCTCGCTCTTCTCCGCGCCTTTCTCGTGCACACCGCCGAGCAAGCGGCCGCACTCGAGATCACCCTGCCCGAGGACGGGTTCGTCTTCTCACCCGACCCCGACGGGTCTAGCTGGCCCAAGCCCGGCACGGCGACCCAGCGCTACTCCCGGATGTGCGCGCGCCTCGGCTACGCCATGCACCTCCACCAGCTCCGTCACTACTCGGCGACCGAGCTCATCAGCGGCGGCGTCGACATCCGCACAGTGGCAGGGCGGTTGGGACATGGGGGAGGTGGAGTAACGACTCTCCGCGTCTACAGCGCGTGGGTCGCCGAGGCCGACCAACGAGCGTCGAGCTCGTTGGCGGCGCGTATGCCCGACCTCCCGAATCCGGCGCTCGGGGACGGCGCCAGGGCGCTCGGCATCTCGGCGTTACCGGTGCCGCCTGAGGACGCGCCGGTCGATCCCTACAGGAAGATCGCGGTTGACCTCGAGGGGGCGATTCGCTGTGGGGTTCTCAGGCCGGGCGATGCACTTCCAACAATCAAGGACCTTGCCGCCCAGTACCGGGTCGCTTTCAGCACAGCGCACCGAGCTGTCGCTCTCCTCGCCGAGCGAGGACAGGTCGTGGTTCCCCGTGGCCGGCGTGCCGAGGTGGCTCCGCTCAACTGAGCACCGCCTCCGGAAACCGGGCGACCAAGTGCTCGGCAGCGCTCTACCTGGTGCTCGAGGTCCCCTGAGGGCGCCCCCTGCCTTTGCCGACCGCTCCTGAACCCTGCAGGTTATGCCACGTGCTGTGTCACGTGAGTGGGTGATGGCGCTAGCTGAAGCTCCCCACTCCTGCTAGATCAACTTCCCCAGGTCGTACGGCGGTTCCGGCGTGGTGTCGGGGCCGGGTGAGGGTCTGCCGCTGGGCTCGCGGGTGAGTGATCACCGGCGGAGCGGCGGGAGGCCCGGGTGCTGTCCTGGGAGGCAGATGTGGAAGCGCACGCGTTGCGCGAGCAGGGCTGGACGATCTCGGCGATCGCCCGGCATCTGGGCCATGACCGCAAGACCGTCCGCGCCTACCTCGAGGGTCGGCGGGTCCCCGAGCAGCGGGTGCGCCGCGAGCCGACACGGACCGAGCCGTTCCTGGAGTACTGCCGGCTGCGGCTGGCCGAGGATCCGCACCTGTGGGCCTCGACCCTGTTCGACGAGCTCACGGGGCTGGGTTTCGCCGGGTCGTACCCGTCGTTGACCGCCGCGATCCGCGCCCACCGGTTGCGGCCGCACTGCGAGCCCTGCACGGCCTCGAAGGGCCGCGACGCGGCGATCATCAGCCACCCGGCCGGGGAGGAGACCCAGTGGGACTGGGTCGAGCTGCCCGACCCGCCGACGTCGTGGGGCGTCGGCGGCCAGGCGCATCTGCTGGTGGGGTCGCTGGCGCACTCGGGACGCTGGCGGGCGGTGCTCGCCGAGTCGGAGGACTTCCCGCACCTGATCGAGGCGGTGGACCGCGTGACCCGCAAGCTGGGCGGACTGACCCGGCGGTGGCGCTTCGATCGGATGGCCACGGTCTGCTCCCCGCAGTCGGGGGCGGTGTCGGCGGCGTTCGCACAGGCCGCGAAGCACTACGCGGTGGCGGTGGATCTCTGCCCGCCGCGGCACGGCAACCGCAAGGGCGTGGTCGAGAAGGCCAACCACTCCGCCGCGCAACGCTGGTGGCGCACCCTTCCCGACGACGTCACCGTCGCTGGCGCGCAGCAGGGCCTCGACGAGCTCTGCGCCCGGCTCGATGGCCGGGTCCGGCGCCGCGACGGCGAGCGCACCACGGTCGCCGAGCTCGCTGCCGGTGAGGGGCTGCGGGCGGCGCCGGCGACAGCGTTCCCGGCCGAGCTCTCGGTGGTGCGCACGGTCTCGACTCAGGCGCTGGTCTCGTTCCGCGGGAACCGGTACTCGGTGCCGCCGGGGATGCCCGGCGCCCAGGTCGTGGTCCGGCACCGTCTCGGGGGCGATCAGCTGCGCATCGTCACCGCCACCGGCGCGACCGTCGCGGTCCACCACCGCGCCCCCAACGGCGCCGGCGCGACAGTCCGCGACGAGGGGCACGTCCGCGCGCTGGAGAGCCGGGTGCTGGCCGAGTTCAGCGACGCTCGACCCTGCCGCTCGAAGACCCGTCGCCCGGCCGGGGACGCTTCGCTCGCCGAGGCTGCCCGACTGCGCGGGTCGACCGCGAGTTCGGCGGCGAGTTCGGGGCAGCGGGTCGTGATCGACATGGCGGCCTACGCCGCTCTGGTCCCCGCCGCCGCCCGCGCCACCAGCACGAACACCGGCACGAACGCCGGTGAGCTGCGATGACCGCCGGTCCGACCAGCGAGGCTCGCCGCTATCAGAACCTGCGCGCCCACCTCGGGTACTTGAAGCTCAACGACGCTGCCGACGCCCTGAACACCGTGCTCGATGCCGCCCGCAGCGACGGGCTGTCGCTGACCGCCGCGCTCGAGCGGCTGCTCGAGATCGAGGTCGAGGCCACCGAAGCCCGCCGGCTCGCATCGAGGCTGCGGTTCGCCTGCCTGCCCGGTCCCTGGACCATCAGCGACTTCGACTTCGCCGCCCAACCCGGCGTCGACGAGAAACTCGTCCGCGACCTCACGACCCTGCGCTTCCTCGACGACGCCGCCAACGTCCTGTTCGTCGGCCCACCCGGAGTCGGCAAGACCATGCTGGCCACTGCCCTGGCACGGGGCACAGCCGAGGCCGGGGCGCGGGTCTACTTCACCACCGCCGCCGACCTCGCCGCCAAGTGCCACAAGGCCGCCCTCGAGGGCCGCTGGAACACCTGCATGCGCTTCTTCGCCGGACCGAAGCTGCTGGTCATCGACGAGCTGGGCTACCTGCCGCTGCCCGGCGACGGCGCCTCGGCGCTGTTCCAGGTCATCAACCAGCGCTACCTCAAGTCCAGCACGATCCTCACGACCAACGTCGGCATCGCCGACTGGGCCGGCGCCTTCGGCGACGCCACCGTCGCCGCGGCCATGCTCGACCGGCTCCTGCACCGCGCCACCGTCGTCGGCATCGACGGCCCCTCCTACCGGCTACGCGCCCATCAGAAGACGTCGGACACCCTGCGCGCCGCCACCGGTCACCGGAGCGGACCCGGCCCGAGCCTGGAAGGCAGCCATGCCAGCTGACCAGAGCGTGGACTGGCGATCCGAGCGCGCATGCCCGATCTGCTGGACCACCTTCACCCCCGCCGGGCCACGGCACCGCTACTGCTCCGACCGCTGCCGCAAGCACGCCCACCTACGCCGCCGAGCCGAACCGGCCGCCACCAGCGCCAGCCGCTCATCCGAATCCGCCCCGGCACCCATAGCCGTTCGGGCCTGCCCGCACTGCGGCGGCGAGGTCAGCATCGTCGCCCTGCTCACCACCCCCGAAGCCGCCCGACCCGCCCTCCCCGAACCCGGCGACATCCCGCTCCGACGAGCTTGACCACCCGCGCCGTCACCGCACTAAGGTGATCTCTCACCTGGGGAAGATGATCTAGCACCTCTGGGGAACTTCGGCCAGCGTCATCATGGGCGATCACGGCAACACGAGACCGGGCCAGTCGGCGTCCTCCATCGCTGTGCGTGCCGGTGACTCCGGAACCCAGTGGACGAGAGTCACGTCTGTCGCCGTGTGCCGTGGTGAGCGTTGGTGCTGGTCAGCGATGGTGTCGCTGGCTATCGATCATCGGCGGTGACGAGTTGGGGTAGTCACGGCGTGATGTAAGCGGTTCCCCATCAGGGCCTCGTGGTTGATCTTGTTCCGACGCGCTGAGCCGCCTGGTGCGCGGAATCATTGCGGTGTCGACCGTCGCAACGCGGTGCGACTCTCGCAGAGGGTGAAGGGTAGAGCCCCGATCAAGGCCCTCCAACAGCATCGTGAGCGCGAGGACCATCCGCGGGACCTCGCCAAGGCCGATGGCCTCGCGCGGTGACTGGCTGGCTTGGCGCACGCCTGCCCTGAGAGTCGCTGCGAGCGCCACAACGACCGTCCTGCGAACGCAATCTCATCTATGAAGATTCACTTTGGCCGAGTGGAGACAGCTGGGCAGGCTTCCAGACGCAACCGCGCCGACGGCAGAGATAGCACCAGGGCCGGCTGGAGGCTTAGCTGGGCTGTCTGGGCTCGCCCAGGCCTCCTACCTCGCCGGAGGCCCCACCGTCGCCTGTCATGGGTATCCCCGCTACCACGGCTGCGACCCCACAGAGTGTATACATTAACGGGATGTCTGGTGACTCTGGCGGCAAGCTCTCCCAGATGACCTCGGTCGTCGATCGCTCCCGACCCGACTAGGCGCCGCCGCTTCTCGAGATGGATCGTCGCGCGCCGCCATCACTCGCCCGGAGATAGGAGTGTCGCCGACCCTGAGGTCGATGGTCGACCCTCCAGCTGCACGCAACATCCCGACGCCATCAGGCCGGACGACGGCTCGCGAGCGAGACGACAGCCACGGCGTTGGTCCGATCTATTACATACTGTCTACACTAGATGCAGTGAGCGCGGAATCGCCAGAGATGAGGAAGACGGTGGACTTCAGCCCCGGCACGGACGCCGAGTACCTGCGCGACGTGGTCCGCGAACTCTTGCGCAAGCACTCCGATGAGGCCGCGGTCCGTCGGCTGATGGACACCGACCAGGCTTTCGACCCCGAGGTGTGGATGCTGCTCGCCGAGCTGGGACTCCAGGGCCTCACCATCGCCGAGGAGCATGGAGGCGCAGGGGCAACGGCCATCGAGCTCGGAGTCGTCTTCGAGGAACTGGGTCGCGCCCTGTTCTGCGGCCCGTTCCTGGCGACGGTCGCGCTCGCGGTGCCCGCCCTGCAGGAACTCGGGGATGTCGAGGCCTGCGCCCGGCTCCTGCCGGACATCGCGACGGGACGATCCATCGCCACGCTCGCCTGGGCCGGCGATCACCCGGCACGCTCGACACTGCGCGTCACGGACGACGAAGATCCGGCGATCACGGGCACCGCGGGCATCGTGGTCGACGGCGCCCTCGCCGACACCATCCTGGTGGCGGCGACCAGCGATGCGGGGGTCTCCCTCTTCGAGGTCCCCGGGGACGCGCCCGGGTTGACTCGCACACCGCTGACTGCCCTGGACCAGACCCGAGCGCTGGCCGAGCTCCGGTTCGACGCGGTGCCGGCCCGCCGCCTCGGTCCGACCGCCGGTGCGGCGGACTGCCTGATCCGCAGCCACCGTGTCTCGGCGCTGCTCCTCGCCGCCGAGCAGCTGGGAGGCGCCGAGCGCGTCCTCGAGCTGGCGGTGGAACACGCCTCCAACCGGGTCCAGTTCGGGCGGGCCATCGGGTCGTTCCAGGCGGTGAAGCACCGGCTGGTCGACATGCTCGTCGGGGTCGAGTCGACCCGTTCGGCGGTCTACCACGGCCTCTGGACCGCGGCTCATGACCCGTCCGGCTTGGCCGTCAGCGCCCCACTCGCCCGCTCCGTCGCGTCCGAGGCCTTCCGGCGGGCTACCACGGACACCATTCAGGTCTTCGGCGGGATCGGCTTCACCTGGGAACACCCCGCACATCTCTACCTGAAGCGTGCGAGCAGCAGCCGGCTCTTGCTCGGAGCGCCCGCACGTCACCGCGCGGAGCTGCTCGGGCTCGTGACGACCGACCACCCCAGTGCCGCCGGCGACGACGTGTCCGCCCACCCGGCCCCCGCGGACCCGACTCCCGACGGAGCCGTCACCGCCTTCCTGCACCGCCACACCGTGCCCGACCCGGACGACCGCGTCGCCGACCGCGCCTTCCGGGAAGCACGCTTCGACGCCGGCCTCGCCGTCATCGGGTTCGACGAGGGTCACGGCGGACGGGGATCGGACCAGTCGATGCAGGCAGCCGTCGAGGAGTGCTTCGTCGCCGCCGGAGCCGCCGATCACTCGGCGGCCAACATCGTCGGGCTCGGCATGGCCATGCCCACCATCCACACCCACGGCACCGCGGAGCAGCGCCGCCGCTACCTGCGTCCCTGCTTCAGCGGGGAGGAGATCTGGTGCCAGCTCTTCTCCGAGCCCGGAGCGGGCTCCGACCTCGCCGCCCTCGCCACCCGCGCGGTCCGCGACGGCGACGACTTCGTGGTCAACGGACAGAAGATCTGGACCTCGCTGGGACACGTGGCCGACTTCGGCATCCTCCTCGCACGCACCGACCCCGACGTCCCGAAGCACCGGGGACTCACGTACTTCCTGCTGGACATGCGCTCGCCCGGGGTCGAAGTACGGCCGCTCCGGCAGCTCACAGGAGAGTCCGAATTCAACGAGGTCTACCTGACCGACGTGCGGGTGCCCGCCCACGACGTCCTCGGCTCTGTCGACGACGGCTGGCGGGTCGCCATGACCACCCTGGCCAACGAACGCGTCTCGATCGGACGACAGGTGGCCGCTCGAGGCAGCGGACCGATCGCCCACGCCGTCGAGCTGTACCGGGCCGCCGTGACCCATGGCCGCGCCGACGCCGCCACGACCGATCGCCTGGGCCAGCTGTGGACACAGGCCGAGGCCGTCCGCCTCACCAACGTCCGGGCCGCCGCCCGGTACCGCGACCCCGGCCCCGAGGGCTCCATCGCGAAGCTCCAGATGGCCGAGCTCAACAAGGCCGTCTACGAGTTCTGCGTCGACCTCTCCGGCGACGCGGGACTCCTCATCGACGGGTACGAGCAGTCGACCTCCGACGTCTCGTCCGTGCACGGTGGCACCGACGTCCGGAAGTCCTACCTGCGGTCGTTGGCCAACTCCATCGAAGGCGGAACGTCGGAGATCCTCCGGAACATCCTCGGCGAGCGCGTCCTCGGACTGCCCGGCGAGCCCCGCGGAGACCGCGACGTCTCGTGGCGGACGACCCGACGCTCGTGAGCGTCACGTCATCTCGACGTTCGACCCATCACATGCACGAGTACGTCCGCCGCTGTACGTGTCGTCTGTATGCTGAAGCTCCGAGGTCGTGACTTGTCAGGAAGGCCGCGCATGCCCGCGAGAGCGCCGAAGTCTGGCCCCGACGACCTGACGCCCGACGAGGCACCGGTCCCGCGTACCACTCTCACCGATGAGGTCTACCAGCGGATTCGGTCGGCCATCATCGACGGCCGGCTCGCAGCGGGCGCCGAACTCAACCAGGTCGACCTCGCCAAGCAATTCGGCGTGAGTCGAGTCCCGATCCGCGAGGCGCTGCGCCGCCTGCAGGCCGAACGCCTGCTGGTGTCCAATCCCTTCCAGCGCTTCGTCGTCGAGGACCTGTCCGCCGTCCAGGTGCTCGAGTTGCACGACATCCGGGCCGAGCTGGAGGTCTTCGCCTTGCGTAAGGCTCTCGAGCTCCCCGACGGCGTACTCGAACGACGGATCGAACAAGCCCAGGCCGAACTGGCCGCCATGCGGCCGGACATGACGGCCGCGGAGTGGCTGCGCGCCGACCGGCGCTTCCACCTCATCCTCGACGGCACCGACAGCGCGGTCGGCGGACTGATCGAGGACATCCGGGACCGGGGTCACCGTCCGCTTCATCTCGGCGGGATCGCGAAGTCCCGAGCCGCCCTGGTGATCCGAGAGCACAACACGATCCTGAGTGCTCTCCGGACTCGTGACGTGGAGTTGGTGGAGATGGCCATCCGGACGCATCTGGACCACACCCGGAAGGTGCTCGAATCGATCGGGTCGCAGAAGTCGGCGGCGACCGTCGAGGCCGAGCAGCCGGCCTGACCGTGGAGATCGGAGAGCCGGCCGCCCGGTGTACGGCTGTCGGTCAGGCGTCGTCCTGGTCGACGACGACGCTGATGGCGCCGGTCGGGCAGTCCTTCGCGCATGCGACGATGTCGGCCAGGGTTGCCGCCTTGTCGTCAAGCACGACGCCATAACCGTCGTCGTCGATACCGAAGACGGCTGGCAACCGCTGGTGGCAGGCTTCTGTCCCGCTGCAGACCGTGTGGTCGATCGAGACCAGGGGCATTGCTCGTCTCCTCAGGGCTACAGGTAACCGAGGCCGCCGTCGGAATACAGCGTCTGCCCGGTGATGAAGTACGCGTCCTCGCTGGCGAGGAAGGCGATGGCGCCGACCACGTCCTCCGGTACGGCCACCTTCGGGATCGCCTGCATGCGGCTGGCCACGCCCGACAACGCCTTGGCGCTACCGTTTTCCTGGGTCCCGGGGGTGTCGGTCAGCGACGGGCTGACGGCATTGACCGTGATCCCGTGGGGACCCAGGTCGGCTGCGAGGCCCCGGGTCAGGCCGACCACGCCGAGCTTGCTCGACTTGTAGGCGGTGTATCCCCGGGAGGTCCCCGCCACGGAGCTGGAGACGAGGTTGACGATGCGGCCGTACTCGTTCTGCCGCATCAGCGGTACCGCTGCGTGACATGTCAGGAACTGAGAATCGAGGTTGATCCTGAGGACGCGACGCCAGTCCGAAAACGTCATCTCCTCGAAGTCGATATTGGGGAAGACGCCCGCGTTGTTGATCAGGATGTCGAGGCGCCCGTAGACGTCATCGACCTCGGCGAAGAGTCGGGCGACGTCGTCGGCGTCGCTGACGTCGCCCTGCACTTCCAGCCAACTGCCGCCGGCGTCGGTGACCCGCTTGCCGGTCTCCGTGGCGTCCTTTAGGTCGAAACCCACCACGACCTCGCCGCGTCGGGCGAGCCCGACACACACCGCCTGACCGACCCCCGCAGCAGCGCCGGTCACGACAGCGACCCGTTCGACCTTCTCGTTCACTGGCTCTCCTCGTGGGACCGATCGGCGGGAGCAGCGGAGGCTGCGGGTGGTCGACCAGCGATCATCGACGATTCATGAGATCCCGGTAGGACCGCCAGATCCCTCGCTGGGTGGTCTCGTCACCGCCCCACTTCGACTCCTGCACGGCACCCTCGGCCGTCTCCCGCTCCACGCCCCGGGAGATGTCGAGGAACGAGGGCTCGACCGTGTGGAGCGCGACCTGGTTCCGGTCCCCGATCTCCGCGTCGTCGGCGATGATCAGACCGGCCGGGCCCATGGCCCCGCTGCACTGCAGCGCGGTACGACGGTTGAGTTCGCGCGCCCCGGCGAGGAACACCGGCGTCGTGTAGGCAGCTGATTCCTCGGCGGACACCGGATCGATCACCATGATGTTCATCTGCGAGAGGAACAGGTTGGGGAACACCATCACGTGTGGCGGACCGTCGACGAGCACCTCGTGCGCTTCCTGCTCGCCGTGGCGTTGCTCGAGGCGCGGGACGTAATCGCCCAGCCGCTCTCGACGCACGGCACCAGACCACACCATCTCGCGTCCGTCGCGACGGTACTGCGGACGAAAGTCCACCTCGGTGTGTCCCATGCCGAGGTGACGGACGGTGAGATCCTCGGCCGAGTCGAAGGATCCGGGAATCGCGTCCGACAGGGACTTGTGCACGAAGTTCACGTGGTAGTTGTCGACGTTGCTCTCGACGACCATCTTCCAGTTGCAGTGCAGTCGGTGGCCGATCCACCCGCCGGTGAGCGTGACCTCGCCGTCCGGCGACAACCGCGTGAGCCGGTCGATGGAACTGCGGACGGGACCGATGAACTCGTCGAACGACGGCGCGGACTCGTCCTCCTCGAGCCGGACGAAGACGAAGCCCCCGTAGGACTCCGTCGCCGCCGGAGCGCCGAGGCCCAGCTTCGAGCGCATCTGGGTGAGCCGGTCGGCGTAGGCGTCGGGACGAGGAACGGCCCGCAGCGAGCCGTCCATCGTGAACGCCCACCCGTGGTAGGCGCACTTGAGGGTGTTCGCCTCACCGCGGGGCGCCATGCAGACGAGGTTTCCGCGGTGGCTGCACCGGTTGAACAGCACCCGGACGACGTCGGCCTGATCCCTCGTCAGGACCAGCTCCTGGCCGGCGACCCGCTTGCGGCAGTAGCTGTTCGGGGTCGGCACCTCGCTCGCGTGCCCGACGTAGACCCAACTGGTCCGGAAGATCCGGTCGAGCTCGGCCTCGTAGAGGGCGGGGCTCCAGTAGAAGCTCGGCGCGATCTTGTTGTCCGAGACGGCATCCCACTCGTCGGTCCGCACGTCGGTGGACTGGTGGACGCTGGTCATGCTTGCTCCTCGACGAACGATCGAGTGGGGCGCGAGAGGTCAGAGCTGGTTGCCGACGTTGGGGCCAAGCGAGCCGTCCGGGAGCACGACCCGGTGACCCCACACGCTCGCCCCGGGCACGCCGGCCTGGTGGACCTGGCTCCAGTCGGCCGTATCGTCAACCCGCCGGCCCCCCGCCCCGTACTCGATGTCCCAGCCGGAGGGGGTCTGCGTGTAGAAGGACACCACGTGGTCGTTCCAGTGTTTCCCCATGCTGATCGACACCGGCCCGGCGCCGTCGAAACACTTGTCCTGCGCGCGACCGACGTCGTCGATGTCGTCGACCTCGATCATCAGGTGCATCAGCTGCGGCGGCGCGTCGTCCGGTAGCACGCCGAGCATGCCCAGGCTGTGCTGTCGAGGGTTCACCCCGAAGAAGGCTGTCTTCTGGAACGTGGTCTCCCGCAGGTGCATGCCCATGACGTCCTGGTAGAAGGCCATCTCCTCCTCGGCCTTGCCGACGATGAGGGTGGCGTGTCCCATTCCCTGATCGCCGGTCACGAACCGGACACCGATGGGTGAGATGAACGGCCGGACCGGTTCGATGTAGCCGCCGAAGAACACCTCGCTCTGCACCCCGGCGGGGTCCTGGAACCGGTACGCCTTGGTAGCGCCGCGCAGCGCGAGACCCTCCGCATCCACCGGCTCGATCTTGACGCTTGCGTCCTGGAGGCGCGTCAGCGCCTCCTCCCAGGCCTTCTCCGTCGGGTATTCCCAGCCCAGCGTGAACGACGGCGTCGCCGACGCCCGGACGACGATCCGGCTCAGGCGGTCGTCCATGCGGAAGCGCAGAGCGCCGGGGGCCGAGTCCTCCGGCATCAGACCGATGACGCCTGCACCGTACTCGCGCCAGCGGTCCACCGTGTCTTCAGGCGTGTCGACCAGCAGGTAACCCAGTCCGTAGGGATGAACCATCGTCGCCTCCACTAAGCGATGCTCGCGCTTGCTGATGGTGCTACTGTATACAGCATATCGAGCCTCGCCAAGGGGACGGTCGGTCCCGCCCTCGACATCGTTCGCCGCGAGACGACCTTCTGCAGCTCTGGAGGACTGATGTACATCGACGTCCACGCGCACATGATCGAAGGCATGCTCGAGTCGGCAGGGCCATACGGTCCTCGCACCGTGGACGCCGGCGAGGGTCGCGCCCTCCTCGAGATCGGGCCGTACCGGACGAAACCCAGCAAGAGTTTGAACTTCGCGGTGCCGGCCGCCTTCAACGACACCGACAAGCGGATCGCCACGATGGACGAGGTGGGAACCTCCCACCTGATCCAGAGCACCTCGCCGCTGTTCTACCTCTACTGGGCCGAGCCGGAGATCGGCGTGCACACCACCCAGGTGCAGAACGACGCGTTGGCCAGGTCGGCCGCGGCTCATCCATCGCGGTTGTCGTGGTCGGCGACCCTCCCCCTCCAGGACATCGCCGCCAGCATCGCCGAGCTCGACCGCGCCGTGCGCGCCGGAGCCGTCGCGGTCAGCCTCGGGACAGACGCCCTCGGTGGCCACGAGCTGGATGACGAGGCTCTCTGGCCGCTCTACGAGGCGCTGGAGAGTCGCCGGGTCCCGATCATGTTCCACCCACACCCGCTTCCCATGGCCACCGGCGCCGAGGACTCTTACAACCTCAGCTGGGTGGTCGGTTACAACTACTCGGAGACCATGGCGTTCGCCCGGCTCACGCTAGGCGGGGTCTTCGACGACTTCCCGAAGCTCAAGGTCCTGCTCCCGCACGGCGGTGGCATGGTTCCTTACCAGATCGGTCGCATCGAGGAAGCTCGTCGTAGCCAGCCCGACAATCGAGCAAAGCGCCCGATCCGCGAGTACTTCGAAAACGTCTTTTTCGAGATCCTCGTCCATGACCTCACCAGCCGGCGCTTCCTCGTCGACGTCGTGGGTGTGTCCCAGCTGGTCGTCGGGAGCAATCTGGGCGGCTGGGACGCCGCAGACGGGGTGCAGATGCTCGAGGAACTCGAACTCGACCAGACCGAGCACGACCGGATCGCCTATCAGAACGTCGCGGATCTCTTTCGGCTCGACGTCACCAAGCTTGGCGCCAAGGCACAGCGGGGCACGCCGTGCTGAGCGGCGCCGAACTGCAGAAGCGGGCGTGGGATGGACGGGCACCGGACTCGCTGCCCGCATGGCGTGCCCTGCGGGCAGACAACCTGGTTCGTACCTGGGCCCGATCACACCCACACCAGGTCGCCGTCCACTTCGAGGACCGGCAGATCACCTTCCAGGTCCTGGACGAAATGATCAACCGCGCCGCGAGCGGCTGTGCTGCCGTCGGCCTGCGCGTCGGGGACGTCGTCGGCGTTATGGCCGAGAACTCGCCCGAGGTGCTCGCCGTGCTCTACGGGCTGGTTCGGGCAGGTATTTCCGCGCTTCCCCTGAATCCACGCCACTCCGAGCGCGAGGTGGAGTTCCAGGTCGCCGACGCCGGCGCGGCGATGGTCATCGGTCCGAGCGGGACCGCCATCGAGGACGTCATGGCGCGCGGCGTGCCGGAGCCCTTCGAGATTGAGTTTGACGAGAACCTGTTCTATCACCTGCGATTCACCGGGGGCACGACCGGCACCCCGAAGTGTGTTGCCACCACCCACCGCGCGATCGCGCTGCTGCACGAACGGCTGGCCCGAGAACTCGGATACTCCCGAAACGACGTCTCGCTCGTCGTCGCCCCTCTCGCGCACGTCTCGTTCCACCTCGCCGCCGCCACCCTGGCGGCCGGGGGCGCCATCTCCCTGCACCGTCGATTCGACCAGAACCGACTCTGGGAGGAATGCGATCGCGCCGGTGTCACCCACGCACTCATGGTCCCCACCATGCTCGCGATGGCGCTCGAGTCCGATTCCCGGCCGCACACCCTGAAACAGATCGTCGTGACCTCGGCGCCGTTCTCCCCCTCGCTGAAGGCCAGGGTCCGCGAGAAGCTGCCCAGCGTCGAGGTGTACGAGATGTACGGCGCCTCGGACATGGGCTTCGTCAGCCTCCTGGTCCCGGGAGACCCACCGGAGAAGTTCGCCTCGGTCGGGCGGGTCTCCTTCGGGTCCGAGGTGCGCATCCTCGACGGCGAGGGCCGGGACTGTGGGCCGGACGTCGTCGGCGAGATCTACTCGCGCAGCGCCACCCACTCGTTCGGCTACGTCGGGTCGGTGCCGATGCGCGCCGACCAGGCCATCGACGGCTGGCTCACCGTGGGCGACCTCGGCTACTTCGACGAGGACGGCTACCTCTACGTCGTCGACCGCCGCGAGGACCTCATCATCACCGGCGGGTTCAACGTCTACCCCGCCGAGGTCGAGGACGTGATCCTCAAGCACGGCGGCGTCGACGAAGTGGCCGTGGTCGGGCTCACCGACGACCGCTGGGGACGTGTGGTCGTCGCGGTCCTGCGCGGCAGCGCCAACGCCGACGACCTCGACGTGCTGTGCCGCGAGCACCTGGCCCACTACAAGGTCCCCAAACGATGGGTCCACGTCGACGCCCTCCCCAAGACCGCGGCCATGAAAATCTCCCGCCGGATCATCCGCGACCAACTCGAAACCGACCCCGAGGCCACCACCCTGTCCTGACCGCCCGCTCCCTACCGGAATCAACGGGTGGGTTTCTGAGTCCCGGGACGCCCACCGCCCGAGACGAGCGATGGCTCTCGACGGCGACGAGTACGAGCGAGGAGTGGACAGAACACATGTGTGAACCATCAGGAGGACACGGGACGTCCTCCGAGTTCGAGCGCAATGGAGGCCCTGCATGAGTGACGGCGCCGCGGTGAGTGGGCTCGATCCGGATGTGAGATCGCCGTTCGAGTTGGACCCGGGGGCGATGGAGTGTCCGCACCGGTACTACGAGGGCATCCGGGATCAGGGTGTCTATTTCGTGGAGTCGATCGACTCGTGGTTGGTGACCGGGTCGGACGATATTCGTGAGGTGCTTGCTGACACGACGCGGTTCTCTCATCGGTATCCGGCGGGTCCGCAGTATGCGCAGATGATGCGGGGGGCGATGTCGGCGGCGTTGAGTTCGAGTGTGGTGTCGCCGGCGGCGCAGGCGGCGTCGGACTTCGCGCGGTGGGAGGTGTTGTTCACCGCGGACCCGCCGGAGCACGAGCGGCATCGGCGTCTGGTGGCTCCGTCGTTCAGTCCGCGGCAGGTGAAGGCCGCGGACGATGAGGTCCGCGAGATCGCGGAGAATCTCATCGCGCGCTTCGTCGAGGCGGGGGAGAGCGACATCGTCCGCGATTTCTGCTGGCCGCTGCCGTTGGAGGCGATCGCGCGTCGGCTCGGGGTGCCGTTGGAGGAGATGCCTCGTTTCCGGCGGTGGTCGGAGGACATGGCGGTGATGCTCGGGAACAACTCGCTCGATGCCGACCGTCTGGTGTCCCTGCTCGAGAGTCTCGGGGAGTTCCACGCCTTCTTCGCCGAGGCGATCGCCGAGGCGATCGCCGACCCGCAGGACAACGTGCTCGGGGTGGTCGCCCAGGCGCACGAGGAACTCACCGAGCGGGAGATGGTGGGGATCCTGGTGCAGTTCCTGTTCGCGGGGAACGGCACGACGACCAACCTCATCGCCTCGGGGGTCCTGCGCCTGGCGCGTGACCGCGACCTCGCCGACCGGCTGCGCGCGGACCCGTCGCTGACGCCGGCGTTCGTGGAGGAGGTGCTGCGGCTGGACGTGCCGGTGCAGGGCGCGTTCCGGCGCGCGAAGCAGGATGTCGTGCTCTCGGGCACCACGATCCCGGCGGGCGCGCACGTGTTCCTGCCCTTCGTGGCGGCGAACCGGGATCCGCTGGTCTATGCCGAGCCCGACGAGCTGTCTTTGCAGCGTCGCGGTGAGAGCCCGCATCTGTCGTTCGGTCGCGGTTCGTACTACTGCCTGGGAGCTCCGCTGGCCCGGTTGGAGGCGCAGATCGCGTTCGACTCGTTGCTCGCCCGGCTCGACGACCTCGAGGTCGTCGAGGGGTCGGTGCAGTACAACCCGAGTTTCATGGTGCACGAGATCAGCACCGCGCGGATCCGTTTCGTTCCGCGTGGAGTTGCCGCGCCGTGAACGAGGTCCAGCTCGTGGCGCCCGAGCGCGTGGTCCTGGAGCGGTCCGGGGTCAGCCTGGTCGGCGACCGGTGGGCGCCGTCGGGGGAGACGCGGGGTGAGGTCCTGCTGCTCCACGGCGCCGGCCAGACCCGGCACTCCTGGGAAGCCACCGCCCGACGATTGGCCACCCTCGGCTTCGCCGCGACCTCGATCGATGCGCGCGGCCACGGTGACAGCGACTGGGCGCGGGCCACCGAGTACACGCTGACCGACTCGGTGCTGGACCTGGCAGCGGTCACGGCCACGTTCCCGGAGCCACCGGTGATCGTGGGTGCCTCGATGGGCGGGTTGACGGCGCTGGTGGCGCAGGGTGAGCGCGGCGACGTCGCCCGCGCGCTCGTGCTCGTCGACGTTGCCCCGCGCATCGAATCGGCCGGTCTGGCTCGGATTCTCGACTTCATGACCCGTGGCTTCGCGGGCTTCGACTCGCCGGCTGCGGCCGCCGAAGAGGTGCAGCGGTACAACCCCGGTCGCCCGCCGCCGTCGAATCAGGACGGGCTCCTGCGGAATCTGCGTCAGCACGACGACGGGCGGTGGTACTGGCACTGGGACCCGGACTGGCTCGTCCAGTCGAACATGGGCGACCGGCGGGAGCGGGACGCGGCCCGCGCCATGGAGGCCGCGCGCGCGGTCCGGGTCCCGACCCTGCTCATCCACGCGACCCGGTCCGACGTCCTCAGCGACGAAGGCGTTCACGAGCTGTTGGACCTTGTGCCGGACGCCCGTTACGCCCAGGTCGAGGCCGGTCACATGGTCGCCGGGGACGACAACGACGCCTTCGCGCACGTATTGATCGACTTCCTCGACGATCAGTGTGCTCCTGCCACTGATCGTTCTCCCGGTCCGGCATCCCCGCCCGACCACCCTCGAAGGAAAGGTTCGTCATGAGCGAGACCGTCACGGCCGATCGGACGCCGGCGTCCGACCGCCCGGTCCCGGACTACCTGCGCACCGGGCCGAAGGAGCTCCTCATCGGCGGGGAGTGGTGCCCCGCCCAGTCCGGCGAGACGTTCGCGACGATCGACCCGACGACCGAGATGCCTCTCATCGAGGTGGCCTCCGCGGGCGCGCCGGACGTCGACCGCGCGGTCGTCGCGGCGAGGCGCGCTTTCGAGGACCGGTCCTGGGCGGCTCTCTCACCCTACGAGCGTTCGAGGTCGCTGCTGGCGATCGCAGATGTGATCGAGCAGCACGCCGAGGAGCTGGCACTCCTCGAGACGTTGGACAACGGGGCGCCACTCACGGTCTCGACGTCGTTCGTCGCGGGAGCGGTCGAGACCTTCCGCCACTACGCGGGCTGGCCCACCAAGATCTACGGCGACACGGCGCCGTCGTCGCCGGCCTCGTTCCACTACACGCTCCGGCAACCGGTGGGTGTCTGCGGAGCGATCATCCCCTGGAACGCGCCCCTGTCCATGGCGGCGTGGAAGATCGCCCCGGCGCTGGCGTTCGGGAACACCGTGGTGCTCAAGCCGGCGGAGCAGACGCCGTTGACGGCACTGCGGCTCGGCGAGCTCCTGCAGCTGACCGACCTGCCGCCGGGCGTGGTCAACATCGTGACCGGCTTCGGGAAGTCGGCCGGCGAGGCCCTGATCGGCCACCCCGATGTGGACAAGATCGCCTTCACCGGCTCGGGGCCGGTCGGGCGGCGGATCCTGGAGGTGTCCACCGGGAACCTGAAGCGGGTCACCCTGGAGCTCGGCGGGAAGTCACCCACCATCGTCTTCGCCGACGCGGACCTGGAGCAGGCCGCAGGCATGGCGGCGGCCGGCTTCTGCCTGAACTCCGGGCAGGTCTGTGCGGCCGGGACGCGTGTGTTCGTCGAGGACACGGTTCTCGAGCCGTTCACCGAGTTGTTGACCCAGATCATGCAGACCTTCCCCGTCGGTGACCCCCTCCAGCCGACGACGTTCATGGGCCCCCTGAACTCCAAGACACAGTTCGACCGCGTGTCGAGCTACCTCGACATCGCCCGCGCCGATGGCGGCGCCCTGCTCACGACCGAAGCCGATCTGCCGACCCAGGGCTACTTCCACCGGCCCACGGTCGTCCGCGGCCTCGACAACGGGTCTCGCGTCGCCCGTGAGGAGATCTTCGGACCGGTCGCCACCGTCATGCCGTTCCGCGACCTCGACGACGCCGTCGCCCAGGGCAACGACACCGAGTTCGGACTGGCCGCGGCGGTGTGGACGCGAGACGTGTCCAAGGCCCACCGGGCGGCATCCGGCCTGCGCGCCGGGACCGTATGGGTCAACCAATGGGGAGCGCTCGACCCCAGCGTGCCGTACGGAGGCTTCAAGCAGTCGGGAGTGGGGCGAGAGCACGGACAGTCGGCCGTCGAGATGTACACCGAGACCAAGACCGTGATGGTCGCACTCTGACCTCGAAAGCCACGCTCGCGACCCTGCAAAAGGATAGGCCGGAGAAGATGGCAATGTTGCCTGGCGCCGCTGACGGCGTCGATTCCGAGGGCGCCGCGGATGTGCGGCGGCCTGTGGTGACGCGTCCCCCGGACCGGGTGATCGATTTCG
>NZ_JBTWNF010000011.1:0-230939 GCF_054796175.1 Actinomycetospora sp. C-140 | reverse complement strand
CCCCCCCCCCCCCACTTCGCTGACACACCGGGTAGCTCAGCCGCCCGCGAACGGCGGGAGGACGTCGAACACGGCGCCGTCGGCGAGGACGGTCGACCGGTCGTGCACGGCGATCTCGTCGAGCAGGAAGCTCGCCGCGCCGAGCACGCGGGCGAGGGCGTCGCCGTGGTCGGCGGCCAGGGCGGTGACGAGGTCGGCGACCGTGGCGCCGGCGGGGAGCGTCACGGGCTCGCCGCGCGTGCCGGCCGCGGCCTTGGCGCCGGCGAAGTACCGCACGGACACCGTCACCGTGGCGAGACGGGTGTCGGTGGGAACGCTCATCATCCTCCGATCGCGCTCATGGGACGGTCGGGCTGCAGGAACCCGGGGTCGTCGATGCCGTGGCCGGGCTTCTTGCCCCACATGGCCACGCGCCAGGCGTCGGCGATCTCGTCGTCGGTGCCGCCGCCGCGCAGGAAGCCTCGCAGGTCGTTCTCGCTCTGCGAGAACAGGCAGGTGCGGACCTGGCCGTCGGCGGTCAGGCGGGTGCGGTCGCAGGTCCCGCAGAACGGGCGCGTCACCGAGGCGATGACGCCGACCTTCGCCGGCGACCCGTCGGGCGCGGTCCACCCGTCGACCAGGAAGCGCTCCGCGGGCGCGCCGCCGCGCTCGGCCGGGTCGTCGGTCAGCGTGAACCGGGTGCGCAGCGAGGCGAGCACCTGCTCGGCGGTGATCATGCGGTCACGCTGCCAGGAGTGCCCGGCGTCGAGCGGCATCTGCTCGATGATGCGCAGCTCGTAGCCCTCGTCGAGAGCCCACGCGAGCAGGTCCGGGGCCTCGTCGTCGTTGAGGCCGGGCATCAGCACGGTGTTGACCTTGATCGGGTCGAGCCCGTGCTCGCGGGCGGCGCGCAGCCCGGCCAGGACGTCGTCGAGCCGGTCGCGCCGGGTGATCTCGGCGAAGCGGTCGCGGCGCAGCGTGTCGAGCGAGACGTTGACGCGGTCGAGACCCGCCGCGGCGAGCCCGGCGGCCCGCCGGGTCAGCCCGAGCGCGTTGGTGGTCACCGACATCTCCGGGCGCGGCGCCAGGGCGGCGGTGGCGGCGACGATGTCCTCGAGACCCTTGCGCAGCAGCGGCTCGCCGCCGGTGAAGCGGATCTCCTGGACGCCGAGCCGCTCGACCGCGATGCGCACGAGCCGGACGACCTCGTCGTCGGTCAGCGCCTGCTCGCTCGGCATCCACTCCAGGCCCTCGGCGGGCATGCAGTAGGTGCAGCGCAGGTTGCAGCGGTCGGTCAGCGACACCCGGAGGTCGGTGGCGACACGTCCCCAGGAGTCGACCAGACGCGCGTCGGCGGGACGTCCGCTGGTGTCCGTGGTGGTGGCGGCGGCACCGGGGACGGCCGGTACGCCGAGGTCGAGAACGGTCATCACGATCCACCCTAACCGCGTCGCGGACCCGCCGTGAGCGACGTCTCCGCAGGTCGGAGGCCCCCTCCGCAGATGCGGGGGTCGCGCCCGGAGATCAGGAGCACCTGCGGGCACCGATGCGGAGAAACAGTTCGATCGGAGAGGCACCGGCGCCGCCGGTCCTGGCCACGTGGGACGCGGAGTGCCCGCCCTGGCGACCGCGCACACGTCGACGTCCATATCCGTAGGTGCGCACCATCAGTCGGCAAGAGCCCGCAACTGCGGAGATGAACTGTTGATTCATGGTGCAGATGCGGAGACAGTGGTCGTGTCCGTCATCACCGACCCGCAGGAGACCAGACGTGACCGTCACCGCCGACGCCCGGACCGAGCTCGACCGGACGCGCTTCTTCATCAACGGCGAGTGGGTGGAGCCGCGCGGCACCGAGACCCACCGCGCCCTCGAGGCCGCCACCGAGCAGCCCCTCGGCGAGGCGGCCCTGGGCTCCGACGCCGACATCGCGGCCGCCGTGGGTGCCGCGCGCGAGGCCCTCGACCACGGGCCCTGGGGCCGGACGACCGTCGCCGAGCGCGTGGACGTCATGCTGCGGATGGCCGACGCGCTCGAGGCGCGGGCCGAGTCGACGAGCCGCCTGGTGAGCCAGGAGAACGGCATGCCGATCACGCTGTCGACCGCGTTCAACGGCGGCGCCCCGGCGGGCCTGCTGCGGATGTACGCCCAGGTGATCCAGGGCGTCGAGCTCGAGTCGGTGCGGCCGAGCACGGGCGTGGACGGCGCGACGATCGTGCGGCGCGAGCCCGTCGGCGTCGTCGGCGCCATCACGCCGTGGAACTACCCGCAGGCGCTGGCCATGTTCAAGCTGGCCCCGGCCCTGGCCGCCGGCTGCACCATGGTGCTCAAGCCCTCGCCCGAGACCGCGCTCGACACCTACGTCTTCGCCGACGTGGCCCAGGAGATCGGGCTCCCGCCGGGCGTGCTGAACATCGTCCTCGCCGGGCGCGAGGCCGGGGCGTCGCTCGTGACGGCGCCGGGCGTCGACAAGATCGCGTTCACCGGCTCCACGCGCGCCGGCCGCGAGATCGGCGCCGAGTGCGGGCGCCTGATCCGCCGCTGCACCCTCGAGCTGGGCGGCAAGTCGGCGTCGATCTTCCTCGAGGACGGCGACATCGACACGTTCCTGCGCGCCATGCCGACCTCCTCGTTCATGAACAACGCGCAGACCTGCACCACCGCGTCGCGCATCCTCGCGCCGCGCTCGCGCTACGACGAGGTCGTCGAGGCCGTCGCGCAGTTCTCGCGCGACCAGGTCGTCGGCAACCCGCTCGACCCGGCCACCACGGTCGGGCCGATGGCGTCGCAGACCCACCTCGAGCGGGTCCTCGGCTACATCGACGTGGGCCGCAACTCGTCGGCCCGTCTCGTCACCGGCGGCGGGCGCGGCGACCAGGACCGCGGCTGGTTCGTCGAGCCGACCGTGTTCGCCGACGTCGACAACTCCGACCAGCTCGCGCGCGAGGAGGTCTTCGGGCCGGTCTTCGCCGTGATCCCGTTCGACTCGGACGACGACGCCGTCCGCATCGCCAACGACTCGGACTACGGCCTCGGCGGCTCGGTCTACTCCGCCGACGAGGACCGCGGGCTGGACGTGGCCCGGCGGATCCGCACCGGCACGATCGGCGTCAACCGCTACGACATCGACCTCGGGGCGCCGTTCGGTGGCATGAAGGACTCGGGCATCGGCCGCGAGCTCGGCCCCGAGGGCATCAACAACTACCTCGAGTACAAGTCGATCTACGCCCCGGCGAGCAAGCTCGGCTGAGCACCGTCCCCGGCTAGGGTCCGGACCACGACGGCCCACCGCGTGCCGTCGTGGTCCGGGACCGGAGGAGACGCCGTGGAATCCGCGATCGACCGGCACCTGCAGTGCCCGCGCACGCTGTCGCGCCGGGCGCCCGACGACTACCGGCCGCCCTTCCCGATCGTCGTCGCGCGGGCGTCCGAGGACGTCACGCAGGTCGTCATGGCCTATGTCGGTGTCCAGTACCGGGACCCGGAGCGCCGGTGGGAGGCGCTGGAGGCGCTGCGCCGCATCGTCGACGACTTCGCGCTCGAGGACGGTCCCGGCCACCACGACACCACCGAGCACCGCGACGCGCAGGGCTACGACAACCTCGTCGCCGTCGGCTACTGGCGCGACCCCGCGGCGTACCGGCGCTGGCACGACCACCCGCAGGTGGCCGGCCGCTGGGAGTCCGACGAGCGGATCGACGGCCTCGGGTTCTTCCGCGAGGTGGTCGCCCCCCGCGTCGACCGCTTCGAGACGCTCTACCCGTTCAGCGAGGACCTGCCGGGCGTCGGCGCGGTCATGGACGGCGTCAGCGACGAGGTCGTCGAGCACGCGTACTGGGGGTCGATGCGCGACCGCGTGCCGCTCTCGCAGACCGACCGGATGACGCCCGACGGCCTGCTCACGGCGCGTCCCGATCCCACGCGGCCGGACCGCGTGGTGGTGCACGGTCACGACAACGTGGCGCTGATCCGCTCCGGACAGGACTGGTCGCGCACCGAGCCCGGCGAGCGTGAGCTCTACCTCGACGACGTCGAGCCCGAGCTGCGGGAGGCCATGGACTTCCTGCGCGACCGCGGCGAGCGCGTCGGCTGCTACAGCAACCGCTACGTGCGCAACATCGACCTCGACGGGAACCCGCTCGACCAGACCTACGCGATCAGCCACTGGCGTTCGCTCGACCGGCTCGAGCGCTGGGCCGAGTCCCACCCGACCCACCTGAGCCTGTTCGTCGCGTACGTCCGCCGCGCCCGGCGGCTGCCCCTGCTGCGGCTCTACCACGAGGTCTCGGTGGTCGGGGCGGCCGACCAGTCCTACGAGTACGTCGGCTGCCACCCGGCGACGGGGCTGCTGCGGGACGCCGAGTCGATCAGCTGAGGAGGCTGCGGGCGGCAGCGCGCGCCAGCTCGGCGGCCGTCGCCGCGTCCTCGGCCGGCGAAGGCCGCGGCCCGTCGGTGAACGCCTCGAGGAACGCGGTCATCTGGCACGCACCGAGCAGGAGCAGCGCGGCCGCGCGGGGCGCGACGCCGGTGTCCACACGGCCGGCGTCGCCCTCCGCGGCCAGGTACGACGCGACGGCGTCGACGGCGACGTGCGGGCCGGTGCCCAGGCGGTCGAGCGCGGCGCGGTGGGCCGCGAACACCGTCGGCTCCGAGAACAGCGACGCTCCCAGCGGGAAGGTCTCGCGGTAGAACGCCAGCGCCTCCCGGGCCACCTCGGCGAGGACGTCCTCGACGTCGGCGGTGCCGACCCGCTCCGGGAGGCGGTCGAGCACCTCGCCCAGCCGCGAGGGCACCCGCTCGACGAGCACGGCGACGAAGAGCGCCGTCTTGTCGTCGAAGTGCTTGTAGAGCGCCGCCTCGGAGAACCCCGCCTCCCGCGCGATCTCCTTCGTCGTGGCCCGGGCGACCCCGCGCGAGCGCATGACCTCGAGGGCGGCGTCGAGCATGCGCTCCCGCGTCGTGCTTGACCGGTGGGAGGGCACGGTCCCATCCTAGGTTGGTGAGCACTCACTAACCACAGGAGGAGTCATGCGACTCGTGGTGCTGGGCGCGTCCGGCGGGACCGGGCGCGAGGTCGTGACGCAGGCTCTCGCCGACGGTGACGAGGTGGTCGCCGTGGCCCGGGCGGGCTCGGAGGTTCCCGCAGGCGCGACGGTGGTGCGCGCGGAGGTCGGCGACGTCGAGACGCTGTCGGGGGCGGTCGCGGGGGCGGACGCCGTCGTGTCGGCCCTCGGGACCCGCGGGCGCGGGCCGACGAGTGTGTGCACCGACGGCGTGGGCGCGGCGATCGCCGCCATGCGCCGCACCGGGGTCCGGCGGCTCCTGGTGGTCAGCGCGTCCGGCCTGCCGGGCGAGGGCGACGACCCGGCCCTGCGCTGGCTCGTGAAGCCGGTCCTGCAGCGGATCCTGCGCCACCACTACGCCGACCTGACGCGCATGGAGGAGATCGTCCGGGCGAGCGACCGGGACTGGACCATCGTGCGCCCGCCGCAGCTCACGGACGGGCCCCGCACCGACCGCTACCGGCGCGCCCTCGACCGCCACCTCGCGCGCGGGCACCGGGTGGCCCGCGCCGACCTCGCGGCCGAGCTGCTCCGGCTCGCGCGCGAGGGCGGCGTCGACGGCGCCGTCGGGCACCTGGTCGCGGTCGCCGACTGACCGGCACACTCCCTCGGACGGGTGACACGCCGGGTCCGCGGTTCCCGGGACCGGGCGTGACGCGCCACTACCGTCGGTGCCCATGTCCACCGGTCGGCGCCGCCTGGGCTGGCTGCTGCCGACCGTGCTCGTGATGCTGCTCGTCGTGGGTGCGGCGGGGGTCGCCGTCCTGCTGCGCGAGCCCCAGCTCCTCGGTCCCCGGACCTCCGTCGTGCCCGTCGTGCGCGGTGACGTCGTCGCCGCGATCTCCGCCCCGGGCGCCGTCCGCAGCGCCGGCGAGGCGGAGGTGTCGTTCGCCGTCAGCGGGACCGTGGAGAGCATCCCGGTCGCGCCGGGGTCGGTCGTGCGGCAGGGCGACGTGCTCGCCACCCTCGACGACGCCCCGACGCGGGCGCGCCTGACCGCGGCCCAGAGCGCCGTCGCGGCCGATCTCGCCGAGGTGAACGCCGCCCGGGCGCGCGTGCCCGCCGACCCCGCGCTGCTCGGGCGTCTGGAGGCGACCGCCGCCCGCGACCGCGCCGACGTCACCGAGGCGAGCCGCGTTCTCGACGGCACCGTCCTGCGCGCCCCGCGCGACGGCACCGTCACCGCCGTCGCGGGACAGGTCGGCGACCGCGTGCTCGCCGGCGAACCCACCCCGGACGACGCGGCCGAGCGCCGCCCGTTCGTGCGGCTCGCGGACCTCGGCGCCCTCGTCGTGCGCGCCGCCGTGCCGCCCCGCGACGTCGCCCGGGTCGCGGCGGGGCAGCCCGCGGTCGCGACGGTCGACGGCGCCGGTCCGGCCGTCGAGGGCGAGGTCGTCGGCGTCGAGCCGGCGCCCGGCCCGGACGGTGCCTACGGCGTCACGGTCGCCGCGGTCTTCCCACCGCCCGCGATGCGCGTCGGTCAGGTCGGCGACGTCCGCATCGAGGTGTCCCGGTCGGTCGGCGTGCTCGTGGTGCCGCCCGAAGCCGTCCGCGTCACCGGCCCCGGACGCGGCACGGTGCTCGTCCGCGGGCCGGACGACCGCGCCCCCGACCGCGTCGTCGCCGTCACCACCGGCCTCGCCGACGCGGTGTCGATCGAGATCCGCGACGGCCTGCGCGCGGGCGACCGGGTCGTCGTGCCGCGGGGCGCCGGGGACTCGGTGCTGCCGTGACCGACCACCGCGACGACGACCCGCGCGACGACGACACCGGGCCGCGGGACTGGGACACCGGACCGCGCGACTGGGAGACGGGGCCGCGGGAGTACGCGACCGACTCCCGGGGCCCCTCGCGGTACGTGCCGCCCGCGCGGCCCCGACCGCGCCGCTGGGTGACCGCGCTGGGCATGCTCACCGTGTTCGTCCTCGGCGTCGCGGGCGGGGTGGTCGCCGACCGCTACCTCGCCGTCGGGTGCCCGACCTGCGCACCGCCCGCGGGCGAGGGCGTCCCGCTCGTGGGCTTCCTCGAGAGCTCGTCCGACGGTCTGCTGGCGGTCCGGACGCCCGACGGGCGCCTGGTGCCCGTGCGGACGTCGGTGGCCACCCGCCTCGTGGACCAGACACCCCGCCCCGGCCTCGTGTCGACGCTGCCCCGCGGGACGCGCGTGAGCGTCCTCGGCGTGCCGGACGCCGACGGCACGCTCACCGCGCAGACGGTCGGCGTCCCCGGCTGAGCACCGAGATCGCTCCCGGTGCTCCTCTCACCCCATGACATCGGGTCAGAGGAGCAGCGGGGCGGATCATGCGTGGTCAGAAGGCGTGGCCGAGCCAGTCGACGAGCCGCGAGCCCCACCACGAGTCCGGGGCCGGCGGCTGCGCGGCGCCCGGGACCACGCGGGCCGTCGGCAGCGGGAGCGAGGGCAGCGGCAGCCCGGGGACGAGGCCGCCCGGGATGAGCCCGGGCGCCGGGGTGGGCGCCGTGGTGCAGGTCGGGTCGTGGCGCGGCGGGGTCCGCCGGCCCGGGGTCGTCGTGCACGTCGGGTCCGAGGGACGCGTGGTGGTCGTGGTCGTCGTGGTGCTCGTCGGCTCGGTGCTCGTCGGCTCGGTGGTCGTCGTCGGCTCGGACGTGGTGGTCGTGGTGGTGGGCTCGGCCGACGTGGTCGTCGTGGTCGGCTCGACGCTGGTCGTCGTCGTGGGCTGCGCGGTCGTCGTGGTGGTGGGCGCGGCCGATGTCGTCGTGGTGGTCGGTGCGGCGGTGGTGGTCGTGGTGGTGGGCTGCGCGGTGGTCGTGGTGGTGGTCGGCTCCGCGGTGGTGGTCGTGGTGGTCGGCTCCGCCGAGGTCGTCGTGGTGGTCGTCGTCGGTGTGGTCGTCGTCGTCCGCGTGCTCGTCGGGGTGCTCGACGGCGGGGCGGCGGAGGTGGTCAGCCACAGCCCGCGCAGGACGGGGCTCGCGCCGTCGGCGGCGCGGCGCAGCAGCACGCGCACCGACAGCTCGGTGGTGGGCGAGCCGAGGGTGGCGGTCTCGCCGCGGGGCAGCGTGATCCACGGACCCCAGGTGCCGTCGCTGCGCAGCCCGCGCGCCTCGACGACGACGGAGCTGCCGGAGGGGACGTCGGCCGTCGCGTCGCCGGCGACCCGGTCGATCACGCCGCGGGTCCGCCGCGGGGACAGCACGAGCTCGCCGGACCGGTCGCCCGCCGCGGCGAGGCGCACGGCACCGTCGACGAGCTCGACGCCGCGGTCGTCGCCGCCGTCGACGGCGAGCTCGGCGGCCCAGCTCTCGGCGGGGGCCGGCGAGGGGGTGGCCGCGACGGCGGGCACCGCGACGAACGACAGCAGCGCGGCGAGACCGACCGTGCCGGCGGCGAGGGCGAGGGCGCCGCGGTGCAGCGAGCGGGCGGCGTCAGCAGGACGGGACATCGCGGGCCTCCACCAGATCGGCCGGAACGAACTGGGACGGACCCACCCGGATCCATCGGGCACCGACACCGGTCCGGCCGCCGGGGGTGCTCGTCGCGCACTCGAAGGACATGCGGGCCCGGGGCGCGACGACGCCGACGACCGGCGCGTCCGCCACGGGGGCCGACCGGACCTCGAGCCGGGCGTCGCGGTCGAGCGCGCCGCCGGAGGGCCCGGTGCCGGTCCAGAGGTAGGTGACGGTGACCCACGCGTTGTCGGTGAGGCCGAGGTCCTGGCGGAAGGTGCCGTCGGCGAGGTCGATGCCGGCCGGGTTGGTGACCTGCCGGCCCGACGCGTCGCGTCCGCCGTTGTAGCCGTCGGTGTGCGCGGCGTCGGCCTCGGCCCGCCCGCGGGGCAGGTCCTTGAACTCCTGGCGCTGGCCGACCGGGCTCCAGTAGTCGTCCTTGGTGTTCCACGGGCCGACGTCCCAGACCGGGGCCCAGGTGCAGCGGGTCTCGCTCGCGCAGACGCGGACGGTGTAGTCCCCGACGTCGCGGGGGGCGAGGCTGCGCCGCGAGGGCAGGGCGACGAACCGGTCGTCGGGCGCCACCTGGTGGCCGTTGGCGGTGCGGTTGCCGACGAGCCCGATCCGGGTCGCGAAGACCCGCGAAGTCAGCGGCGTCGTCTCCGGGGCGGCGAAGGCGACCGGTCCGCGGTCGGCGGTGAGCCAGAGCCTTTGCACGGCGGGCCCGGAGCCGTCCGGGGCGGCGACGAGCGTGACCCGGATCTGGATCTCGGTCGTCGGCTCGGAGAGCCGAGCGGGCTCGCCGGTGCGGGCCTCGCTCCACTGGCCCCACGTGCCGTCGTCGCGCAGGCCGCGCGCCGCGACGATCACCTGCGCGCCCGCGGGCACGTCGGCGGTCACGTCGGCGGCGACCCGGTCGGTCACGGCCGCGGGGCGCCGCGGGGCGAGCAGGAGCTCCCCCTCGGCCGGCTGCTCGCCGGAACTGGTCTGCCGGGGATCGAGGTCGGCCAGGCGGACGGCGCCGTCGCCGGCGACGACGTTGGTGTCGTCACCGCCGTCCACGGCGAGCTCGGCCGCCCAGGTCTCGTTGGTCGGCACGGCGCCCGCCGGGGGCGCGGCCAGCAGCACCCCCAGGAGTGACCCCGCCGCCACGACGAGGGCACCGAGCCCCCGCCGCCCCGCCCGAGAACCCGTCCCCGCCCGGACCCCTGCCCGGCCTGCCGGCATGACGCTCCCCACGCACCGGTCCTCGTCGGGTCGAGGACGTCCGCGCCCATGCAAGGTCGGGAACTCTGTGTCGACAAGTGAAAGGCGGGAGACGCATGTGGGTGATAGACGGCCGGGGGACTTACAACACTGTGATTTTCTTGATCCGGAGCCGGTGCGTCGCCTCCCTTCCTTTCACTCTGATGAGGTACGCCTAGTCGAGTGATCGACGGCGGGGGAACCATCGCGACGTGCGTCGTCCACGACGAACGTCCTCAGGCGCGACGACGGCTGCAGCTGCTCGTCGGATCGGTCGTGGGCACCGACGGGGTGGCCGCGGCCGAGGACGCCGACGACCTGCTCGACCGGCTCGGGGCGACCCCGCGCGCGATGGCGGTCCTGGGGCTCGCCGAGAGCGAGCCGACCGGGCTCGCCGTCGTGCGCCGGGTGCTCGCCGACGCGCCGGGGACCGCGGTGCTCGTGGCGGGCTCGGCGGAGGCCCACGCGCCCGCCCAGCTGGCGCTCGCCGAGGGCGCCGCGGGGTTCCTGCGCTGGGACGCCCCGCGGGCGATGATCCGCACCCTCGTCCGCAGCGTCGCGACGACGGCGGCGGGCGAGGACCTGCTGCCGCGCCCGGCCCCGCCCGGTGACGCGGTCGCCGGGAGCATCGCGGTCGACGGCAGCCTGCGCGACGTCGTCGTCGACCTCGAGGCCCAGCGCCGCCTGGAGCTGTCGGTGCGCGAGGTGCAGGTGCTCATCGGGGTGAGCCGGGGGCTGACCAACGCCGACATCGGCAAGCGGCTCTACCTGTCCGACCACACGGTGAAGTCGCACACCGGGCACCTGTTCCGCAAGCTCGGCGCGAGCGACCGCGCCCAGGCGGTCAGCCACGCCTGGCGCCTCGGCCTCTTCGTCCCGGCGCCGACGACTCGCAAGGCCGGCGTCTGATCCTTATGTGAGCGAACTTTGGAGCTATAGCCCCAAAGTTCGCTCACATATGTCGGTCAGCTGTGCGCCTTGAGCTCCTGGCGCGCCACGGAGCGCAGGTGCACCTCGTCGGGGCCGTCGGCGAGGCGCAGGGCGCGGGCCCAGGAGTAGGCGTAGGCGAGCGGGAAGTCGTCGGAGACCCCGCCGCCGCCGTGGATCTGGATCGCGCGGTCGATGACGTCGCACGCCATCCGCGGGCAGATGACCTTGATCGCGGCGATCTCGGTGGCCGCGCCCCGGGAACCGACGTTGTCGATCAGCCAGGCCGTCTTGAGCACGAGCAGGCGGGCCTGCTCGATCTCGATGCGGCTCTCGGCGATCTGCTCGCGCACGACGCCCTGCTCGCCGAGGGTCTTGCCGAACGCGACGCGCTCGTTGGCGCGGCGCACCATCGCGTCGACGGCGCGCTCGGCCATCCCGATGAGGCGCATGCAGTGATGGATGCGGCCCGGGCCCAGCCGCGCCTGGGCGATGGCGAAGCCGCCGCCCTCCTCGCCGAGGAGGTTCCCGACCGGCACGCGGACCTCGTTCAGCTCGAGCTCGCAGTGCCCGTGCTGGTCCTGGTAGCCGAAGACCGGCAGCGGGCGGGTGATCGTCAGGCCCGGGGCGTCGCGGGGGACGAGGACCATCGACTGCTGGCGGTGCGTCGGGGCGTCCGGGTCGGTCTTGCCCATCACGATGAAGATCTGGCAGCGCGGGTCCGCGGCACCGGAGATCCACCACTTCTTGCCGGTGATCACGTAGTCGTCACCGTCGCGGGTGATCGAGGTCGTGATGTTGGTGGCGTCCGACGACGCGACGGCCGGCTCGGTCATCGCGAACGCCGAGCGGACCTCCCCGGCGAGCAGCGGCTCGAGCCAGGCCTGCTTCTGCTCGACGGTGCCGAACAGGTGCAGGGTCTCCATGTTGCCGGTGTCGGGCGCCTGGCAGTTGATCGCCTCGGGGGCGATCACCGGCGACCAGCCCGACACCTCGGCGACGGGCGCGTACTCGAGGTTGGACAGCCCCGAGACGTCGGGCAGGAACAGGTTCCACAGACCGCGCCGACGGGCCTCGGCCTTGAGCTCGTCGACCACCGGCGGCAGGTCGTGCTCGGCGGTCGTCCCGCGCCGCTCCTCCCGCCACGCGTCGTAGACCTTCTCGGCGGGCAGCACGGCCTCGTCGAGAAAGGCCCGCATCCGGTCGGTGTAGTCCTGCGCCGCGGCACTGGGTGCGAAGTCCACACCCGCACCTTCCCACCGCACCGGTTCGGGGCGCGAGCGCTGGCGGTCGCGGTCGATCACCGGAGTTGCGGCGCACGGAAGGCTGTACAGGCGCACCATCGGCCCTACACTGCCCGCTCGTGACGCACTTCCGGATCGCCGAGGCAGCACGCCTGCTCGGTGTCAGCGACGACACGGTGCGTCGCTGGACCGACAGCGGCTCGCTGCCGGTGTCCACCGACGCCAGCGGCCGCAAGGTGATCGCGGGCGCCGACCTCGCCTCGTTCGCCCGCGCCTCGGCCCACGCCACCCCCGACCCGTCCGGGGTGGGCCGGTCCGCGCGCAACCGCTTCGTCGGCCTGGTCACCGAGATCGTCAGCGACAAGGTCATGTCGCAGGTCGAGATGCAGTGCGGGCCGCACCGCATCGTGTCGCTGATGAGCACCGAGGCCGTCGAGGAGCTGGGGCTCGAGGTCGGGTCGCTCGCGGTCTCGGTCGTGAAGGCGTCACACATCATCGTCGAGACCCCCGGAGGTATGGCGTGATCAGCGCCCGCAGACTCGTCCTCACGGCGCTGGCCGCCGCCGTCACGCTCGGTGTCGCCGCCTGCGGCGGGAGCGGTGGCGAGCAGCAGCAGGCGCCCCCGGCCCGCACGCTGACGATCTCCGCCGCCGCCTCGCTGACCGACGTCTACAACCAGCTCAAGCCCCAGTTCGAGCAGGCCCACCCCGGCACCACGGTCCGCTTCAACTTCGGCGGCTCGGACACGCTCGCGCAGCAGGTCGTGCAGGGCGTGCCCACCGACGTCCTCGCCACCGCGAGCCCGAAGACGATGCAGACCGCCCAGCAGGCCGGCCGCATCGAGGGCCAGCCGGTGACCTACGCGGCGAACTCGCTGCAGATCGCCGTCGCGCCCGGCAACCCGAAGCAGGTCGCGAACCTGCAGTCGCTGGTCGGCCCGCAGGTCACCGAGGCGATCTGCCAGCCGTCCGTCCCGTGCGGCCAGGCCACCCAGGCCGCGGAGCGGGCCGCGGGCGTCACGCTCGACCCGGTCAGCCAGGATCCGGACGTGCGCACCGTGCTCCAGCGCGTGACCACCGGCAACGTGGACGCGGGCATCGTCTACGTCACCGACGTGAAGTCGACCAACGGCCAGGTCCAGGGCGTCGACTTCCCGCAGGCGAGCGCGCAGGGCGCGGGTCAGACCTACCCGATCGGCGTCGTCGCGGGCAGCCAGAACGCCGACCTCGGCCAGCAGTGGATCCAGTTCATCACCGGGCCGCAGGGCGACGCCGCGCTGACCCGGGCGGGATTCCAGCTGAAGTGACGCGCGCGGTCGCCCGCACGGGCCGGGGGAGCCGGGGGAGTCGGAGGAGCACCGTCGCCCTCGCGCTGCCCTGGCCCGTGTGGGTGCCCGCGGTGGTGGCGTTCGGTCTCATCGCGGTGCCGGTCGCCGGGCTGATCGTCCGCACCGACTGGCCGAACTTCGCGGCGCTGGTCACCACCGAGGCCGCGCTGGACGCGCTCTGGCTGTCGCTGAAGACCGGGCTCACGTCGACCGCGCTGTGCCTGGTCCTGGGCACACCGCTGGCACTGGTGCTCGCGCGGGCGCACCTGCCCGGGCTGCCTTTCCTGCGCTCGGTCGTGCTGCTCCCCCTCGTGCTGCCGCCGGTCGTCGGCGGTCTGACACTGCTGTTCCTGCTCGGGCGCACCGGCCCGCTCGGCCAGCTGCTCAACGCGTGGTTCGGGATCACGGTCCCGTTCTCGACCGCCGCGGTGGTCATCGCGCAGACCTTCGTCGCGATGCCGTTCCTCGTCGTCAGCCTCGAGGGCGCGCTGCGCACCGCCGGCGAGCGCTACGAGGTCGTCGCCGCGACCCTCGGGGCGTCGCCGCTGACCGCGCTGCGCCGGGTGACGATCCCCGTCGTGCTCCCGGGCCTGATCTCCGGGTCGGTCCTCGCCTTCGCGCGGGCGCTCGGCGAGTTCGGCGCCACCATCGCGTTCGCCGGCAACCTCCAGGGCACCACCCAGACGCTGCCGCTGCTGATCTACATCCAGTCGCAGAACGACCTCGACGGCGCGGTGGCCATGTCGCTCGTGCTCGTGGTGGTGGCCGTGCTCGTCATCGTGGCGACCCGGACCCGTGACGTGTCGGGGATCCGGTGAAGCCGCTGTCGTCCTACCTCCGCCGCCGCCCGCCCGAGTCCGCCTCCGACGGGTCGGGTCTCGCCGCGCGGGTGACGACGCGGCGCGGCGGGTTCACGCTCGACGTCGAGCTGGCCGTCGAGCCCGGCGAGGTCGTCGCCGTGCTCGGACCGAACGGGTCGGGCAAGTCGACGCTGCTCGGGACGCTGGCCGGCCTCTACTCGCCCGAGGACGCGCGCATCACCCTCGGCGGCCGGGTGCTGCTCGACAGCGCCGACCGGACGTCGGTCCCCGCGCACCGCCGGCGGGTCGGGATGCTCAGCCAGCAGGCGCTGCTGTTCCCGCACCTCACCGCGCGCGACAACGTGGCCTTCGGCCCGCGCTGCGCCGGGCGCCCGCGCCGGGAGGCGGCCGCGTCCGCGCGCCGCCGCCTCGACGACGTCGGGATCGGCGAGCTCGAGGGCCGGCGCCCGTCGGAGCTCTCGGGCGGGCAGGCGCAGCGGGTCGCGATCGCCCGGGCGCTCGCCACGGAGCCGGAGCTCCTCCTGCTCGACGAACCCTTCGCCGCCCTCGACGTCGACGCCGCGCCCGCGGTGCGCTCGGTGCTGCGCCGCCTCGTGCGGGACACGGGCCAGACGACGCTGCTGGTGACCCACGACGTCGTCGACGCGGTCGTGCTCGCCGACCGTCTCGTGGTGCTGGCCGAGGGCCGGATCGTCGAGCAGGGGCCGACGGCCGAGGTGCTCGCCCGCCCCCGCTCCGCGTTCGCCGCCCGGATCGCGGGGCTCGACCTCGTCACCGGCGTCGCGGCCGACGGCGGCCTGCGCACCCCCGACGGCGGCACCGTGTCCGGCGCGGCCTCCGAGCCCGTCGACGAGGGCGAGCCCGCCGTGGCGGTGTTCGCGCCGACCTCGGTCGCCGTGCACCGCGAGCACCCCGAGGGCAGCCCCCGCAACGTGCTGCCCGTGCGCCTGGCCGCCCTGGAACCGCAGGGGCAGGTGGTGCGCCTGCGCGCCGCGGCCGTCCCCCAGGGCCCGCCCTGGGCCGACGGCCTCGCCGCCGACATCACCCCGGCCGCGGTCGCCGAGCTCGGTGTCGAACCGGGCGACGACCTCTGGTTCGCGGTGAAGGCCACCGAGGTCTCGGTGCATCCGGTGCGCCGCCGGCGCATGTGAGCAGTTCGGAGTGCTCAGGCACTCCGAACTGCTCACATGCGCGGAGCGCACCTCACAGGTCCTGCGGGCCCCCGAACAGCGGCTCGTCGACGGCGCGGATCTCCTGGCTCGGCAGGCCCTCGGGGTGGGTGCGCCGCACCGCGTCGAGCGCCGCGAGCGCGATGTCGAGGTGGTGGCGCTTGGAGGCCTCGTAGAACTCCTGGGCGCCCGCGGCGAGCTTGGGTGAGCCGTGCAGGGGCTTGTCCGAGACGCACAGCAGGGTCGCGTTGGGGATCCGGTAGCGGAAGCCGTTGGCCGCGATCGTCGCCGACTCCATGTCGACGGCGACGCTGCGGCTCACCCGCATCGCCGCGAGCGTCGCCTGCTGCGTGAACTCCCAGTCGCGGTTGTCCGTGGTGTGCACGATGCCCATCCGGTAGGGCCGCCCGGCCTCGGCGAGCGCGTCGAGCAGGAACGTGTTGAGCCGGTGGTGCGGGATCACGGGCACGTCGAGCGGCAGCGCCTCGTCGAGCACGTGGTCCGCCCGCTGGTAGCCGGTGGCCAGCACGAAGTCGCCCTTCTGCTGGTGGTTCCGCAGGCCGCCGCAGTGCCCGATCATGATCATGGTGTCGGGGCGCAGCACCGCCACGTGGTCGGTGGCGGTCTTCGCGTTGGCCGGCCCGACGCCGATGTTCACGAGGCTCACGCCGTCGCCGGCCTCGGTGCGGTGGTGGTACGCGGGCATCTGCGCACCGTCGCGCACGGGCCGGTCGGCGCCGGGGAAGCGCTCGAGGAACGCCTCGACGTGCATCGCGTAGTTCGTGAACAGCACGTGGCGCTGGAACGCCGCGGCCGGCGTGCCGGTGTAGTGGCCGATGCGGTCGAGCGAGAGCGCCATCCGCTCGGGGGAGAACAGGAACAGCTTCTTCGACCGGGTGTCGACGCGGTCCTCGTCGAGGGCGGCGAAGAAGGCGGGGTCGTCGAACGGGGGCTGGCTGCGCGAGGGACGGGCCGTGATCCGCGCGCCCGCGGCCAGCAGCGACGCGAGCTCCCGGCACAGGTAGCGGCGGATGGCCGCGGCGCGGGCGAACTCGCCGGACAGGCGCGGGTTGTGCGCCGACCAGGGGCGCTCGACCACGAGCTCGCCGTACCAGCCCGCCTCGTCGGCGTCGGCGAGCGTCGCCACGAGCTGGTCGGTGGCCTTCTCGCGGTCCTCGGCGGACAGCGCGGTGCCGTCGACGGTCACGGGCTGGGGTCCGGACATGTCCCGCATGGTTCCAGGGGCGGCTCCTTCACGACGCCCGTCCCCGGCGGACCGTCAGCCGACCCCCGCGGGCGCCATCCGCCCGGCGAGCTCCTCGAGGCCCGGGCCGGAGAGGGCGTCGAGACCGGCGGGACGTCCTGTGGCGACGAGCAGCAGCTCCCCGAGCGGGCCGCGGACCTCGGGTCCGTCGCCGCGCGTCCAGTCCGCGTCGGTCGCCGCGAGCCGCAGGCCCGCGAACCGGCGCCGTGCGCCGTACATCGCGGTGGCGCACACCGCGTCGATGACGAGCAGCACCCGCTCGACCGGCATCGGCCGCACCAGGCCGAGCGGGCGCGCGATGTCCTGGCCGTGGACGAGGACGTCGTCGAGGGGGTCGGTGGGAGCGCTGATCCCGAGCCGGTGCGGGACGTCCGCGGTGGCGCGCAGGCGCTCCACCAGTTCGGCGGGTTCCTGCGCCGCCGCCCGCTCCCTCGCGTGCCGGTCGAACACCGCGTCGAGGTCTCCCCGGGCCCGGGCCACCTCCCACAGCAGCGGCACCGAGCGGATCTCCACGGAGAAGGTCAGGTGCGCGAGGACGTCGTGCGCGGTCCACGACCCGCACAGCGACGGCGTCGCCCACGCGGCGTCGTCGAGGCCCTCGAGCTGGTCGGCGAGATCGCGGCGCTCGGCCGCGACGTGGGGCAGGAGCTCGGTGACGTAGCGGCGCTGGGCTGGTCGCACGGGTGACCCCTCTCGATCGCGATGGACGGAGGTGGGACGGCCCGCGAAGGTCGAACTCATCGGCACCGAACGTCCGTTCGGCTGGTGACGATCGCCGGGCGACGTGACATCGTGGCGGCGACCACAGTGCTCTTCCCGGAGGTCCCTCTCGTGACGGCGCCCGCCCAGCCCTACGTCCCCAGCTACACGTCCGGGACGTCGGACATCCCGCTGCTCGGCGACACCATCGGCGACAACCTCGACCGCACGGCCGGCGCGCGACCGGACGCCGAGGCGCTCGTCGACCGCGCGCGCGGCGAGCGCTACACCTGGGCGCAGTTCGTCGCGGAGGTCGACGCGCTGGCGCTGGGCCTGCTCGACCTCGGGGTGGCGGTCGGCGACCGCGTCGGGATCTGGGCGCCGAACTGCGCACCGTGGACGCTGCTGCAGTACGCGACGGCCAAGATCGGCGCGATCCTGGTCAACATCAACCCCGCGTACCGCACCCACGAGCTCGCGTTCGTGCTCGACCAGGCCGGGATCTCGCTGCTCGTGGCCGCGAGCAGCTTCAAGAGCTCCGACTACGTCGCGATGATCGACGAGGTGCGGGCCGAGCGCGCGGCGCTCGAGCGGGTCGTGATCATCGACTCGGACGAGTGGGCGGCCCTGTTCCACCGTGAGGGCGACGTCGCCCGCGTCCGCGAGGTGTCGGCCGGGCTGAGCCCCGACGACCCGATCAACATCCAGTACACGAGCGGGACCACCGGGTTCCCCAAGGGCGCGACGCTGTCGCACCACAACATCCTCAACAACGGGTTCTTCGTCGGCCAGCTCATCGGCTACTCCGACGCCGACCGCGTGTGCATCCCGGTGCCCTTCTACCACTGCTTCGGCATGGTCATGGGCAACCTCGGCTGCACCAGCTCCGGCGCGACGATGGTCATCCCGGCGCCCGGCTTCGACCCGACCGCGACGCTCGAGGCCGTCGCCGCCGAGCGCTGCACGTCGCTCTACGGCGTGCCGACGATGTTCATCGCCGAGCTGGGGCTGGAGAACTTCGAGTCCTACGACCTCGGCAGCCTGCGCACCGGGATCATGGCCGGCTCGCCGTGCCCGATCGAGGTGATGAAGCAGGTCGTCGAGCGGATGGGCATGAGCGAGGTGGCCATCAGCTACGGCATGACCGAGACCAGCCCGGTGTCCACCCAGACCCGGGTGGACGACTCGCTGGACCGCCGCGTCTCGACGGTCGGGCGCACGATGCCCCACCTCGAGTCGAAGATCGTCGATCCGGAGACCGGCCTGACGGTGCCGCGCGGCACCCCCGGCGAGCTATGCACCCGCGGCTACTCGGTGATGCTCGGCTACTGGGAGCAGCCCGACAAGACGGCCGAGGTGATCGACCGGGCCCGCTGGATGCACACCGGCGACCTCGGGGTGATGGACGACGAGGGCTACATCAACATCACCGGCCGCATCAAGGACATGGTCATCCGCGGCGGCGAGAACGTGTACCCGCGGGAGATCGAGGAGTTCCTCTACACCCACCCCGACATCGTCGACGCCCAGGTCATCGGGGTGCCCGACGAGCGGTACGGCGAGGAGCTCATGGCGTGGGTGCGGATGAGGTCCGGCGCCGAGCCGCTGACCGTGGACGCCGTGCGCGAGTTCGCCACCGGCAAGCTCGCGCACTACAAGATCCCGCGCTACGTCCACGTCGTCGACGAGTTCCCGATGACCGTCACCGGCAAGGTCCGCAAGGTCGAGATGCGGGCCGAGGCCGTCGAGCTCCTCGGCCTCTCGAGCGCCCCGACGGCCTGACCGTCACGCCGGGAGCATCGTGACCCCGTGCGCCGCCGTGTGCTCCGCGACGGCGGCGGGGTCCGGCGGCCCGTCCGCGGTCAGGCGGCTCATCCCGCGCAGGAACTCGACCTGGCTGCGGCCCGTCACGACGACGATCATGCGGGCCGGCGCCCCGGACGTGTTCTGGTAGCAGTGCGGCGTCCCGGCGGGGATCCAGACCTGGCCGCCGTCGCTGTCGCGGACCTCGTCGCCGACCTCGATCGTCACCGTGCCGGCCACGACCGCGAAGAGCTTGTCGGCGGCCAGCGTGTGTCGCGGCGACCGCGCGCCCGGGGCGAGGTCGAGCTGGAGCGCCTCCCAGGCGTCGCCGGTGGTGTCGCCGTCGGCGAGGACGGTGGCCTGGGCGCCCATCAGCGGGAACGTGGCGACGGTCCGAGCGTTCATCGTGTACTCCGAGTCAGCGAGAAGGGGTTGCTGCTGCACCGACAGTAGGAATACTGGGTGATGGGGATCGATCCCCAGTTCCAGGGGGGTACGGATCGTGACGACGCTGGCCGACCGTCTCCTGCCCGCGCTCGACCCCTCCGCCGGCCACGCGTCGCTGCGCCGGACCGCCGCCGCCGTGGTCGACCGGGTCGTCGGCCACGACCTCGCGGTCTGGGCGACGGTCGACCCCGAGACGGCGATGACCACCTCGTGCGTCCTGCACGGCGGCGACCGCGACGAGGCCCTCGAGGGCGAGGTGTTCGCCCACGAGTACGGCGCCGGTCCCGAGGTCCTGCGGTTCACGGATCTGCTGGCCGGCCCGATGATCGGCACCGTGCAGCGGGCGACGGGCGGCGACCCGGCGCGCAGCGCCCGGCACCGCGAGACCCTCGCGCCCCGCGGGTTCACCGACCACCTGCGTGTGGTGCTCCACGACGGGCGGACGCCCTGGGGTGCGGTCGAGCTGCTGCGCGCCGGCGGGGTGTTCACCGACGCCGAGGTCGCGTCGCTCGGCGCGGTGAGCCGCCCGGTGGCGGTGGCGCTGCGCGAGTCCCTGCTGTCCGGGCGCGCGACCGGGGCGACCGACGCCGCGCTGGTGCCGCTGGAGGTCGAGGGCTCGGGGCTCGTGATGTGCGCGGCCGACGGCCGGGTCTCCGACGTCAGCGACGAGGCCCGCGCGCTGCTCGGCGCCGCGGACGGGGACGTGCGCCTGCCGCCGGTGGTCGCCGCCCTCGTGGCCGGCCGGCGCGGCGCCGCGCCCGGGGCCCGCACCGTGCACGCCCCGACCGCCGACGGGCGGTGGCTCCGCTTCACCGCCACCGCGCTCGGCGGCCGTGTCGCCGTGGTCGTCGACCCCATCCGTCCCGGACGGTTGGCCGACCTCGTGGCGCGCGCCCGGGGCCTGTCGGGCCGCGAGCAGGAGGTCCTGGCCCAGCTCGCGCTCGGACGGTCCAACCGGCGGATCGCCCGCACGCTCGGCCTCTCGGAGTGGACCGTGCAGGACCACGTCAAGGCGGTGCTGGCGAAGTTCGGGGTGTCGGGGCGGGCCGAGCTCCAGGCGGCGCTCTTCCTCGGTGCCTACGCCGACCTGCACGACGACGGGTGAGGGTCCACCGCCGCGGAGGGGATTTCGGGGTGGCGTCGCGGGGATAAACTGGGCGTCAGCGCTCCGGCCGGTCGCCGGGGCGTTTTGTCGTGGGTGACGCGGAGATTCGGGAGACGACGGTGCCGACCGGCAGGGTCAAGTGGTACGACGCCGACAAGGGCTTCGGGTTCCTGTCCCAGGAGGGCGGGAACGACGTGTACGTGCCCAAGGGGGCGCTGCCGCGCGAGGTGGAGTCGCTGAAGTCCGGCCAGCGCGTCGAGTTCGGCATCGCCGAGGGCCGGCGCGGGCCGCAGGCCCTGCAGGTGCGCCTGGTCGACCCGCTGCCGTCGGTCGCCGAGACCGCCCGCCGCTCGCCCGACGAGCTCCACGGGCTCATCGACGACATGATCAAGGTCCTGGAGGCCCGGGTGCAGCCCGAGCTGCGGCGCGGCCGCTACCCCGACCGGCGCCACACCAAGCAGCTCGCCGAGGTCGTCCGCGCCGTCGCCCGGGAGCTCGAGGGGTGAGGTGCGCCTCCGGCGCTCGTGAGCAGTTCGGAGTGCCGGAGCACTCCGAAGTGCTCACGAGCGCGCAGCGCACCTAGTTGTCCGGGATCGCCGGGACGGAGGTGGCCGGCACCGGGCCGCTGGTCTGGGTCGTCGCCGGGGCGGTCGGGATGGTCGGCGGCACGCTCACGAGCGGGGCGACGAGCTCGGGCAGCAGCGGCTGGCGCGGGGTGCCGCCCCCGCCGACGCTGGCCGGGCCGTTGTTGTTGACCACCTGCAGGGCCTGGCGCAGGCGCTGCACGTCGCGGCCCCATGCGTTGGTGTTGTTGGCGAACACCTCGAAGTCCTGCCCGTAGTCGGCGCGGAACTGGGTGCGCATGTTGCCCGCGGGCCCGTTCTCGGCGTTGAACGCGAACGACGGGCCGTAGGTGTCGTCGACGACATAGGCGCCGTAGTTCTGCAGCGTCCAGGCGATCTGGCGGCCGGGCTCGGTGGTCAGGCCGAGGTTGTTGATGTTCACCGTCGGAGGGATGGCGAGCAGCGAGCCCATGCGCATCGCGGTGTTGCGGTTGTTGCCGACGGTGCCGTACCAGCCGACCGCGTAGCCGTCGGGCTTCACGGCGGGCCAGCGGTAGCACTCGGTGCGGGTGGCGCACTGCGCGAGCTCGGCCTTCGCGTACAGGTTGATCTTCAGGGCGTGACGGGGGCCCTGGTCGCCCGGCCGCAGCTCGCCGACGCGGATGGAGCCGCCGAGCGCGCTCATGCCCGAGCCGCCGTGGGAGCCCTCGATGCCGGGGCCGTAGATGTCCTGGTCGGGGAAGCGCACGTAGCTCGTCGCCGGTCCGTTCGCGGCGCAGCGGGCCAGCGGCTGGGTCTGGACGACGGTGCGCCCGTCGGCGGCCAGGAACGCGGCGCTCTCGTTCTTGTTGTTGCTCGGCAGGACGTAGTTGGCCGGGATCGGCACCGTGGCCAGCGTCGTGTTCTGGGTGACGCAGCGGTCGCCGCCCCAGCCGCCGGGGCTCGCGAGGATCGGCGTCAGCGGCGCGGTCGGGGTGAGCACCAGCGGCTCGTCGTCGACCTGCGGCACGCGCGCCCCGGTGTCGCCGCCCGGCAGGGCGGGCAGGTTGGCCGGCGCGAAGACGGCGCCGCTGCCGATCGGCATGTTCCAGATGGAGGACGAGGCGAACGGCTGGCGCAGCGGGTCACGGGTCGCGGGCGGCGTCGTGGTCGTGGTGGTGGTCGGCGGCACCGTCGTCGTCGGCGGCACCGTCGTGGTGGTGGGCGGCACCGTCGTGGTGGTCGTCGGCGTGGTGGGCGTGGAGGCGGCCGGGGCCGTCCACTTCATCGCGGCGGCGGTGGTGCATGGCGCGATCACGACGCGCGTGCCGACCGTCGTGCTGTTGTTCAGCGGCGCGAGGCACTTGACCGCCTGGCGGTTGACCACCAGCCCGTCGGTGCGCACCACCCAGTGCTGCGTCTGCGCCGCCGGATTGCAGGCCACGAGCACCACGGAGGTGTTGTTCGCGGTGCCGTTGTTCAGCGTGCCGAGGCAGCGCCCGCCCGGCGTGCGGATCGACTCGTCGGTGGCCCAGCGGCTGAACTGCTGGGCCGGGTAGGACGCGGCCTGGCAGGTGTTGATCGCCGTGGGGTTGTTGAGCGTCGTCAGGTTGCGGGCGTTCTCGAGGCAGCGGGCGTTCGCGTTGCGGAACTGCCCCAGGACGGTCGCGGCCTCGGCGCTCGGCGGGGCGGCCACCGACAGCGCGGTGGAGACGGCGAGGACCACCGCGCCCACCACCCCGACGACGGCGACGAGACGTGACGTGCGGCGTGGCGGACGGCCTGCGGTGTCCATGGTGCTGATCTCCCCCCGAGCGGCCCCGGAACGATCGCGGGGCACGCACGGAGTCTCAACGGTCGATCGAGTGAATCGTGGGAGCGCCACACGTTGGGGCGTCACCCGCCCGGGAAATCTCAGCGGTCGTCGACGCTGAGCACCCACGTGGCGCGGGTGGCGAACTCCAGGCCGTTGGGTCCCTGGCTCAGGCGTGCGCCGTACTGCTGGACCTCGGCGCTGGTGAGCTGGTCGGCCGCGTCGGGCAGGACGAGCGTGTACGACGGGGTGGTCCCCGGGGCGAAGACCGGGCTGCGGCCCTGCTGCGCGGCACCGTTCGCGTCGCGGAACTGGAACGCGAGCTGCCAGGGGGTGCTCGCCACCTCCTCCGGCACGCGCACGACCAGCGGGGTGTTCGGCGGGACGGGCAGGACGGCGTTCGCGTCGGGGTCGTCGCCGCACTCGGTGACCTGCACGTCGCAGAACTGGCTCGCGCCGACCGCGGCCTGCGCCCCGCCCGCGCCGAAGGTGACGTCGCCGGGGGACGAGGGGCCGGCGTTGGCGCGCACGACGAGCACGACGATCACGGCGACGACCACGAGCAGGATCGCGCCGCCGATGACGAGCGAGCGCCGGGAGAGCGTCCTCACCGGCGTGCCCGCCACAGCATCGACCGGCCCCGTGTGATCAGCACGGTCTGCACGGTACCGACGGCCACGACGGCGCCGATCACGGTGAACCCGATCCACCACGTGGGCGGCAGCAGCACGCCCAGCGCGCCCCCGAACACCCAGGACAGCTGCAGGATCGTCTCGGAGCGTCCGAACGCCGACGCGCGGCTGGCCTCGGGCAGGTCGCGCTGCACGACGGCGTCGAGGCAGACCTTGAGGAGTGCGCTCGTCGTCGCCGCCACCAGCGCCGCGCCCGCGGCCGACGCGATCCCGGTGAGCACCGCCGCGACCACGACGGCGGCCAGCGCGAGCGCGAGGCAGACGACGAGCAGCACCCGGGGCCGGTCGAAGCGCTGGCGCGCGCCGATGAAATTGCCGAGGAACCCGCCCGCGCCCGCCGCGGCCCCGACGAGACCGAGGAGGACGAGCTGGTCGCCGGGCGCACCCTCGGTCTCGTTCTTCACGACGAATGCCGAGAACAGCGTCAGGAAACCGGTCAGGCTGCGGATCGTGCCGTTGGCCCACAGGGCGGTGACGACGTCGCGGGTCAGCGACGCCCGCGGCCGCGCCGGGGTCCCGTCCCGGCCGTGGACCGGCAGGATCGTCGTCGGGACCTCGCCCTCGGTGACCTCCACCCAGGCCGGGATGCGCAGGCACAGCCAGACGCCGGCGAGGCAGATGCCGGCGGTGAGCCAGGCGGCGCCGGGCGAGCCGAACAGCCAGGCCACGCCCGCCCCGGTCGCGCCCGCCACCCCGGACGCGATGAGGCCGAAGACGGTCAGCCGCGAGTTCGTCGTCACCAGCGTGATGCCCGGCGGGAGCACCCGCGGCGTGACGGCGGCCTTGAGCACGCCGAACGACTTGGACAGCACCATGATCCCCAGCGCCGCCGGGTAGAGCGCCCAGGTGTCCATCCAGAGGGCGAGCACGACGGCGAGGACACCCTGGCCCGCGGTCGACACGGCCATCGCCGCGCGCCGGCCCTGCTGGAGGCGGTCGAGCGCCGGGCCGATCACCGGGGCCACCACCGCGAACGGGGCCACGGTGATGAGCAGGTAGAGCGCGACCTTGGTCTTGCTCTCGGCGCTGGCCGCGGAGAAGAACAGGGTGTTGGCCAGCGCGACGGCGAGCGTCGCGTCGGAGGCGTAGTTGGCCATCCAGGCGTAGGTCAGGGCGGTGAGCCCCGAGCGGTCGGCGCCGTCCGCCGACGCGGCCCGGTGGAAGGCCTGCGCGCCGCGGGCGGTCAGGCGCCGCGCCCGCCACGCGGCCACCCGCGTGACCGTGATCTTGCGGGGGCCGGGGTCGTCGTCCTCGGGCTCGTACCGGTGGTCGGCCCGCGTGTCCGCCCGGGGGTCGTAGCGGGTCGCGTACTCGGTGTCCTGCTCGGCCCCGGCCCGCCCCGGGCCGGGGCCGGCGGGGTCCTCGGGGAACGGGCGCGTGGAGCGGGCGGTGGGCGGCAGGCGACCGGGCCGGCGGCGCGGCGGCGGACCGTAGGGGTGGTGCGGTCCGGTCACGGGTCCATGATGACCGACGGGCCGCCGGGCCGGGACACCCTCGGTGATCGCGGGGCGACCGGGTGTGGCGGGCAGGGCGCCTCCCACGCACGACCGGATGACCGGCACAATCGACACCGTGGTGCCCGAGCTCGCCGACCCGACCAACGTCGCCGCCCATCTCGCCGCGGCGGCCGACCTCGCGCGCGCCGCGGCGGTGGAGACCGCCGACGGCGAGGACGCCCAGGTCGGCGACGCCGTGGCGCTGCGCGCCGAGGACGTGCCCGATGCCGCGACCCACTACTTCGCGGCCGACAAGCCCGGCTACCGCGGGTGGTACTGGGCGGTGACCGTCGCCGGTCCGGAGGGCGACGTCAACGTCAGCGAGGTCGTCCTGCTGCCCGGGCCGGAGTCGGTGGTCGCGCCCGCCTGGGTGCCGTGGACCGACCGGCTGCGCGCCGAGGACCTCGGGCCGGGTGACCTGCTGCCGGTCGAGGACGACGACGAGCGCCTGGTCCCCGCGCACGCGGCGCTCGACCCCGACGAGGACGAGCCGGTCGAGGCCGCCGAGGTCGGGCCGGGCGTCCGCGAGGTCGGCGACGAGCTGGGCATGGGCCGCCCGCGGGTGATGAGCCGCGAGGGACGCCTCGACGCCGCGGTCCGCTGGTCGGACGGCGACTTCGGGCCCGGCGCGGACATGGCGCGCTCGGCGTCGGCGCACTGCGGGACGTGCGGGTTCTACCTGCCGGTCGCCGGGTCGCTGCGCGCCGCGTTCGGCGTGTGCGGCAACGGCAACGTGCCCGCCGACGGGCACGTCGTGCACGCCGAGTACGGCTGCGGCGGGCACTCCGAGCTGCAGATCGACAGCGGGTCGCTCGTGGCTGTCGCCGATCTCGTCTACGACGACGGGGTGGAGATGGAGCCCGAGCCCGCCGGATCGCACGGCTGACATGACGCAGGGGGACACGGCGGTCGTGGCCCCGGACCCCTTCGGCACCGCGGCCCTGCGCCGCGCGGTCCTCGACGCCTGGACCGCCTCGCCGGCCCGCTTCCGCGAGGACGCGAACGCCGAGGAGGACCTGCTGCGCGGGGGCTACCGGGACCGGTGGTTCGTCGAGCTCGCGCAGAACGCCGCGGACGCCGCCGAGCGCGCGGGGACGACGACCGTGCTGCGGGTGCGGGTCGTCGACGGCGTCCTCGGGGTCGCCGGGTCCGGCGCGCCGCTCGACGCCGAGGGCGTCGCGGGTCTGGCCTCGCTGCGCGCGTCGGCGAAGCGCGGCACGGGCGGGGTGGGGCGGTTCGGGGTCGGGTTCGCCGCGGTCACCGCGGTGAGCGACGCACCGCGGGTCGTCACCCGCTCCACCGACGGCACCACGGCCGGTGTGGTGTTCGACCGGGCGCGCACCGCCGCCGCGATCGCCGACACCGGCGTCGGGGCGCTCGCCGAGGAGCTCGCCCGCCGCGACGGCGCCGCGCCGGCTCTGCGGCTCGCCTGGCCCGTCGACCCCGACGAGCCGGCGCCCCCGGCGGGCACCGACACCGAGGTGCGCCTGCCCCTGCGCCCGGGCCTCGACCCGGCCGCGCTCCTCGCCACCGCCGCGTCCCAGGCGCCCGACCTGCTGCTCGCCCTGCCCGCCCTGCGCGCCGTCGACCTGCCCGCGGGCGTGGTCGCGCGCGTCGAGGAGGGCGACGCCGTCGTCGTCGGCGACCGGCGGTGGCACGTCGCCCACGCCGAGGGCACCCTCCCGGCCGAGCTGCTCGCCGACCTCGCGGTCGAGGACCGCGCTCGCCCGGGCTGGCGCGTGACCTGGGCCGAGCCGGGCGGCGGGCTCGTGATCGACGCCGAGCACCCCGACGTGCTGCACGCCCCGACGCCGACCGACGAGCACACGACGCTCCCGGCCCGCCTGCTCGCGACCGTCCCGCTGGACCCGGACCGCCGCCACGTGCGGGCCGGGCCCGTCACCGAGCACGTCCTGGCCGCGGCCGCCGCGCACTACCCCGACCTCGTGCGGGCCCGCCCCGGCGTCGAGCGCCCCGCGCTGGTCCCGCGCCCAGCGCTCCCGGCGTCGGCGGTGGACGCGTCCCTGCGCGACGGTGTGCTCGCGGCACTGCGCACGACACCGTGGCTGCCCCCCGCCGCGGCCGGCGACGACATCGCCCCGGCCGCGGCGCAGGTCCTGGACCTCGACCCGACCGGCCCGCCCGCGGTGCTCGCCGCGCTGGCCGAGCAGCTCGCGCCTGTGCTCCCGGGCCTCCTCGACGCCGCCCTCGCCGAGCCCCGGCACGCCGCGGCGCTGGCGGCGGTCGGGGTCGGGCGCGTCGGGCCGGCGACGCTGGTCGCGGCGCTGGCCGGCGTCGACCGGCCCGTGGCGTGGTGGCGCAGCCTGCTCGCCGGGCTGGCCGCGCTGCCCGCCCTGGCGACGCCCGACGCCCGCGAGGAGCTGGCCGGGCTGCCGGTGCCGCTCGCCGACGGCCGCCTGGTGCAGTCCGCGCGCGGGGTGCTGCTGCCCGGCGACGACACCGTGCTCGCCGACCGCCTCGCGGCCGCCGGCGTGCCCGGTCTGCGGGTCGCGGCGCCCGGCCTCGACGACGACCCCGGCGCCCGCGACCTGCTGACCGCGGTCGGCGCCCGTCCCCTCGACGGGCCCGCGCTGCTCGCCGACCCGGCCCTGCGCGAGGCCGTCGACCGCTCGCTCGACGACGCCGAGGCGGGCGCGGACCGCGAGGGGCTGGACGCGCTCGCGGCCCTCGTGCTCGACCTCGTCGCCCGCGGCGGGCCGGCCGACCGCGACCTCGGGGCGCTCGCCCTGCCCGACCTCGAGGACACGTACCGGCGTGCCGACGAGCTCGTCCTGCCCGACGGCGTGCTGCGCGGGCTGGTCGACCCCGACGGGCCGCTCGGGGTGCTCGACCCGTTGGTCGCCGAGGCCCACCCGCGCCACGCGCTCACCGCGCTCGGCGTCCTCGACGGGTTCGCGGTCCTGCGCGACGAGGCCCCCACCGGCCCCGACCACGACCTCGACGACGAGGAGCTGTGGTGGGCCGAGGAGATGGACCCCGATCCGGAGCGGGTCCTCGAGCCGGCGCCGATGGTGGCCGTCCGGGACCTCGAGCTCGTCGCCGACGACCGGTGGGACGCGGCCTGGCCGGTCCTCGCCGGCGACCGCGAGGTCCGCGAGGCCCTCGGCGGCGCGCGTCCGGTGGAGGCCGCAGGCGACGACGGCCCGCGCCCGTACACCGCGTGGTGGCTCGGGCGCCACGGGCGGCTCGGGGGACGCCCGCCGACGGCGTGGCGGCTGCCCGGCGCATCGGCCGTCGCCGGGCTCTACGACCCGGTGCCCGACGACGTCGCCGCCGCCCTCGACCCGGCCTTCCTCGCCGCGGTCGGGGTCCGCACCCGGCCGCGCGTCGCGGGCGCCGACGACGCGACCGACCTGCTCGCCCGCCTCGCCGACCCCGCCCGCGCGGTGACCCCGGCGATCGCCGCGACCGCGCACGCCGCGCTCGCCGAGGCCGTCGCCGCCGGGCGGGTCACCGTCGCCGACGTCGACCCGCCCGACCGTGTCCGGGTCGCCGACGGCACCGTGCGCGACGCCGACCCCGGCGGGCGCCGCGAGGTCCCGCCCGCGGTGCTCGACCACGCCCAGCTCGCCGGGGTCCTGCCGGCGTCGGTGCTGGTGCTGCCCGGTCCCGGGGACCCCGCCGTGCTGGCCGACCTGATGGACCTCGCCCCGGCCTCGGAGCGCGTTCGCGTGACCCTGCGCGAGGGCGGACGGTCCGTGGCGTGGGAGCAGATCCCCGCGGTCGTCGCCTGGGCGGCCGCGCTGGGCCACGCGGTGCCCGAGGGCGAGCTGGTGCTCCACGACCGGCTGCGGGTGCTCGTCGTCGACGACGAGCGCGGCGGCGCGCCCGAGGAGCACACGCCCGGGGTGTGGGTCGCCGACGGCGTGGTGCACGCCGACGACCCGCTGAAGGGGCTGCTCGCGGCGTTGTCCGGCTGACTACAGCTTCTGGGCCCCTTTGACGCCGCGGCGCACGGCCCGGCGCTGGAGGCCCAGCACGAGCAGGCCCACCGCACCGAGGGCGACCCCGACGAGGGCGGCGGCGAACCAGACGTCGAGCGGGCGCACGCCGACCAGCGCGAGCAGCCCGAGGACGACCGCGACGGCCAGCCAGATCGCCGAGCCCACGAGCACGACCGGCACCGGGTCGGTCAGCCGCCGCGGCAGGGGCGGCGGCTCGGCGTGCAGATCGAACCGGGCGGGCACGCGCCGCACCCTACGTGAGCGAACTTCGGTGCTATAGCACCGAAGTTCGCTCACATACGGACGTGATGTTGCGGTTAGCCTGCGCGCCGTGCTGCAGCGCTACTTCCGGCTCAACGAGCGTGGGACGACCGTAGCCCGCGAGGTCCGCGGCGGTCTCGTCACCTTCGTGACGATGGCCTACATCGTCGTCCTCAACCCCCTGATCCTCGGCAGCATCGACCCGGCGTCGCCGTCGGCGAAGCGCGACGTGCTGGGCATGACGCTGACCGTGCCGCAGGTCGCCGCCGTGACCGCCCTGGTCGCGGGCGTCATGACCATCGTCTTCGGGCTCGTCGCCAACTTCCCGTTCGCCATGGCCACGGGCCTCGGGATCAACACCCTGGTCGCGGTCACGATCGCCCCGCAGGTGACGTGGCCGCAGGCCATGGGCCTGGTCGTCGTCAACGGGATCATCATCGTGATCCTCGGTCTCACCGGGTTCCGCACGGCGGTGTTCAACGCGATCCCGGCCCCGCTCAAGATCGCCATCGCGGCCGGGATCGGGGCGTTCATCGCGTTCATCGGGCTGGTCGACGCCGGGTTCGTCCGGCGCCTGCCCGACGCGGCCAACACCACGGTCCCGGTGGGCCTCGGCATCGAGGGCTCGATCGCGTCGTGGCCGACGGCCGTGTTCTGCGTCGGCCTGCTGCTCACCGGCGTCCTCGTCGCCCGCGGCGTGCGCGCCGGGATCCTGCTCGGCGTGCTCGGCACGACGGTGCTCGCGATCCTGGTCGAGGCGATCGTCCAGGTCGGACCGTCCAACGGGACGAACCCCAAGGGCTGGAACCTCGGCTACCCGGGCCTGCCGTCGTCGATCGTCTCCCTGCCGGACCTCTCGCTGGTCGGCGACGTCTCGTTCGGCGCGTTCCTGGAGCTGCCCGCCCTGGCGGTGACGCTGCTGGTGTTCACCCTCGTGCTCGCGAACTTCTTCGACGCGATGGGCACGATGACCGGCCTCGGGCGCCAGGCGGGGCTGCTCGACGAGAAGGGCCAGCTGCCCAACATCGGGCGCGCGCTCGTCGTCGAGGGCGCCGGCGCGATCGCCGGCGGTGCGGCGTCGGCCAGCTCCAACACCGTGTTCGTGGAGTCCGCCTCCGGGATCGCCGAGGGCGCCCGCACGGGCCTCGCGAACATCGTCACCGGCCTGCTCTTCCTCGCGGCGATGTTCTTCACCCCGCTCTACGAGATCGTCCCCGTGGAGGCGGCAGCCCCGGCGCTGGTCATCGTCGGCGCCCTGATGATCGGCGGCGTCCGCGACGTCGAGTGGTCGGACTTCTCGGTCGCCCTGCCGGTGTTCCTGACCATCGTCGTCATGCCGTTCACCTACTCGATCGCCAACGGCATCGGCGCGGGGTTCATCAGCTGGGTGCTGCTGCGCTCGGCCACCGGGCGGGTGCGCGAGATCCATCCGCTGATGTGGGTCGTCGCCGTCGCGTTCGTCCTCTACTTCGCGGTCACACCGTTGCGGGTGCTCTTCGGGCTGTGAGGTACTTCCCGGTGTGGTCAAGCCCGGTGTGATCGAGCCCTACCAGGTGGTCGGCCTGATCCCGACGATGCGCGGGATCCGCTACCGCGACGAGATCAAGACCAACCTCGAGCACCTGGAGCACCTCGCCAAGGCCGCGTCGTGGCTCTCGGCGATGGCGCTGCCGGTCCGGCTGATCACCATTCCCGAGGGCGCGCTGCAGGGCTTCAACGACGAGGTCCTCGACCACGACCACGAGTGGTTCGCCCGCGAGTGCGCCATCGACGTGCCGGGCCCGGAGACCGACGCGCTGGGCCGCCTGGCCGCCACCTACGACGCGTACGTGATGGCCACCGCGAAGGCGCGGCACCCGGAGTTCCCGGGCCGGTTCTTCAACGTGGGGTTCGCGATCTCCCCGCAGCAGGAGATCGTGCTGACCCACTACAAGGTCACGCCGCTGCAGCCGGTCGAGCATTCGGTGACCCCGCACAACGTGTGGGACCGGTGGGTCGAGCTCTACGGCGACGGCCTCGACGCGTTCTACCCGGTGGCCGACACCGACATCGGGCGCCTCGGGATCATGATGGCGAACGAGGCGTCCTATCCCGAGAACGCGCGCGGGCTGGCGATGAACGGGTGCGAGGTCGCCTACCGCGGGCCCTACCCCCACCCGCACGCCGGCAACGGCTTCTACGAGATCCAGAACCGGGCGCGGGCGCTGGACAACAACATGTACGTCGTCGCCAACCAGGTCGGCACCTACTACCTGCACACCGACTCGGACGTCCCGATCGACACGTTCGGCTCGCCGAGCATGATCTGCGACTACCGGGGTCAGGTGGTCGGCGAGGTCGGCTACGCGGGGCACTCGACGTACCTGGCCGGGACCGTCGACATCCCGGCCCTGCGCGACTTCCGGGCCCGCGCCCAGTTCGGCAACTGGCTCAAGGACCTCACCACCGAGCAGTACCGGGCGATCTACGCCGAGCCGATCTACCCGAAGAACCTCTACCTGGACCGCAAGCCCTACGACCACGCCGAGTACCGGCGCGAGGTCACCGAGAAGCAGATCGAGCTGCTGCACTCCCGCGACGTGTGGCGGCGTCCCTGAGCAACGGACCCGAGCACGGTGTGACGCGGACTGGTCACCGGTTGACAGGGTCCGGCGGTACCGGAAGCGTTGCGGGGAATGGGTAGGGCACGACTGACGCGCCGTCGGCACGTCGACCACGGGAAGCTCGCGACGTCTCTCTGTCGCTGAGCTCCGTTCGTCACCTCTCGCCCGTTCCCGCGTGGGAGCTCCCGCGCGTCACCCCCTCGACGAGGAGGCACCGCCGTGTCCGTCGGCACTCCCACCAAGCCACTGCGCTTCGCCTACTGGGTCCCCAACGTCTCCGGGGGCCTGGTCACCAGCACCATCGAGCAGCGCACCGACTGGAACTGGGACTACAACCGCGAGACCGCGATCGCGGCCGAGAACGCCGGGTTCGAGTTCGCGCTCTCCCAGGTCCGGTACATGGCCAGCTACTCGGCCGAGTACCAGCACGAGTCCACGTCGCTCTCGCTGGCGATCATGATGGCCACCGAGCGGCTCAAGGTCATGGCCGCGGTGCACCCCGGCATGTGGCACCCCGGCGTGTTCGCCAACTTCGGCGCCACCGCCGACCACCTGACGAACGGGCGTTTCGCGACCAACGTCGTCTCCGGGTGGTTCAAGGGCGAGTTCACCGCCTTCGGTGAGCCGTGGCTCGAGCACGACGAGCGCTACCGGCGCACCGAGGAGTTCATCCGCTGCCTCAAGGGGATCTGGGAGGAGGACGACTTCACGTTCCGCGGCGACTTCTACCGCTTCCACGACTACTCGCTGAAGCCCAAGCCGCTGAACACCCCGGAGCGCCCGCACCCGGAGATCTTCCAGGGCGGCAACTCGACCGCGGCCCGCAAGATGGCCGGCCGGGTCTCGGACTTCTACTTCTCCAACGGCAAGGACTTCGACGGCGTCGTCGAGCAGCTCCACGACGTCAACACCGAGGCGGCGGAGAACGACCGCACGGTGAACTTCGGGCTCAACGGCTTCATGATCGTCCGGGACTCCGAGAAGGAGGCCCGCGACACCCTGCGCGAGATCGTGGACAAGGCCAACAAGGACCAGGTCGAGGGCTTCCGCCAGGCCGTCCAGCAGGCGGGCGCGTCGGCGTCCGACGGCAAGGGCATGTGGGCGGAGTCGTCGTTCGAGGACCTCGTGCAGTACAACGACGGCTTCAAGACCCAGCTCATCGGCACCGCCGAGCAGGTCGCCGACCGGATCATCGAGTACAAGAAGCTCGGCGTCGACCTCAACCTCCTGTGCTTCCTGCACGTGAAGGAGGAGATCGAGCAGTTCGGCAAGGAGGTCCTGCCGATCATCCGCGAGAAGGAGGCGGAGCTCCCCGACGCGGAGCCGGCCCCCGCGCTGGCCCAGGCCTGATCCCCATGTGAGCGAACTTTGGTGCCATAGCACCAAAGTTCGCTCACGTATCCCGGTCACCCGAGCATCGCCGCCAGCTCGTCGCGGCCGGCGACGTCGAGCTTGCGGTACACGTGCCCGAGGTGGGTCTCCACCGTCTTCGTCGTGACGAACAGCGCCTGGGCGACCTCGCGGTTCGACAGGCCGTCGGCGGCGAGCTCGGCGACGCGGCGCTCGGCCGCGGTCAGCGACTCGGCGCCGGTCACGGCGACGCGTCGGGGGCGGGCGCCGGCGGCGTGCAGCTCCTCGCGGGCCCGGTGGACGAGACGGTCCGCGCCGCAGCGCAGCGCCAGGTCCTGCCCGGTGGCGAGCAGGGTGCGCGCCGCCGCCCGCTGGTTGGTGCGCCGCAGCGCCGCGCCGAGGTCGACGTGGGCGCGCGCCAGGTCCAGGCGCGCGGGGGTGGGCCCGAGCAGCGTCACCGCCTCGCGCAGCGGCGGGATCGTCCCGCCCACCAGCCCGCGCGTGCGCAGCGCGTCGGCGAGCGCCCGGGGCGTCGCGTACCGGCGGGCGACCGCGACGGCGTCGTCGGCGGTCCGCACCGCCTCGGCCGCGTCCCCGAGGCGGTGCTGGGCGGCCGCGAGCCCGGTCCGCCACGGCAGCAGCCCGGGATGGCGGATCCCGCGCAGGCGCAGCCGCTCGCCGCACGCCGTGAAGTCGTCGCGCGCCTCGGCGGCCCGTCCCTGCGCGAGCCGCAGCCGCCCCCGCGCGGCGAGCAGGTACGCGAAGCCGGTGTGGCCCTGTGCGGCGTCCAGCGTCGCCGCGGCCTCGTCGACCGCGCCGCGCTCCACGAGGACCCCGACCAGCCAGCTCAGGGTGTAGCGCCGCGCGGCGTGCAGCCCGTGCTCGACCGCGAGCGCGTCGGCGAGCCGGGCGTCCGCCTCGGCCTCCACCAGGTCGCCCTGCAGGTAGCGGGTCTGGGTGCGCAGCACGCTCGCGGCGGCGAAGTCGACGGTCGACCCCCGCCGCCGGGCCCCGGCGAGCATCGCCTCGGCGGCGGCGCGCACGGGCTCGAGGTGGTCGATCGCCACCAGCACCATGGTCGCGGGCAGGACGACGGCCGGGTCCGGGGCGGGCTCGCGCAGCGTGGCGTCGAGGGCCTCGTGCGCCATCGCCACCGCGGTGTCCACGGTGCCCGTGTCGTGGTCGGTCTGGAGCGCCTCGAGGGCGGTCGTCGCGAGCAGGATCGCCCCGCCGCGGGCGGGCAGCCGGCCCTCGCGGCGCAGGGCGTGGGTGAGCGCGACCGCCTCGCCGCGCCGGGTCGGGTCGCGACGCGCCAGGCCCGCGGACGCGGCGGCGAGCTCGATCGCGGCCTCGCTGCCGTCGTCGAGGCCCGCCCGCGCCTCGTCGAGCACCTCGAGGGCGCGCGGGAAGGCGAGCGTCGTCTGCAGCTCGCGGGCCAGGTCGAGGGCGACGAGGCCGCGCCGCCGGGGGTGGGTGGCGGTCGCGAACGCCTCCTCGAGCAGGACGACGCCCTCGGTGTGCGACACCCGCGCGGTCGCCGTGCCCAGCTCGTGGAGCACGGCCGCCCGCTCCTCGGCGGGCGGCGGCTCCGCGGCGGCCCGCCGCAGGTACGCGCGGGCGGTCTCCGGCGCGCCCTTGCGCAGGGCCGCCCGGCCGCCGGCACGCAGCCACGCCACGACGGTCGGGTCGCCGAACGCCTCCGTGTGCAGCAGGTGCGCGGCGACCAGCTCCGCGCCGGCGCCGTCCGCGGCCAGGGCGTCGGCGGCGCGGCGGTGCCCGCGGTGGCGCTCCGCGGGTCCGAGGCGGTCGGCGACCGCCTGCTCGATCAGCGAGTGCTCGAAGGTCAGGGGCCGCCCGGGGCCCAGCAGCCGCGCGGCCACGAGTGTCTCCGCCCCGACGGCCGCGCGGTCGGGGTCGAGCCCGGCGACCGCCACGACGTGGCGGAGCTCGGCCGTGCCGCCGAGGACGGCCACCGCGCCGGCGACCGCCGCGGCGTCCCCGCCGGCCTCGCCGAGCCGCCGCGCGACGAACCGCGCGACCACCGTGGGCGCGAGCTCGGCGACGATCTCGGGCCCCCGCGTCCCGTCGCCGGCCTCGGCCACGGCGCCGAGCAGGGCCCGCACGAGCAGGGGGTTGCCGCCGGTGGCTTCGTGACAGGCCCGGACGAAGGCGGCGGGGACGGTCCCGAGGCGGCCGTCGACGAGGGCGCCGACGGCGGCCTCGCTCAACGGGCCCGGGCGCAGCACGGTGGCGACCTCGGCCTCGCGCAGCGCGTCGACCACCGCGGGCTCGAGCAGGGCGGTGGGGTCCTGGAGGGCGAGCACGATCGCGACGGGCAGCTCGGCGACCCGGCGCGCGACGTAGGCCAGGGCGCGCAGCGACGCCGCGTCCGCGAGGTGCGCGTCGTCGACCAGGAGCAGGACCGGGCCGCGCTCGGCGACGCCCGCCACCAACCAGTAGAGGCCGTGCAGGGTGCCGGCCGGGTCGCCCTCGGGTGGCCCCTCGAGGGTCAGCGCGGGCGCGGCCAGCCGTGCCGCGCCGGCGAACAGCTCGTCCCGGTCGGCCGCGAGGAGCGGCTCGAACAGGCCGCGGACGACGCCGAACGCGAAGTCCCGCTCCAGCGGGCCGCCCCGGGCCGTGAGCACGGTGGCCACACCGTCCCGGTCACGGGCCGCGGTGAGCAGGCGCGTCTTGCCGATCCCGGGCGGGCCCTCGATCCAGACGAGACCACCCCGGCCGCCGGCGGCCGAGGCGACGACGTCCGCGAGCACCCCGAGCTCGTGCTCACGCTCGAGCAGCGCCGCGTCCTGCGCGGCCGAGCCCGTCGTCGCCAGCCCCATGACGACACTCCGTGTCTCCTCGTCCTCGTCGGACCACCGTAGGAGGGGCGACATGCCCCACGCCATCACGAGATGTGACTAGTACGTAGTTCTCGGGGTGGCGCCCCGACGCCGGCGGGTCCGGTTCGGCGCTGTCCTGGCGCGGACCTCGTGATCCCGGAGGACCCGATGACCGCTCTCCCGGACGACCGTGTCGTCCGCAGCCGCCGACCCGCCGTGGTCGTGCCCGACGTGACCGTCCCCGAGTACCTGCTCGACCACGACGCCGCCCGCCCGGACGCCCCGGCCGTCGTCGACGGGCCGTCGGGCCGCGTCGTGACCTACCGGGAGCTGCGCCGTGACGTGGCGGGGTTCGCGGCCGGGATGCGGGCGGGCGGCCTGGTGCCGGGTGACGTCGTCGCCGTCGTGGCCCCCAACGGTCCGGAGTGGCTCGTCTCCTGCTTCGGCACCATGACCGCGGGCGGGGTGGTGTCGGGCATCAACCCGCTCTACACGGCGGACGAGATCGCCGCCCAGCTGCGCGACGGCCGGGCGCGGTCCGTGGTCACGGTCCCGATGTTCCTGCCGTTGGTGCGGGCCGCGGTGTCCCAGCAGGCCCGCGACGTCGGGATCATCGTGATCGGCGAACCCGACGGCGAGGTCGCCTACGACGACGTCCTCGACGCCGGCACGGACGTGGCGGTACCGCCCGGGCTCGTCGACCCCGCCACCGACCTCGCGCTGCTGCCCTACTCGTCGGGCACCACCGGGCTGGCGAAGGGCGTGATGCTCACCCACCGCGCGATCGTCACGCACACCGCGCAGGCCCAGGAGCTCATGGGCCTCACGCCCGACGACCGGTCGATGGCCGTGGCCCCGTTCTTCCACGCCGTCGGGCTCGCGGTGGTCGCGGCGGTGACGCTGCGGGCCGGTGGCGCGGTCGTGACGCTGCCGCGGTTCGACGTCGAGGCCTACCTCGCGACGATCGCCGGCCAGCGGGTCACCGTCTCGATCGTGGTGCCGCCGATCGTGCTGGCGATGGCGCGGCACCCCGCGGTGGCCCGCCACGACCTCTCGTCGCTGCGACTGCTCGGCTGCGGCGCGGCCCCGCTCGGCGCCGAGCTGCAGCAGGAGTGCGCGCGCCGGGTCGGGTGCCCGCTGGGCCAGGGCTACGGCATGACCGAGGCGGTCGCGGCGATCGCGCTCTTCGACGCCTCCGTGCCCGTCGTGCCCGGGTCGTGCGGCCGGCTGCTGCCGGGGATGGAGGCGCGCATCGTCGACCCGGAGACCGGTGCCGACCGCGACCCGGCCGAGACCGGTGAGCTGTGGGTGCGCGGACCGCAGCTCATGGCCGGCTACCTCGGCAACGCCGGGGCGACCGCCGCCACGATCGACGACGACGGCTGGCTGCACACGGGTGACCTGGCGCGCTTCGACGCCGACGGGAACCTGTTCGTCGAGGACCGGCTCAAGGAACTGATCAAGGTCAAGGGCCTCCAGGTGGCCCCGGCGGAGCTGGAGGCGGTGCTGCGGGAGCACCCCGGGGTCGCCGACGCCGCGGTCATCCCCGTGGACGACGACCGCGCCGGCCAGCGCCCGAAGGCCGTGGTCGTCGCCGCCGACGGGGTGGAGGCCGCGGAGATCCTCGCGTACGTCGCGGCCCGGGTCGCGCCGCACAAGCGGATCACCGAGGTCGCGTTCGTCGAGGCCATCCCGGTCTCGCCGTCGGGGAAGATCCTGCGCCGGGTGCTGGTCGCCGCGCACCGCGAGGGCGCGCTCCCGGCGGGGGAGCGGGCGGCGTCCCCGTCCGACCCGTCCGACCCGTCCGGCCGCACGGTCGTCGCGCGATGACCGCGACCGACCCCGACGCGCAGTACGCGCTGCGGCTCTCGCCCGACGAGCTCGAGCGCTACCGCTTCATGGCCCAGCGGGCCCGGGTGCAGGAGGCGGACCTGTGGGAGCTGGCCGGGCTGCGCACCGGGGCGCGGGTGGTCGACGTGGGCTGCGGGCCCGGGGCGATGCTGCCGGCGCTGGCCGAGTGCGTCGGCCCGCACGGCGCCGTCGCCGGCGTCGACGCGGACCCCGAGGCGGTCGCGACGGCGCGGTCCGTGCTCGCCGGCGCCGGCATCCACCGTGCGGGCGTCCGGGAGGGTCGGGCCGACGCGACCGGCCTGCCCGCGGGCTCGTACGACGTGGCCGTCCTGCGCCACGTGCTCGCCCACAACGGCGGCGCCGAGCAGCGGATCGTCGAGCACGTCGCGTCGCTGGTGCGGCCCGGCGGGCACGTCTACCTGCTCGACGTCGACGCGTCCGCCGCGGGCATCACGCCCTCGAGCCCCGACATCGAGGACATGACGGAGCGCTACGGGCGGTGGCACGCCGAGCGCGGCAACGACGTGCGGGTCGGCCGGCGCCTCGCGACGCTCGCCCGGGCGGCGGGGCTCGAGGTCGACGCCTTCCGCGGCTGGTTCGACATCCAGCCGCTGCCCGTCGGCGTGCGCGGCCCGGCCTGGGCGGCGCGGGACGCGATGGTCGCGTCGGGGATCGCGGACGCGGGCGACGTCGCCCGCTGGGGCGCCGCGGCCGCGGCCATGGACGGCTGGGCCGAGCGCCCCGAGATCATGATCGCCGTGTTCGCGGCGGTCGCCCACCGGCCCGCGTCATGAGCGACGACGCGACCCGCCGGGCGGCGATCGAGCGCTACCTCCACATGAGCGGCAAGGACCCCGACCTCGCCCACGAGATCTTCGCCGAGGACGCCGTCCTGGAGTTCCCGCAGTCCGGGGAGCGGTTCACGGGCCGGCGGACGTTCCTCGCGTGGCGGCGGCGCTATCCGGCGGAGGTCACGTTCGACCTGCGCCGGATCGTCGGGTCCGGGGACGTGTGGGTCGCCGAGGCCGTGGTCCGCTACGACGGCGGGAACCCGCTGCACGGCGTGAGCATCCTCGAGTTCCGCGACGGCCTCGTCGTGCGCGAGACGATCTACGGCGGAGCGCCCTGGGACGCGCCGGACTGGCGGGCGCCCTATCGCGACGGGAGTGCCACATGACCGGATCGGCCTACCTGCTGGACAACGCGGCGAGCGAGGCCGCGGCGCGCTTCGCGGCGCTCTCGGCGCTCTACGACCCGGTCACCGCCCGCCACGTGGAAGCCCTCGGACTGCCCCCGGGCGGTGCGTGCTGGGAGGTCGGCGCCGGAGGACCCTCGGTGCCGGCGATGCTCGCCCGGCTCGTCGGACCACGGGGCCGGGTCCTCGCGACCGACCTCGACGTCGGGTGGATCGACGACGTCCCGCCGGGCGTGGAAGTGCGCGTGCACGACGTCGCGGTGGACCCAGCCCCGGACGAGGGCTTCGACCTGGTACACGCCCGGCTCGTGCTCACGCACGTGCCGGAGCGCGACGAGGCGTTGCGTCGGATGGTCGGAGCCCTGCGGCCTGGCGGGTGGGTCCTCGTCGAGGACTACGACGTCGAGAGTCAGCCGGTGCCCTGCCTCGAGGCCGACGACCGCGGTGACGTCGACGGGCAGCGCGCCAACCGCCTCCGGGCCGGCTTCATCGACCTGCTCTCGCGACGCGGCGTCCACCTGCGCTACGGGCGGGCGTTGCCGCGCCTGCTCCGCGAGGGGGGTCTGGTCGAGGTCGGGGCGGACGCGGCCTTCCCCCTCGTCGACCCCGCCGTCGCCCGGCTCGAGGCCGCCAACGTCCACCAGGTCGGTGCGGGGCTCGTCGCCACCGGGTGGGCGACCGAGGACGACCTCGCGGCCCACCTCGACGCGCTCGGCTCCGGGCGCCTCCACCTGGCCAACCCGCCGCTCGTCTCGGCCTGGGGCCGCAAGCCCTGACCTCCCACGGTGCGGTGTCCCGGCTACGGCCGGGACGACCGCTCACGGACGGCCGCGCGGCCCAGGCGGACGGCGTAGACGACGGCGCTGGCGAGGAAGAGGACGGCGGTGAGCAGCAGCCAGCGGGAGACGTAGTCGACGGTCGGGGGCAGGCCGGCGGCGAAGAACAGGACGCCGGCGCCGTTGCCGGAGATCGTCGGCAGCCAGATCAGCCCGACGAGCGCCGCACCGATCACGGGCAGGCGGACGTGGTTGGTCGCCGGCACCAGCACCGCCCGGGACGAGACACGCCGGCGCACCCACCGCGTCAGCACCAGCGAGCGGTCGGCGAGGGCGTAGAGCGGGTAGAGCACGAGGTCGTGGCCGATCACGGCGGCGGCGAACCAGATGAGGATCGTGACCGCGCTCGGGTTCGGCACGAGCGCGAGCACCGCGGCCCCGGCCAGGGCGAAGCAGCCGAGCAGCGCGAGCAGGTGCAGCGGGTGCTCGCCGTAGAAGCGTCGGAAGCCGTCCATCACGCGCTCCGGAAGTCGATCGCGCCGACCCACTTGGTGTTGTGCACGCCCGGGAGCGCCGGGACGATCACGCGCGCCGGGAAGCCGTGGTCGAGCGAGAGGTCGGCCATCGCGTCGGCGTCCTCGCCCACGCGCAGCGCGAGCAGCGCGTCGGGGTCGAGCACCTGGTTGCCCTGCAGCGTCACCCGGGCGAACGGACCGGCTCGCTCCAGCGACTGGACGAACGCGGTCGCGGGAGCCGGCACGCCGGCCAGGGCGGCGAGGTCGCGCAGGCGCACCCCGGTCCACGTCCGCGTCACCGACCAGCCCTCGACGCACGCGATCGGCAGCGTCGCGGTGTGCTGGGGCAGCGCGCTCAGCGCCGCCCGGTCGAGCCGGACCTCGCCGGCCGGGCCCCCGCGCAGCGTCAGCGCGTAGCCGTCGCCGACGCCGGGTCCGACGCCCGCGGCGAACGCGGTGCGGTTGACCTGGAAGTCGCTGGGCCCGGTGCCGTACGAGCGCCCGCGCGGCGAGAGGAACGCCAGCGGGCGCAGCGCGTCGACGGTGGTCCCGAGGGTCAGCACCCCGACGAGCGCGCTGCCGCCGGCGACGGCGCCGAGGAGGGTCCGGCGGCTCATCGTCGGCGGGCTCGGCGACACCGCGACCAGGCTGTGGCCCGGCTCGTCGTCGGGTGGCTCCGGCACGGTCTGCGCGGTCGTGTCGTGCAGCCACCGGCCCGGGGCTCCCGTGCGCAGCGCGCGCACCATCGTGGGCAGCTTGATCGCGACGTGGGCGAGGAAGCCGGCGATGAACACCCACGCGCCCCAGTAGTGCGCGGTGTAGAAGTCGAAGCCGAACGAGTAGTCGTACTGGATGTTCATGATGCCGGTGACCAGCTCGAACAGGATCCCGCCGACCAGCGCCAGCAGCGAGATCCGCTCGAGCAGTTGCGCGAGGCTGCGCACCGGCGGCCAGGCGAACAGCTTGGGCACCACCGACCAGAGCTTGGTGAGGATCACCGGGACGAGCACCAGGCCGAGCCCGACGTGCAGGCCCTGCGTGAGGCGGTAGAGCCACGACGGCGAGGTCGGCCAGTCGAACAGCGGCAGGCGCAGGTACCCCACGTCGCCGGGGATGGCCTGCCCGAACTGCGGGCCGTAGGCGATGTAGGACAGCAGCCCCGTGAGGATCACGACGGGCAGCCCGACGGGCAGCACCAGCCCGAGCACCGACGTCAGCCAGCGACCGCGCAGCGGGCTGCGCCACGTGCGGGGATCGGCGGGCGGCGGGACCGGGATCCGGCCGAGGGCCCGGAAGAGAGGCGCCGGGAAGCCGTAGTGCCGGTCTCCGGTCCCGTCGGCCGCGTCCTGCTCGGCACCCGAGCGGGGACCGGGCCGGTCGGTGGGCTCCACGGCGGTCATGGCGCGACCCTAGCGCAGACTGTACCTATCGGTACAATCGCTGCCGTGGCGACGAGGGCGAACGGGTGACGACGCAGGACGCACGTCCGGGCACGCCGCCGACGGCGCGCGGCCGCCGGACGCGGGACGCGATCGTCGACGCGGCCGCCGACCTGATGCACGAGCGCGGGATCGCCGCGACCGGCGTCGGCGACGTCCTCGCCGCCAGCGGCACCGGGAAGTCGCAGCTCTACCACTACTTCGGCGGCAAGTCCGACCTGGTGCTCGCCGTGATCGACCGCCAGCTCGAGCGGGTGCTCGCCGCCCAGCCGGCGCTCGCCGGCGCGGACGTCCGGGCGTGGGCGCGGTCCTTGTTCGAGCTGCACCGCGACGGGGGTGGTCCCTTCGCCTGCCCCCTCGGGGTGTTCAGCGGACAGGTCGACGCCGAGCCGCGGTGGCGCGAGCACCAGGCGGCGGCCTTCGCGCGGTGGCAGGACCGCATCGCCGCGCTGCTCGCCGCCGGACAGCGCGCCGGCACCGTCGACGCGAACCGGGACGCCGGCGACATGGCCGTGGCGGTGCTCGCCGCCGTCCAGGGCGGGCTCATGCTCGCCCGCCTCCACCGTGACCTCCACGTCCTGTCCCTCGCTCTCGGCGCTGCCGTCGACCACGTCCGCCCGCGCTGAGGTGCGGGCCGGCGTCGGGCGGGCGTCACGTGGGCGTCCGCCGGAGAACGGGTACCGGTTCGGGGAGAAGCACGCCGACCAAGCGAAGGAGCCCCCGGGTGGCGGACAACATCTACCGGAAGACCGAGGTCGTCGGGACCTCCAGCGAGAGCGTCGACGAGGCCATCCGCGGCGCCGTGCGCCGGGCCTCGGAGAGCCTGCGTCAGGTCAGCTGGTTCGAGGTCTCCGAGATCCGCGGCCACGTGGAGAACGGTGAGGTCGGGCACTTCCAGGTGACCCTGAACATCGGCTTCGCCCTCGAGGACACCAAGCCCTGACCGCGCGCGGCGTGGTCAGCGAAGTGCCGTCACGGACGCTGAGTGTCCGCAACGGCACTTCGCTGACACCGCCGGCCCCGAAGTCGTTAGGTAAGCTCACGAGAGTGGCGTGCGACGGTGGACCCCGGTGAGCGAGGTCGACACCGCCCCCACGCAGCGGTCCCCAGAACGCTCCGGCGGCATGTTCGCCGCCCTGCGGGTCCGCAACTACCGCCTCTTCGCCTCCGGCCAGGTCGTCTCCCTGGTCGGGACGTGGATGCAGCGCGTCGCCCAGGACTGGCTGGTCCTCGAGCTCTCCGGCGGCAGCCCGATCGCCCTCGGCGTCGCGGCGGCGCTGCAGTTCGGGCCGACGCTGCTGCTCTCGCTGTGGGGCGGCGCGATCGCCGACCGCTACGACAAGCGCCGCCTGCTCATGGCGCTGCAGATCGCCATGGGCGTCTGCGCCCTCGTGCTCGGGCTGCTCGACGTCTCCGGCGCGGTGACGCTCACGCAGGTCTACGTGCTGTGCGTGCTGCTGGGCGTCTTCTCCGCCCTCGACGGGCCGGTGCGGCAGTCGTTCGCGGGCGAGATGGTGGGCTCGGGCGCGCTGGCGAACGCCGTCGCCCTGAACTCGATGACCTTCAACACCGCGCGCGTCCTCGGGCCCGCGGTCGCCGGACTCATGATCGCCGGCGTCGGCACCGGCTGGGTGTTCCTGCTCAACGCGATCACGTTCGCGGCGGTGCTGACCGGACTCGCGATGATGCGGCCGGCCGAGATGTTCGCCTACGCGCGGGCGCCCCGGGAGCGCGGCGCGGTCCGGGCCGGGCTGCGTGAGGTGCGCCGCCACCCCGACGTGGTGCTCCTGCTGGTGCTGACCTTCTTCGTCTCGACGCTCGGCATCAACTTCTTCGTGACGCTGGCCCTCATGGCCCGCAACGTCTTCGGCCGCGGCGCGGAGTCCTACGGCCTGCTGACCTCGTCGCTCGCCGTCGGCTGCCTGCTCGGGGCCTTCACCGCGGCGCGGCGGGTCGGACGGCCCCGGCTCCGGACGGTCGTGGTCGCCGGCGTCGTCTTCGGCCTCTGCGAGGTCGCGGCCGGGCTCATGCCCACCTACGCGCTCGTCGCCCTCTTGCTCGTGCCGACCGGCGCGGCCCAGCTGCTGTTCACCAGCGCGGCCAACGCCGCGGTGCAGCTCGGGGTCGACGAGTCGGTCCGCGGGCGCGTCATGGGTCTGTGGATGCTCGTGATGCTCGGCGGCACGCCCCTGGGCGGACCCGCGCTCGGCTGGCTCGCCGAGGAGTTCGGCGGCCGCGCGCCCCTGTGGCTCGGGGGCGCGCTCTCGGCCCTGGCCGCGGTGGTGGCGGGGCTCTGGGCGGTGCGCTCCCGCGCTCGTGAGCAGTTCGGCGCGTCATAGCGGGCCGAACTGCTCACATGCCGGAGGCGCCGAGCCGCCAGCCCTGGGGCGGCACGCCGTGCTCGCGGCGGAAGCGGCGCACGAAGTAGCCCGGGTCCCGGTACCCGACGCGGCCCGCGACGGCCGCGACGGTGAGGTCCGTGGTCACCAGCAGGCGGCGCGCCTCGCGCATCCGTCGCTCGGTGAGCCACTGCCCGACGGTCCGGCCGGTCGCGCGGCCGACGAGCGTCGTGAGGTGGCCCGGCGTCAGCCCGACCTCCCGCGCCACGTCCTGCGGGGTGATCGGTTCGGCGAACCGCCGCTCGACGGCGTCGAACACCGCGGCGAGCACCGGGCGGTCCGCCAGCGCCCCCGGGACGTCCACCTCGAGGCGCCCCAGCCGCACGAGCAGCAGCGTCAGGTGCGCCCGCACCGCCTCGCCGACCCCGTCGCGGCGCTCGGCCAGCTCCGTGGCCAGGGCCTCGAGCTCCGCCCGCCAGGCGGAACGCTCCGCCGCCGGCACCGCGAGCTTCTGGGCGCCGCCGTGCCCGCCGGCGAAGGGGGCGAGCAGGGGGTGCGCCCGCCACGACACGAGGGGCGCACCGCCCGCGGGGTCCACGGCGTCGACCGGGAAGAACACCGCCCACGTCGCGCCGTCGTCCGGGGCCCGCGCGTCCGGGGGCGTCACCACGGCGCCGGGAGCGATGAGGAGCACGTCGCCCGGACCGAGGTCGAACGCGCGGTCGTCCACGCGCATCGGACCGTGGCCGCGCTCGACGTGGAGCAGCACGAGGAAGTCGTGGGCGTGCGTCCCCCGCGCCGACGGCCCGCGGTGCGACAGCGGCCCGGTCCACCGTTCCACCGTCACCGGCGGCGTCCCGGGCAGGCGCGGGAACCCGATCAGGGGGACGCGCGCGGCGGCATCCACGTTCCGTCCCGTCACGACCGTGGATCGTCCCTTGTCGCCTGGTCGGCGCACCAGCACCGTGGAGTGGTCCACCGATGTTCGTCCCAGGAGGTCCGCGCCGTGACCGAGTCCCCGTCCACCGAGCGCCCGTTCCTGCCGGCGGTCGGCAACGGCATGCCGGTGGCCTTCTACGACACGTTCACCCGCCTCCTCGGCGCCCGGCCGGTGCACTGGCAGCTCGTCGCCCAGGCCGGGCTCGCGCCGGGGCAGACCGTGCTGGAGATCGGCGTCGGCACCGGGGAGGTCCTCCTGCTCGCCGCGCGCGTCGCGCCCGGCGCCACGTTCGTGGGCCTCGACCCCGACCCGGCGGTGCTCGAGCTCGCCGCCCGCAAGGCCGCCCGGCAGGGCGCCACGCTGCACCTCGAGCGCGGCTACGCCGACCGGCTGCCCCAGCCCGACGGCTCGGTGGACCGGGTGCTGTCGTCGTTCATGTTCCACCACCTGCCCCCGGACCAGCAGCGCGCGATGCTCGCCGAGGTCCACCGCGTCCTCGCGCCCGGCGGGAGCCTGCACCTCTCCGACCCCGACGCCTCGGAGCCCGGCGTGGTCGGGCTGTTCGCCCGCCACGCGCCCGGCCACGACCACGGACACGGGCACGGTGCTGATCACGGCCACGGTCACGGGGCCGCGGCGTCACCGCACCTCGTCGACGCCCGGGACCTCACGACGATGCTGGCCGAGGCCGGGTTCACGGGCGTCGACGCCGTGACCCACCGCTCCCGGCGGCTCGGCCGGGTGGTGTTCCACCGCGCGGTGAAGCCCGCCTAGATGCCAGGCCACTCGTGCACGGGCTCGTTGGCCTCCATGCCCTCGAGGTAGCCGCGCATCATCGTCATCACCGCGTTGCCCCGGTCGAGCCCGCGGGCCTCGGCGTCGGCGACGGCCCGCACCTGCCAGGTGGCGCCCGTGCGCCGGCGCACGCAGCGCTGCTCGATGATCCCCAGGTAGCGGTCGATCGCGGCGCCGTCGACGCCCCAGGACGCGAGCCCCTCCTGCGCCAGCGGGAGCATGCGGCGCAGCACGAGCTCGTCGGCGCGCACGGTGCCGACGCCGGGCCAGTAGAGGGCGGCCTCGATCCCGTGGCGGGCGCCGGCGGTGAAGTTGGCCTCGGCGGCGTCGAACGACATCAGCTGCCACGGCGGCCGGTCGGACTCGGCGAGGGCCCGGATGACGCCGTAGAAGAACATCGCGTTGGCGACGGCGTCGACCGCGGTCGGCCCGGCGGGCAGCACGCGGTTCTCGAGGCGCAGGTGCGCGACGCCGTCGGCGACGTCGTACACCGGGCGGTTCCAGCGCCACACCGTGCCGTTGTGCAGCCGCAGCTCCTGCAGGCTCGGGGCGCGGCCGGCGTCGAGCTCCGCGAGCGGGTCCTCGTCCTCGGCCAGGGGGAGCAGGGCGCCGAAGTAGCGGACGTTCTCCTCGAACAGGTCGTAGGCCGACTGCGCCCACCGGTCGCCGAACCACACCCGCGGGCGGACCCCCTGGTTGCGCAGCTCGACGGGCCGGGTGTCGACGGCCTGGGTGAACAGCGGCACCCGCGTCTCGGCCCAGAGCCGCCGCCCGAGCAGGAACGGCGAGTTCGCCGCGACCGCGACCTGCAGGCCCGCCACGGCCTGGGCGGCGTTCCAGTACGCCGGGAAGTGTTCGGGGGTGAGCTGGAGGTGCAGCTGCAGCGAGGTGCAGGCGGCCTCGGGGGCGATCGAGTCGACGTCGAGGACGAGGTGCTCGGCGGGCGCGCCGTCGGCCGGGCCGTGCCGCGACGCCGGCGGCTCGGTGATGTCGAGGCGGAACGGCTCGCCGCGCGCGGTGAGCATCTGCCGGTTCAGCAGGGCGTAGCGCGGGTCCTCGGTGAGCTGGTCGGACGCGAGGTGCTCGGCCGCGAGCGTGGGCAGGATGCCGATCGTCACCGCGCGCGCCCCGACCGGGCGGGCGCAGTCGGCCGCCGTCGTGACGGCGCCCAGGACGTCCCGCTCGAGGTCGCGGGCGGTGGCGCCGGGCAGCAGCCGCGGCGGCAGGTTGATCTCGAGGTTCCACCGGCCGAGCTCGGAGGTCAGGACGTCGGAGGCGGACCGGTCGAGCACGGCGTGGTTGAGCATCGCCGGGCGCATGTCCTCGTCGACCAGGGCGAGCTCGATCTCGACCCCGGTGCTCGGCTCCGCCCCGGCGAACCGGCCCTCGCTGACCATCCGGCCGAACGCCTCGAGGCAGCGGTGGATGCGATGGCGGTACCGGGCCTGGTCCGAGGCGGTGAAGAGGGTCGCGGTGAGGTGCTGGCCCATTACCCGACCGGCTCCCGTCCACGATCCGACCCGACCACCGCGCGGCGCCTCGCGGGCGACGTCACGGCACCTCACGCGAACCCCGACGAGCGGTCACGCTGACACAGCCCGCGGGGACACGCCAGCCGCGAACGCCGTCCGCCCGCGGAAAGCGTCCGTTCAGCGTAGGGCACGACGGGAGCGAACCGCTGGGCGACCGGCGGTGACCTCTCACCCACGAGATCCGCGAGGGCGTCAGCCGCTTCGTCCGAAGTCCTCCGGCGAGATGTTGTCGAGGAACGCGCGGAAGCGGTCGACCTCGTCGTCGTCGCTGCTCGCGGCCCCGCCCCCGGCGGCGGCGTCCTCGGTCTCGTCGTCCTCCACCACCACGCCGGCGTCGGTGAGCACGCCCTCGGTCGCGTGGATGGGCACGTCGGCGTGCAGCGCGATGGCGATCGAGTCGCTGGGACGTGCGGAGACGCGCAGGCCACGGTCGAACACCAGGTCGGCGTAGAAGGTGCCGCCGCGGACCTCGGTGATCTCGATGCGCTCCAGGCGCCTGCCGAGCGCGGACACGACGTCGGAGATCAGCACGTGCGTCAGCGGGCGCTCGGGCAGCCTGCCCTGCTGCTCCAGGGCGATCGCCTCGGCCTCGGCCAGCCCGATCCAGATCTGCAGGCACCGCTTGCCCTCGGTCTCCTGCAGCAGCACGACCGGGTGCCGGCTCTCGCCCGTGCCCGACGATCCGCCGCCCTGCTGCGTCGCGTCGTCCACGGCCAGCACGCCGACCACCCGCATCTCGCTCACGGCCCCAGCCTCCCACGTCCCCGGGCCCTTCCGGGGAGTTCCGTCCGCGGTCCCTCGCCCTCTGTCACGGGCGTCCGCCAGTCTCCCCGCGCGGTGCCCGCTGCCGGGTGCCCCGACGGGGGAGGCTCACACCACACCGGGGTCCCGCCCGGCTCACGGGCCGCGCCACGGGGGCTGGAACGATACGCACGTGGCGCGTGTGGTGGAGGTCGAGGACGCGGCGGACCCGCGTCTCGCCGACTTCCGCGACCTCGCCCGCGCCGACCGCCGCCCCGACCGCCCCGGCGGGCGCGGGCTCGTCCTGGCGGAGGGCACGGTGGTGGTGCGCCGGCTGCTGGCCTCGCCCTACCCGCCCCGCGCCCTGCTCGGCGTCGCCCGGCGCATCGAGGACCTGGCCGCGGACCTCACCGACGCGGACGTGCCCGCCTACGTCACGGACGCGGACACGATGGCGCACGTCGTGGGATTCCACCTCAACCGGGGGGTGCTCGCCAGCGCGGACCGCGCGCCGGCGCCCGACCTGCCCGCCCTGCTCGCCGGCGCCCGCCGGGTCGCGCTGCTCGAGGGCGTGAACGACCACGAGAACCTGGGCGCCCTGTTCCGCAACGCCGCCGCCCTGGGGGTCGACGCGGTACTGGTCGGCCCGGGGTGCGCCGACCCGCTCTACCGTCGCAGCGTGCGCGTCTCCATGGGCCACGTGCTGCGGGTGCCGTTCGCGACCTGCGGGCTCGACGACGCCGTGGCCGCGCTGCGGGGCGCCGGCTTCACCCTCGCCGCCCTCACCCCGGCCGGCGACGGCCGGGCCCTCGCGGCCTCGGCGGACGCGGAGCGCCTGGCGCTCCTGCTCGGCGCCGAGGGCCCCGGCCTGTCCGCCGAGGCCCTCGCCGCGGCGGACGTCCGGGTGCGCATCCCGATGGCCGGCGACGTCGACTCGCTCAACGTGGCCACGGCGGCCGCGGTGGCCTTCCACGCGGCCGGCGGTGGTGCGCGGTGAAGGTCGTGGAGCTGCGGGCCGAGCAGGGGCGGGCGATCGTCGCCGGGGTGCCGCTGGGCGGGGGGACCGACGGCCGGACCTGGGGCCTGCCGCCCGATCTCGTCGAGGCGCTGCAGGAGTGGGCACGGATCGCGGCCTCGACCCCGGTCGGCCCCGGCGGTCCGGGCGGACCGGGCGGACCGGGCAGACCGGGCAGACCGGGCGGCCCGGACCCCGCGATCGACGCGATCAGCCGCCGCGGCCGCCGGCTCGCGGCGCGGCTCTCGGTCGAGCTCGCCGCGCCCGTCGACTACCGGGACCCCGTGACGGGGTTCCGCGTGGCGCTGCGCGCCGTGACCCGGACCCCGCACCCGCCCCCGATGCCCGTGCTGCCCGTCCGCAACGGCGAGGCGGGCACCGGCGACACGCCCGCCGTCGCCGTCGACGGCACCCCCCTGACCCCGGACGCGGCGGCCGCCGAGCCGACCCCGTGGGGCGTGGGGCTGCTGCTCACCGCGCTCGTGGCCGGCGTCGTCATGCTGGCGAACCTCGCCCTCGCCGCCCCGCTGATCACCGGGCTCGGCGTGATCGGGCTCCTCGTGGACGCCGCGGTGGTCGCCGGGCTCGTGCCGGCGCTGTGGCTCAACCGCCGCGTCCCGACCTGGCGCTGGGCGGTCTACGGCACCTTCGCCGGCACCGGCATCGCGCTGGTGTTCCTGGCGGTCGCGGCGTTCCGGTAGTTCAGCCGAGCGGCGACCGCGCGCTGTGTCGTCGCGGCACGCCGTCGTCAGCTGCGGGGCGACCGCGTGCCCAGCAGGACGTCCTCCCAGGACGGGACGATCGGGTGCGAGCGCTTGCTGCGCCGGCTGCCCTCGCCGGCCGCGGCCGCGGCCGCGCCGGTGTCGGCGGCCTGCTCGGACGGCGCTTCGGGACCCGCGGGACGCTCGGTGCGCGGCGCGGGGACCGGGTCGTCCGGGGCACCCGGCACCGCGGGCGACGTCCCGGTACCGCGCGGCGGTCGTGCGCCGCGCCGGGCCGAACCGCGCTCGGCCCGGCGCGTCGCCGACGGCCCCGAGCTCGCGTGGCCCGAGGCATGTCCGGAGGTGTGCGAGGAGGTGTGTGCGGACCCTGGGGCGCGGCGCGCCGGGGCGGTGTCGCCGGAGACGGCCAGGGCGGGCGTCTCCTCGAGGGTCTCCGGGTGCTCCTCCGCCGCCGGTTCCTCGGCGGGGGCTTCGGGCGTGACCGTGGGCGCCGGCGCGTCGACACGACGCGGCCCGCCGACGGGGTCCTGCCCGAGCAGCTCGCGGGCGGGATCGTCGCGCGGGTCGACGACGCCGCCGGAGGCGCCCGGCTTGAACCACCAGCGCGCGGTGTTGTCCGAGCGGCCGGCCTGCCAGGCCAGCGTCACGACCCAGCGGGAGTCGTCGCCCTTGTGGGCGTCCCAGCGGGCGTCCTCGAGGTCCTGCCCGCGGGCGACGAACGTGGCGGACACGATCTCCCCGAGCGTGCGGCCGTCGGTGCGCGTCGGGTCGGTGGGCAGCACCGGGTGCGCCCGGCGGGCGATCTCGGCGACCCGGGCCCGCTCGAGCAGCACCGGGTAGGCGAACCGCTCGACGTGCGCGGTGCTCACGCCGGCGGCGGCGGCGACCTCGTCGACCGACTCGCCGGCCCGCACCCGCGCCTGGATGTCCCGGGGCCGCAGGGGGCTGGAGACCTCGATCTCCATCTGCCCGAGCCTGCGGACGTCACCGCGGGCGGCCGCCCGCAGCCGCTCGTCACCGGACACGGCGAAGCGTTCGTGGCGGATCGGGTCCTCGAGGATCACCGTCTCGTGGTCGTCACCCAGGCCGACGACGCGCAGCTGACGCATCAGGCCTCCCCGTCGGCTCGCGGCCCTCGTCCCGCATGTCAGGTGGGACTCGGTGCTCGCCGACCGACGCTAGGTCACGGATCTCCTCGGACGAGGGAGGCGCGCCGCCCGTGTCCGTCGTCTCGGTAGGCGGTGGACACGGGCGGGGCGCACCTCGGCCCTGGAACCTAGCCCGTTCGGAGCAGCAAGCTCACGACTGGCGCTCGACGACCCAGTCGATGCAGCGGGTCAGCGCGGTGACGTCGTCCGGCTCGACGGCCGGGAACATCCCGACGCGCAGCTGGTTGCGCCCGAGCTTGCGGTACGGCTCGGTGTCGACGACGCCGTTGGCGCGCAGCGTCGCGGCGATCGCGGCGGCGTCGACGTCGTCGGTGAAGTCGATCGTGCCGACGACCTGCGAGCGGTGCTTCGGGTCGGCGACGAACGGGGTGGCGAACGCCGAGGACTCCGCCCAGTCGTAGAGCCGGCTCGAGGAGTCCTTCGTGCGCCCGGTCGCCCAGTCCAGCCCGCCGCCGGCGTTCATCCACTCGATCTGGTCGGCGAGCAGCAGCAGGGTCGCCACCGCCGGGGTGTTGTAGGTCTGGTCCTTGCGGGAGTTGTCCAGCGCCGTGGACAGCGAGAGGAACTCGGGGATCCAGCGCCCGCCCGGCTTGTCGGTCTCGACCTGCTCGACGCGCTCGAGGGCGGCCGGCGACATGATCGCGATCCAGAGCCCGCCGTCGGCGGCGAAGCACTTCTGCGGCGCGAAGTAGTACACGTCGGACTCGCTGATCTGCACCGGGAGCCCGCCCGCGCCGGAGGTCGCGTCGATCGCGACGAGCGCGTCGCCCGAGCCGCTGGGCCGGGTCACCGGGACGGCGACGCCGGTCGAGGTCTCGTTGTGCGCCCAGCCGATGAGGTCCGCGCTCGGGTCGGAGGTCGGCTCCGGGGCGCTGCCCGGGTCGGCGGAGACGACGATCGGGTCGGCGAGGAACGGCGCGCCCGTGGTCACCGAGGCGAACTTCGAGGAGAACTCGCCGAAGGTGAGGTGGAGGCTGCGCTCGCGCACCAGTCCGGACGCGGCGGCGTCCCAGAACGCGGTGGTGCCGCCGACGCCGAGCACGACCTCGTAGCCCTCGGGCAGCGAGAACAGGTCCCGCAGTCCCGCGCGGATCCGCCCGACGATCGACTTGACCGGCTTCTGGCGGTGCGACGTGCCCATGACGTCGCCGGCCTCGGCGAGACGGGCGAGCTGCTCGGGGCGCACCTTCGACGGTCCGCATCCGAACCGCCCGTCACTGGGCAGGAGCTCGGCGGGAATCTGCAGCGTGTCGGTCGACGTGGTCACCGGGGCATCCTCCCAAGGACCGCGCCCTCGTGCTGTCGCCTGGGCCACTGCGCGGGGTGTGCCAGCCTGGCGTCCACGCTGGCACTCAACGCCAGGAAAGCCACCACGATCACCCCGGCACCCGCGCCTCCACCAGCAGGAACGCGGGCTCGTCGGACAGGCGCGCGAAGACCTCGGGGTGCGTGGTCGCCATCTCCGGGACCGGCCGCGGTTCGACGAGATCGGTGAGCTCCAACCCGGCCCCGGTGATCCACCCGGCCATCCGCCCGAGCGGGTGGTGCCAGAAGCGCACGATCGCCGCGTGCCCGTCCATCGACCAGCGCTCGGCGAGCGTGTGGCTCTCGAGGTAGGGACCGCGCTCCTCGAGGGTCCGCACCCGGCGGTCGGCGAAGGGGTGGTGCACGGACGCGACGAACCGCCCGCCGGGACGCAGGACCCGCCGGACCTCGGCGAGCAGCGGTGCCCAGTCCCCCAGGTAGTGCAGCACGAGACCCGCCACGACGACGTCCGCCGACGCGTGCCCCACCGGCAGGGGCTCGGTCAGGTCGTGGCGGTGCACGACCGCGCGGTCGCCGAGCCGTGCCGTCGCGATCCGCACCATCGCCGCGCTGCGCTCGAGCCCGGTGACGCGCGCGCCGGCATCGACCATGGCCGCGGCCAGCACACCGGGCCCGGACCCGAGGTCGAGCACGTCGCGCCCGGTGACGTCGCCGAGCAGTGCGAGCAGCGCCGGCCGCTCGTAGAGCGCGTTGTACGGAGCAACCGCGGTGTGCGCCTCGTAGGCCTCCGCGAGGACCTCGTACGGGTCATCCATGATCGAGAGCACCTCGTCGACGTCGGCCGCACGCCACGGTGCGCGACGCGCCCGGGAGCCTCAGGCCGAGCGCGCCACCGTGTCGACGGCCCGAGGTGCCGGGCCGATGTACTGCGCCGAGGGTCGCACGAGGCGCCCGGTGCGGCGCTGCTCGAGCACGTGGGCGGCCCAGCCGGCCGTGCGGGCGCACGTGAACATCGCCGGCATCATCGCGGCCGGGACGCCGGCGAGGTCGAGCATGACGGCCGCCCAGAACTCGACGTTCGTCTCGATCGCGCGGTCGGGGCGGCGCTCCCGCAGCACGGTGAGCGCCGCCGTCTCCAGCGCCGCGGCGGCCTCGTAGCGGGGCGCACCGAGGTCGCGCGCCACACGACGCAGCACACGGGCGCGGGGATCCTCGGCGCGGTAGACGCGGTGGCCGAAGCCCATGAGGCGCTCGGAGCGGTCGAGGATGCCGCGCACGACGGCGTCGGCGTCGCCGGTGCGCTCGACCTCGGCGATCATCGGCAGCACCCGGGCCGGGGCGCCGCCGTGCAGCGGTCCCGACATCGCGCCGACGGCGGCGGACAGGGACGCCGCCGCGTCGGCACCCGTCGACGCGACGACGCGGGCGGTGAACGTCGAGGCGTTGAGCCCGTGCTCGGCGGCGCTGACCCAGTACGCGTCGAGGGCCCGCACGTGGGTCGGGTCGGCCTCCCCGCGCCAGCGGACCAGGAACCGCTCGACCGGGTCATCGATCGCGTCCAGCGTGGAGATGGGCACCGCCGCCACCCCCGAGCCGCGCGCCGACCGCGCCACGAGCGCGAGCGCCGCGGCCGCGCTGCGGGAGAGGTCGTCGCGGGCGCGCTCGGGGGTCGCGTCGAGCAGCGGCGGCAGGGCCCACCGGGCCCCGAGCAGCGCGAGCCCGGCCTGGGCGTCGACGCGGACGTCGCCGCTGAACGGCGGCTCGAGGTCCGGCTCCTCCCGGGGCAGCGGACGGCCCAGGTCGCCGTCGACGAGCAGCCCGAACACCTCGCCGAACCCCACGTGACCGACGAGGTCGGTGATGTCGACGCCGCGATAGCGCAGGGCGCCCCCGTCGCGGTCGGGCTCGGCGATCTCCGTGCGGAACGCGACGACGCCCTCCAGGCCGGGCGAGAACCCCGGGGGCGGCGGAGGAACGGCGGCGATGCTCATGGGGGACCTCCTCGTCGCGACGCGGGTCCCGGTCGGGCCCCGCTGCCCGGACGGGCCCGTCGTCCCCGCCGGGGTGGGGCGGGGTCCGCGGGGCCCGACCCACAACGTGCTCCGCGGACCGTCCGCGGACAACGCGCGGGCCTGTGTCGCTGCTCACCCCCAGGTCGGGACCTGTCGGGGGACGCCGGGGATGCCTACGGTGCGGCGGGAAACGGACACGAGAGGAGGCCGTGTGACGACGGAACTGCCGGCGATGCGCGAGGACTACCGGTCGGCGACCCTCGACGCCGCCGACCTCGCTCCCACGTGGCACGAGCAGCTCCTCGGGTGGATCGGCGCCGCCCGGGAGGCGGGGCTGCCCGACGCCAACGCGATGGTGCTGGCCACCGGCGACGAGGAGCACCGGCTGACCACCCGCACGGTGCTCGCCAAGGACGTCGACGAGCGCGGGGTCACGTTCTTCACCAACTACACCTCGGAGAAGAGCCACCAGATCGACCAGACCCGCCAGGTGTCCGCGACCTTCCCGTGGATCGCCCTGCAACGGCAGGCGACCGTGATCGGCACCGTCGAGCGGCTGCCCCGCGAGGACACCGCCGCCTACTGGCGCACCCGTCCGCGCGGGTCGCAGCTCGGGGCCTGGGCGTCGCCGCAGTCGCGGGTCGTGCGCGACCGGGCCGCCCTCGACGACCTGCTCGCCGCCGTCACCGAGCGCTTCTCGGGGGACGACGAGATCCCTCCGCCGCCACACTGGGGCGGCTGGCTGATCCGGCCCACCCACGTCGAGTTCTGGCAGGGCCGCACCGACCGGATGCACGACCGGATGCGCTTCCGGCGGACCGATCCGGGATGGGTGGTCGAGCGCCTGGCGCCGTGAGGGCGCAGGATCGCGGTTCGTGGCCAGAGGACTATCGGGGCTCTTCGCCGACACCACACCACTGCGCACACCCGCGTTCCGGCGGCTCTGGATCGCCGCGATCGTCACGGTGGTCGGCGCGCAGCTCACGGTCGTCGCGGTCCCGACGCAGCTCTACCAGCTGACGGGGTCGTCGGCGTGGGTCGGCCTGACCGGCCTGTTCGGCCTCGTCCCGCTGATCGTCTTCGGGCTGTGGGGCGGGGCGATCGCCGACGCGGTCGACCGCCGCGGGCTGCTCGTGGTCACCGGCGCGGGCATCGCGGTGACGTCGCTGCTGCTCGGCCTGGCCGCGATCACGGGTCTCGGCGGCCCGTGGGAGGTCCTGATCCTCTTCGCGATCCAGACGGCCTTCCTGGCGATCAACCAGCCGACGCGGGCGGCCGTGCTGCCCCGGATCCTGCCGAACGACGAGCTGCCGGCGGCGAACACGCTGCTGTTCACCGTCACGCAGCTCGGCTCGATCGCGGGCCCGCTGATCGCCGGCGTCGCGCTGACGTTCACGTCGGTCGGGACGCTCTACATCGTCGACACCGTCTGCCTGATCGCGTCGATCTGGGCGGCGTTCCTGCTGCCGCGCCTGCCCGTCGGGGACGGTCCGGGCGGGCTGCGCGGCGCGGTGGCGGCGGTCCGGCGCAGCGCCGGGTTCGCCGACGTCCTCGCGGGCTTCCGCTACATCGGGATGAGCCAGGTCCTGTTGGTGTCCTTCCTCGTCGACACCGTGGCGATGGCGGTCGGCATGCCCCGGGCCGTCTTCCCCGAGGCGGCCGTGACGGTGTTCGGCGACCCGCCCGGCGGCGGCACCGCGCTGGGCTGGCTGTTCGCCTCGATCGCGATCGGCGCCACGCTCGGCGGCCTGTTCTCCGGGCGGCTGCACGGCATCCGGCGCCAGGGCGTGGCCGTGACGGTCGCGGTCTGCCTCTGGGGCGTCGGCGTCGCGCTGTCGGGCCTGACCTCGATCCTCTGGCTGGCGGTCACGTGCCTCGCGGTGGCCGGCGCCGCCGACCTCGTCAGCGCCGTGTTCCGGCAGACGATGCTGCAGGTGGTCGCGACCGACCAGATGCGCGGGCGGATGCAGGGCGTGTTCACCGTCGTCGTCGCCGGCGGCCCGCGTCTCGGCGACCTGTGGCACGGCCCGGCCGCGGACGCCTGGGGCACCGGCGCCGCCACGTTCGTGGGCGGCATCGGCGTCGTCGTGCTGACGGTCGCCGTGGTGGCGATCTTCCCGGTGTTCTGGCGCTACCGGGCCCCGCTGGCGGGTGACATCGCACCGGACCCGGCGCCCCCCGACGCGTCCCCCGACGACGCATCGGGGGACGCTGCCTCCGCGGACCCGCCCGGGCGCTCCCGGGAGGACTGAGACGCCCCCGGCGGCGCCGCGTGCGGGAAGCCGAGCCCGTGCTGCGGCACCTCGGGCGACGCGGAGTCGAGCGGGACCGAGGGCGATCGTACGAGCCCGAGCTGGGCGGTCTGGCGCGGCAGCAGGGCGTCGAGCAGCCAGTCCACGGCCGTGCGGACGCGGTTCCCGGGCATCGCCATGAGGTGGTAGCCCCGGGCGACGACGTGGGCGGGCTTGCCCGTGAGGCGCACGCCCAGCGGGTTGGCCGCCGCGTCGAACCCCCCGAGGTCGACGACGAAGCCGAGGTCGCGGTGCTTGTACTTCCGCACGCGTCCCCTCCCGAGCGAGGCGGCGACGTTGCGCCCGGCCAGGCGACCCTGGCGCTCGGCGTGCTGAGCGGTCATCGCGGTGTACCCGCCGGGACGCGCCCGGTCGGGCACCGCGGCGGCGTCTCCGCAGGCGAAGACGTGCGGGTGGCCGGGCACGCGCAGGTCGGTGTCGGTGACCATCCGGCCCTGGTCGACCTCCACCCCGAGGTCGTCGATCAACGGGTCCGGCCGCACGCCGACGCACCACAGGAGCGTCCGGGTCGGGATGTGCTCGCCCGACGACGACAGCCGCACGCCGTCGCCGGTGGCCTCCTCGACCTCCTCGTGCGTGCGCACGTCGACGCCGCGGTCGCGCAGGACACGGTCCGCGGTCCGGCTGAGGTGACCGGCGAGCCCGGCGAGGATCTCCCCGCGGCTGACGAGCACCCAGCGCGGCACCTCGGACAGCCCGCGGCTGCGCGCGAGCTCCTGCGTGAACAGGAAGCCCTGGGCGGTGACCTCGGTGCCGGTGTAGCCGCCGCCCACCACCACGGTGGTCAGCCGCGCCGCCCGCTCGTCCGGGTCGTCGCACACGGCCGCGAGCTCGACCTGGCGGATGAGGTGGTCGCGCAGGTAGAGCGCCTCGGGGACGCCGCGGAAGCCCTGCGCGTACTCGGTGACCCCGGGCACCGGCAGCACCTTGTGCACGCTGCCGGCCGCGATCACCAGGCGGTCCCAGGTCGTGTCGTGGTGGACGCCCTCGGGGTCGAGCCACCCGATCCGCCGGTCGTCGAGGTCGAGCTCGTCGACCTCCCCGGGGGCGTGCCGGACGCACGGCGGCAGGGCCGCGGCGAGCGCGACGGAGATCCGGCGCGGCTCGAGGATCCCGGAGGCGACCTCGGGCAGCAGGGGCAGGTAGAGGAAGTAGTTGGTCGGGCTGACCAGGACGATGTCGACGCCGTCTCCCATGCGCCTCGCCAGCGACCGGGCCGCCTGGAAGCCGGCGAACCCCCCGCCCACGATGACGACCTTCGGCGGGCGCGCGCTCTCGCTCGTCATGTCGGTCACTGTGACCGCTGCGCCGGACGTCCCAAACCGGACGCGCGCAGACGTCAAACGATCGTCACACCCGCTAGCGTGTTCCGCCGTGCACCCGACCGGCGAGCAGATCGACCTCGTCGCCGGCCCGACGCGCGCGGTCGTCACGGGCGTGGGCGCCGGCCTGCGGGCCCTCGCGGTCGACGGGCGGGCCCGCGTCGAGGGCTTCGAGGCCGACGCGACGCCGCCCATGGGCGCCGGCGGGGTCCTCGTGCCCTGGCCGAACCGGATCGCCGGCGCGGCCTACACCTGGCGCGGGCGGACCTACGAGCTCGAGGCCACGGAGGCCGCGCGCGGCAACGCCATCCACGGCCTGCTGCGGCGCCGCCCCTGGGACGTCGTCGACCGCGCCGAGGACCGGGTGACGCTCGCCGCCGACGTCGAGGCCGCGTGGGGCTGGCCCGGGCCGCTGCACGTCGAGACCACCTACGTCGTCGAGCCGGCCGGCCTCGCGGTCGCCCACGCGCTGACCAACACCGGCGCCGACGACGTGCCCGCGGGCATCGGCACCCACCCCTACCTGCGCGCCGGCGACGCCGCCCCCGCCGACTGCACGCTCGCCCTCGCCGCCGACCGGATCGTCGACACCGACGAGAACATGATCCCCACCGCGGTGCGCCCCGTGGAGCCCGGCGAGGACCTGCGCGGCGGCCGCCGCGTCGGCGACCTGGGCCTCGACACGTGCTTCGGCGCCGCACCGGGGCCCGACGGCGTCCTCGGCGTGCTCACCGCCCCCGACGGCCGGGCCACCGAGCTCCGGGGCGACGCGTCGATCCGCTGGGTCATGGTCTTCACCCCCGACGACCTCGCCGGGCGGGGTCGCGCGGTCGCCGTCGAACCCATGACGTGCCCGGCCGACGCCGCGAACTCCGGCACCGACCTGCGGGTCCTGGCGCCGGGGGAGACGTGGACGGTGCGGTGGGGGATCACGGCCCGCGACGGGGAAGCGGCGTGACCGGCCGCGTCGTGGTGGGCGGCGAGGCCCTCGTCGACCTCGTGCCCACGCCCGACCATCACGAGGGTGACCCCGCCCTGCGCCCGCTGGCTCCGCGCCTGGGCGGCGGCCCGTTCAACACCGCGGTCGGGCTGGGGCGCCTCGGGGTGCCGACGACGATGCTGACGCGGCTCTCCACCGACCCGTTCGGCGACGCGCTGGCGGCCCGCCTCGAGGGCAACGGGGTCGACACGGCACTGCTCCAGCGCGGGCCGGAGCCCACGACGCTCGCGGTCGTCACCCTCGGCGCCGACGGCGCGGCCCGCTACACGTTCCACGTCGAGGGCACCGCGGACCGTCTCGTCGAGGCCCCCGGCGAGCTGCCGGACGACACCGCGGCGGTGGCGGTCGGGACGCTCTCGCTGGTGCTCGAGCCGGGCGCGTCCCGCTACGCCGCGCTCGCCGAGCGGGAGGCCGCCCGCGGGCGGCTCGTGAGCCTCGACCCGAACCTGCGACCGGGGCTGGTCGACGACCCCGGCGCCGTCGTCGCGCGCCTCGACCGCATCGCGGCCGTGGCCGGCGTCGTCAAGCTCTCCGACGAGGACGCCGAGCGCTGGGGCCGCACGGCCGCGGACGTGCTCGACGCGGGGGCGGGCGCGGTCGTGCTCACCCGCGGCGGCGAGGGGCTGACCGCGTACACCCGCGGCGGCGGCGTGGTGTCGACGCCGGCGGACTCCGTGGGCCCGCTCGTGGACACCATCGGCGCCGGCGACAGCGTGCACGCGGCGCTCCTGGGGTGGCTCGCCGACCACGACGCCCTCTCCCGCGACGCGGTCGCCCGCCTCGACGCGGAGGCCTGGGCCGACGCCCTGGGCTTCGCCGCCCGCGCGGCCGCCTGGACGGTGTCACGGGCCGGCGCGGAGCCCCCCTGGCGGGCGGAGCTCGACGGTCAGGCGATCCACCGTTCGTAACGTGGTTGTCACACAGTGACACGCACCACGCCGCTCGACGCCGCCGCTCGTGATGCGGCGCGGACCGCGAGGGGACTACGGTTCGCGCTCGTACGACCCCGACTGCTGCGGGAGCGCGCCGCGGGGAGACCCCCCGGCGGCCGGGCCGCCCCTCCCGCCGACGAGCGCGAGAGGTACTGACGCCGATGGCCAGCGAGGACACCGAGAAGCGCACCGCCACGCTGTCGTACCCGGGCGGCGAGCACACGATGGAGATCGTCGAGGCGACCGAGGGCGCCTCCGGTGTGTCGCTCGGGAAGATGCTCGGCGAGACCGGGCTGATCACGCTCGACCCCGGCTACGTGAACACCGGCGCCTGCCGCTCGGACATCACCTACATCGACGGCGACGCCGGCATCCTGCGGTACCGCGGCTACCCGATCGAGGATCTCGCGAAGAACTCGACCTTCGTCGAGACCAGCTACCTGCTGATCTACGGCGAGCTGCCGAACAAGCAGCAGCTCGACACCTTCACCGACCAGATCCAGCGGCACACGATGCTGCACGAGGACCTGAAGAAGTTCTTCGACGGCTTCCCCGTCGACGCGCACCCGATGCCGGTGCTGTCGTCGGCGGTGTCCGCGCTGTCGACCTTCTACCAGCGCGCCCTCGACCCGTTCGACGAGCCGAACGTCGACCTCTCGAGCGTGCGCCTGCTGGCGAAGGTCCCGACGATCGCCGCCTACGCGTACAAGAACTCCATCGGGCAGCCGTTCCTGTACCCGGACAACAACCTCGGCCTCGTCGAGAACTTCCTGCGCCTGACGTTCGGCCTGCCTGCCGAGCAGTACCAGATCGACCCCGAGGTCGCCCGGGCGCTGGACATGCTGTTCATCCTGCACGCCGACCACGAGCAGAACTGCTCGACGTCGACGGTGCGCATGGTCGGCTCGTCGCAGGCCAACCTGTTCGCGTCGATCTCGGCGGGCATCAACGCCCTGTTCGGCCCGCTGCACGGCGGCGCCAACGCCGCGGTCCTCACGATGCTCGAGGGCATCCGCGACAACGAGGGCAACGCCGACGAGTTCGTGCGCAAGGTCAAGAACAAGGAGCCGGGCGTCCGGCTCATGGGCTTCGGCCACCGCGTGTACAAGAACTACGACCCGCGCGCGGCGATCGTCCGCGACACCGCGCGCGGGATCATCGAGAAGCTCGGCGGCGGCGACGAGATGCTCGACATCGCCATGAAGCTCGAGGAGTACGCGCTCCACGACGAGTACTTCGTCGAGCGCAAGCTCTACCCGAACGTCGACTTCTACACCGGCCTGATCTACCAGGCGATGGGCTTCCCGACCGAGATGTTCACGGTCCTGTTCGCCATCGGGCGCCTGCCGGGCTGGATCGCCCACTGGCGCGAGATGATCGACGACCCGGACACCCGCATCGGCCGCCCGCGCCAGGTCTACACCGGCCCGACCGAGCGCTCGTACGTCGGGCTCGACCAGCGCTAGCGAGACCCCGGGTGCAGCGAACGGGTATCTCGCTGCCTCTAGGCGTCGGAAGTCCCCGTTGATCACCCGGATCCCGCTCGGATCCGGGTGGGACAGCGACGCCGTGCTCGTCGACGGCCGCCGGGTCGAGCGCACCGCGCGCCGGCCCGCGGCCGAGGCGGGGCTGGCTCGCGAGGCGCGGCTGCTGCCGTGGCTCGCGGGTCGCCTGCCCGTGCCGGTGCCCGACGTCCGGGTGGTGGCGCGCGACCCGCTCGTGGTGCGCCACGAGCTGCTCGTCGGTGAGCCGCTCGACGCGCCCGATCCCGCCCGGGGCGCCGCCCTCGGCGGGTTCCTGCGGGCGCTGCACGCCGTGCCGCTCGCCGAGGCGGTGGCCCACGGGCTCCCGGACCCCTCGACGACGCAGGGGTGGCGCGACCGGGCCTTCGACCGCTTCGCGGCCGAGGTCCTGCCCCGCCTGCCCGACCCCGGGCCGCTCGCGGCGCGCCTGGACCGGCTGCGCGACGCCCCGGCCTCGGTGCTCGTGCACGGCGACCTGCGCGCCGAGCACGTCCTGGTCGCCGGCGGCCGGATCACCGGTGTCCTCGACTGGTCCGACGCCCGCGCCGGCGACCCCGCCAAGGACCTCGTCTGGCCGCTGCTCGGGACACCGCCGGACGTCGCGGCCGCGGTGGCCGCGGCGTACGGCGCGGACCTCGGCGACCGCGCGAGGGACTGGCATGCCGTCGCGCCCTGCTACGCCGTCGTCCACGGGCTCGACACGGGCGACGACGCGCTGGTCACCGCATCCCTGGAGCAGCTCGCGGCGTCGTGAGCCCGGCCAGGCGTAGGCGTGTCGGGCCGGGGTAGCCGTGCTCCATGGGTGACGACCGCGAGGACACGGCCATCGTCTGGTTCCGCCGCGACCTCCGGGTGCACGACCAGCCGATCTTCACCGAGGCGGCGGCCCGGGCGACGAGGTCGCTGGCGGTGTTCGTGCTGGACGAGAAGCTCCTCGGGCCGTCCGGGAAGGCCCGGCGGACCTTCCTCTTCCGCAGCCTGCGCGACCTCGACGAGTCCCTCGGCGGGCGCCTGCTGGTGGTGCGCGGCGACCCGGCCGAGGCGATCCCGAAGCTCGCGGGCGCGGTGAAGGCCGGCAGCGTGCACGTCGCCGCCGACTACGGTCCCCACGGCCGGGAGCGCGACGAGGCCGTCGAGAAGGCGCTGTCCGACCGCGGTGTCGACCTCGTCCGCACCGGCTCGCCGTACGCCGTGGCACCGGGGCGGATCACGAAGTCCGACGGCGAGCCCTACAAGGTCTACACGCCGTTCAGCCGCGCCTGGGCCCAGCACGGCTGGCGAGCCCCCGCCGACACCGACGCGTCGACCGTGTCCTGGATGGACCCCTCGGAGAAGGACGGCGGGCCGCGGGCGGTGAAGGTCCCCGACGACGAGGCGCCCGAGGCCGAGCTGCCGGCCGCGGGCGAGCGTGCCGCGCTGGACCAGTGGGCGGCGTTCGTCGACGAGCACCTCGCCGACTACGACGACCTGCGCAACCGCCCGGACCGTCCCGCCACGTCGCGGATGTCGGTGTACCTCAAGTACGGCGTCGTCCACCCGCGCACGCTGCTCGCGGACCTCGGCGGCTCGGGGAAGGGCCCGACGTCGTACCGCAACGAGCTGTGCTTCCGGGACTTCTACGCGTCGGTGCTGTGGTTCTTCCCGCGCTCGGCCCGGGAGAACTTCGACCCGAAGTTCGACCGGATCACGATGGACACCGGGAAGTCCGCGAACGAGAAGTTCCGTGCCTGGCAGGAAGGGCGCACCGGCTTCCCGGCCATCGACGCGGCCATGCGCCAGCTGCGCGGCGAGGCGTGGATGCACAACCGCATGCGCATGGCCGTCGCGTCGTTCCTGGTCAAGGACCTGCACCTGCCGTGGTGGTGGGGCGCGACCCACTTCATGGACCTGCTCGTCGACGGCGACCTCCCGTCCAACCAGCACGGCTGGCAGTGGGCCGCCGGGTCGGGGACCGACGCGGCGCCCTACTTCCGCGTCTTCAACCCCGTGACCCAGGGGGAGCGCTTCGACCCCCAGGGCGACTACGTCCGCCGCTGGGTGCCCGAGCTCGCGGACGTCCAGGGCAAGAAGGTGCACCAGCCCTGGAAGCTCGACGAGCCGCCGTCGGACTACCCCGACCCGATCGTCGACCACAAGGCGGAACGCCAGGAGGCGCTCGACCGCTTCAACGCGCTCTGAGGTGCGCCTCCGGCGCTCGTGAGCACTTTCGCGTGCCCCAGCACGCGAAAGTGCTCACATGCGCGGAGCGCACCTACTGCCCGATGAAGCCCCGCTGCTGCAGGAACTGGGCGGCGACCTGGCCCGGGTCGGCGCCCTGCGAGGAGATCTGCCCGTTCAGCTGGAGCATGACGTCGTCGGTCAGCGCCGGCGAGATCTGGTTGAACACGTCGACGACGCGGGGGTTCCGGTCGACGACGTTCTTCCGGATCGTGTTCGACGCGTTGTACTTCGGGAAGAAGTTCTTGTCGTCGGCCAGGGACACGAGGTTCAGCGCCGGGATGCGGCCGTCGGTGGTGAACACCTCGCCGAACTTGCAGGGGTCGCCGTTGGCGGTGGCCTGGTAGATCGCGCCGGTGTCGAGGACGGTCAGGGCCGGCGGCGAGCTGTAGGGCCGGGTGACGCCGTAGGCCTTGAGCAGGTTCGGCAGGCCGTCGTTGCGGCTCGCGAACTCGGCCTCGACGCAGGTGGTGGCCTGCGGGTTGCCGCTGTTGATGAAGTTCGCCCAGTCCGTCGTCGTGCGCAGGTTGTTCTGGTCGGCGAAGGCCCGCGTCGTCGCGATCGCGTAGGTGTTGTTGAACGGCGTGGGGTTGGTCCACACGATCTGGTTGCGCTGCAGGTCCTGGTCGCGCACGGCCACGTACTGCTGCTGGGAGTCGGGGATCGGGGTGGTGTTCTGCAGGTTCGTGATCCACCCGGTGCCGGTGTACGACCAGCCCATGTCGATCTCGCCGGAGAGCAGTGCCTGGCGGGCGGCCGCCGAGCCGGTGATGTTGCACCGGTCGTTGACGGTCGCGCCGACCGACTGCAGCGCCGCCACGCTCATCTTGCACAGGAGGAGCTGCTCGTCGAACTCCTGGCCGCCCACGGTGTAGGTCTGGCCCTGGAGGTTGATGCCGCTCGCGGCGAGGCTGCCGCCCGAGGCCTGGGGCTGGCCGGTGCCGGAGAGGCCACCACAGCCGGCGAGGACGAACGCGAGCACGACGATGATCGCGCCGGCCACCCGGCCGGTGGTACGTGTGTGCATTGCGTGATCTTTGCACCACGTTGGGGCGCTGGCGAGCCCTGACGGGCGTGGTGGTGCGGGGAGCTCAGGTCCGGGCGCGTCCCAACGCCTCGCGCAGGCTCACCCGCGCCCCGGTGCGCAGCACCGAGTTCGCGTAGATCTTCCCGCCGAGCGCGAGCACCGCGGCGGTGAAGGCGAGCGTGAGGGCGAAGGCCAGCACCACCTGGCCCACCGGCGCGACACCCAGGGCGACGCGGGCGGGCATGAACAGCGGGCTGAACGGCGGCAGCAGCGAGATGACGGTGATCGCGGTGCCGCGCGGGTCGGAGGTCAGCAGGTTGAACCCGACGACGAAGCCGAGCAGCACCGTGACCGTGATCGGCGACAGCACGCTCTGCGTGTCCTCCTGACGGGAGACCAGCGAGCCCGCCGCCGCGAAGACCGTCGCGTAGAGCGCGAAGCCCAGCAGGTACCACACGACGACCGAGACGATCGTCGACACCAGGCTCGCCCCGGCGGTCAGCACGCCCGCGACGCCTGCGACGGCGAGCCCCGCCCCGCCGAGCACGACCAGCTGCAGCAGCCCCACCCCGCCGAGCCCGAGCACCTTGCCGAGCAGGAGCTGCCACGGCCGCACCGAGGACAGGACGATCTCGACGACACGGCTGGCCTTCTCCTCGACCACGCCCTGGGCCACCATCGCGCCGTAGGTCTGGATGGAGAAGAAGAGCAGGAACGCCCCGCCGAGGCCGAGGCCCAGGCGCACCCCGGCCTGCGGGTCCGGTGGCTCGGCGGCGATGACGACGGGCCCCGACTCGCCGACCGCCGCGTCGAGCGCCCCCGGGTCCACGCCCCTCCCGGTCAGGTACGCGTCCCGGGCCAGCGACGACGTGGCGTCGACCAGCGTCCGTTCCAGGTCCGCCTCGGGCTCGGACTCCACGTACACCCGCGGACGGGTCGGCTCGCCGCTGACCACAGCGTCGAGGTCCCCCGCCCGGACCGCGGCCTCCCCGGCGGCGACGTCGGGCTGCATCACCACCGCCACCGTGAGGCCCTCGGTCGGCGCCGCACGCTGGATCGGCCCCGTGAGCGCCGTCGCCGGCCCGACCACGCCGACCCGTGCGGTGTCCTCGCTCGACGCGATCGTGGCGACCACGGCGGCGTAGACACCGAGCAGGACGAGGACGGCGACGGTGCTGAGCAGGAAGGCGCGCCCCCGGACGCGCGCGACGAACTCGCGGCGCGCGATGAGGCCGACGGGCCGCAGGGAGCCGATCACGCGGCCACGTCCGCGGGCCGGTCGGCCACGGTGTCCCGGTAGATCTCGGCGAGGGCCGGACGCCGGCGCCGGAACTCGTGGACCGGCCCGGTGCGCCGGGCCGCGTCCAGCACGGCCGTGATCGTCTGCTCGGACCCGTCGGCGAGCGTCAGCACCAGCCCGCCCTCGGCGCAGCGGGTCGCGGCCACGCCGGGCAGGACGTCCGCCCAGCCTTCCGGGGCGTGCGGGGCGGCGACGACGAGCTCGGTGGCGGACGCCGCACGCAGGTCGTCGACGGTCCCCTCCGCGACGAGGCGCCCGGCGCGCACGATGCCGACGCGGTCGCAGAGGCGCTCGACGAGCTCGAGCTGGTGGCTGGAGAACACGACGGGGGCGCCGGCGTCGCACCGCTCGCGCAGCACCTCGCTCATGACGTCGACGGCCATCGGGTCGAGACCCGAGAACGGCTCGTCGAGCACCAGGACCTCCGGTTCGGCGACCAGCGCGGCCGCGAGCTGGACCCGTTGCTGGTTGCCCAGGCTGAGGCGCTGCACCTCGTCGCCGCGGCGCTCGGCGATGCCGAGGCGGTCGGTCCAGCGGTCGGCGGCCTCGCGGGCGTCGGCGGCCGAGCGCCCCCGCAGCTCGGCGAGGTAGCGCAGCTGGGTGCCGACGGCCATGCGCGGGTAGAGACCGCGCTCCTCGGGCATGTAGCCGATCCGCCGGCGGGACGCGGCGTCGAGCGCGCGGCCGTCGAGCCGGACCTCGCCGGCGTCCGCGGCGAGGACCCCCAGCGCGATGCGCATGGTCGTCGTCTTGCCGGCGCCGTTCGCGCCGACGAACCCGTAGAGCTCGCCCGGGCGGACCGTGAAGGTCATCCCGTCGAGGGCCACCGTGGAGCCGAAGCGCTTGGAGATCCCGTCGATCTCGAGCATGAGTCCCCCTGTCCGAGCCGGCGCCAGGATGTCGGACGCGACGATGATCGTCCACCGGAACGGGACCACATCGTGATCCCGGACGTCGTAACGAGGGCTGGCGGTCGGTGCGACGAACGGGACAGAGTGGAGATCCACGGGAGACGGTGCTGCAGCGGTGCTCGTCCCGGCTCCACACCGACCGGAGGGCACGCGTGCGGACGCTGACGGTGTGCGGGGTGACGCTGCTGCTCTTCCTGGGCTGCGCGCCCCTCGCCGTGCCCGGCATCCCGCGCCTCCACGGCGTGCCCGCCCCCGTCGCCGTGGGCGCCCTGGTCCTCGCCGGTCTCGCGCTGCTCGCCGGCGTCGCGCTGCTCGTCCGCGGTGGCCGCGTCCGGCGCCGGGCCGAGGAGTCGCGCGCGGCGACCGTCGCCGCGCCGCCGCGGGAGCCCGCACCGGCCCCGCGGCCCGCGCCGGCACCGGCGGCTCCCGGGGCGCCCGGCTTCGTCTCGGTTCGCGTGCGCCGCTAGTCGGCGGGCCACGCGGTGGTCAGCGGCGCGCCGTGCACCGGGCCCTCCCACGTCCAGACCCACGCGAGGGCGCCGTCGTGCTCGCCGTGGACGACCGCCCGCCGGCGTCGGTAGTCGGGGCCCTCGTAGCGGTCGAGCACGGGCAGCGCGGCCGGCGGGTCGGCGAGGGTGAGCAACGCCCCCCGTGCCCGGCCCGGTCCGCCGGGGACCAGGGCCGGGTAGCCGCGCCCGGTGTCGTGCACCCGACCCGGCATCCACGCCGTGACCGGGTCCCCGGTCACGTGCGGGGCCATCAGCGACCAGGCCCGCCGCCCGGGCAGCAGCGTCCCGTAGACGAAGACGCGATCGGGCCACGACGCCGGATCGGGGTCGCCGCGCACGACGGTGACCGCCTCCGGCGCCGGCGGCGCCGCCTCGCCGGCGAGGTCACGAGCGGCCTCCTGGCCGACGGCGGTCACCGGCACCGGGGCGCCGTCCACGAGCAGCGGCGCCCGCACGGGATCGCCCGCCCAGTAGGTCCAGACGCCGTCGAGCCGAGCCCCGTCCTCGGTGCGGACGGACCCCGCTCGGAGACGCACGAGGTCGTAGCGCTCCCCGCGCCCCTCGCACCGGTCCAGCACACGCACCTGGTCCGGCGTCGCCATCCACACCGCGTGCGTCTCGACGGCGCCGGGCGCCACGGCCAGCGTCGCCGGCCGTGCGCCGTCGCGTGCCCGCAGCCCGGCGGCCCACACCGCGGCGAGCCCCTCCACTCGGGCCCGCAGCACGACCGCGGGCCCGCGCAGACCGAGGTGCTCGCGCAGCCACGTGAGCTTCGACGGGCAGCGGTTGGAACCGAAGGCCAGCACCGGCACCCGGGAGGTCATCGGCGCCGCGCCGCGGGCGGCGAGCCACCCGTCGAGGTCCCGTCCGCCGACCGTCCACCCGGCGGCCGCCGCCGGCGCGGGCTCGAGCCGGTGGGCGGCCGCATCGAGGTGCACGAACGAGAAACCCGGCGCGACCCCCGGGTAGGGGTCGGCCGGGTACTCGTCGTCCGGATGGGCGGGGCCGACGGGTCGACCTCCGCTCCGAGGCTCCCGCAGGCTCAGTAGCCCCGCTCGCGGTACTCCTCGAGGCGCGCGGCCTCGTCACCGACCTTCGTGGTGTCACCGTGCCCGGTGCGCACGATGGTGTCGCCGGGCAGCGAGAACACCTTGTCCGCCAGCTGCTCGATGAGCACGTCGAAATCGGAGTACGACGGCCCCGTCGCCCCGGGCCCGCCGTTGAACAGCGTGTCGCCCGAGAACAGCGTGCCGATGTCGGGCGCGTAGAACACCGTCGACCCGGGGGAGTGCCCCGGCGTGTGGATCGCCCGCAGGTCGATCCCGGCGATCGTGAACGTCTCGCCGTCGGTGATCTCGCCGTCCGGCTCGCGGTCCGGGTAGGTCATGTTCCAGATCACCCGGTCGTCCGGGTTGAGCAGGATCGGCGCGTCGAACGCGGCCGCGATCGCCGGTGCGGCGTTGACGTGGTCGTTGTGCGAGTGGGTGCACAGGATCGCCACGACGTTGCGGTCGCCGACGGCCTTCTTGATCGCCTCCGGGTCGTGCGGGGCGTCGAGGAGGACGACCTCGGACGAGTCCCCGATGATCCAGACGTTGTTGTCGACGTCGAAGGAGTTGCCGTCGATCTCGAACTTGCCCGACGTCGTGATGTGCTCGACGCCCTCGCCGACCTTCTCGGCGCTCACAGGATCACCACCGAACGCAGCACGTCACCGTGGTGCATCTTCTCGAAGGACTGCTCCACGTCGTCGAGGTTGATCCGCTCGGTGACGAACTTGCCGAGCGGGAAGCGACCCTGCAGCGCGAGGTCGACCAGCATCGGGAAGTCGCGGCTGGGCAGGCAGTCGCCGTACCAGGACGCCCGCAGCGACCCGCCGTGGGAGAAGAACGGCTGGAAGTCGGCCTCGAGCTTCATGTCCGGCGACGGCACGCCGACGAGCACCAGACGCCCGGCGAGGTCGCGCGCCTCGAACGCCTGCTTCCAGGTGGCCGGGATGCCGACCGCGTCGACGACCACGTCGGCGCCGAAGCCGCCGGTGAGGTCGCGGATGCCCTGCACCGGGTCGGTGTTCTTCGCGTTGATCGTGTGGGTGGCGCCGAAGCCCTTGGCCCACTCGAGCTTCCGGTCCTCGGTGTCGACCGCGATGATCGTGGTGGCGCCGGCCAGCGCCGCCCCCGCGATCGCGGCGTCGCCGACGCCGCCGCAGCCGATGACCGCCACGGTCTCGCCGCGCTGGACCTGCGCGGTGTTGATCGCCGCGCCGGTGCCGGCCATGACGCCGCAGCCGATGAGGCCGGCCTCCGCCGGGTCGACGTCGGGGTTGACCTTCGTGCACTGGCCCGAGTGCACCAGCGTCTTCTCGATGAACGCCCCGATGCCCAGCGCGGGCGAGAGGGCCTCGCCGGTCTCCTTGAGCGTCATCGGCTGCGCGGCGTTGTGCGTGTCGAAGCAGAGGTGGTGGTGCCCCTTGCGGCAGGCACGACAGACCCCGCACACCGCGCGCCAGTTGAGGATGACGAAGTCCCCGACCTCGAGCCCCTCGACGCCCTCGCCGAGCGACTCGACCACGCCCGCGGCCTCGTGGCCGAGCAGGAAGGGGTACTCGTCGTTGATGTTGCCCTCGCGGTAGTGCAGGTCGGTGTGGCACACCCCGCACGCCTGGACCTTCACCACGGCCTCGCCCGGACCGGGATCGGGGACGACGATCGTCTCGACCGTCACCGGCTTGCCCTTCTCCCGGGACACGACGCCCCGGACCTCCTGCGGCATGTGTGCGCCTCCGTGTTCTGAGGATGTGCTACCGGTCACCTGTGCCCGGACGACCACCTTGGCATGCGTACCCGAGCATGGTCACGACCGAGCGCGCCTCCCCTGTCGGGGGGATGCCGGGGCGGAGCCGCGCCCGGCTCCTCCCACCGGCCGCGGCCCCGCACGAGGGTTCGACGCAGCCCGGGCCCGACCGGTTCCGTGCCCGCGCACGACGACGCGGCGGTCACCGTGAGGTGACCGCCGCGTCGTCGTGATCGACGGAAGAACGCCGGTGATCGACGGAAGAACGCCGGTGATCGACGGAAGATTACGGACGCTGAGCGTCAGCGACGGCACTTCGCTGACAACCCCGCGCTGCTCCGATCAGACGTGCAGGACGAGCGCCGAGCCCTGGCCGCCGCCGCCGCAGAGGCCGGCGGCGCCGATGCCCCCGCCACGGCGGTTCAGCTCGTGCGCGATGTGGATCGCGATGCGCGCGCCCGAGGCGCCGACCGGGTGGCCGAGGGCGATCGCGCCGCCGTCGGGGTTCACCCGCTCCGGGTCGACGCCGAGCTCGGTGGTCGACTGCAGCGCGACGGCGGCGAACGCCTCGTTGAGCTCGAGCATCTCGAGCTGCTTGGCGTCGAGGCCCTCGCGCTTGAGCGCCTTCTGGATCGCGTTGGACGGCTGCGAGAGCAGCGAGTTGTCCGGGCCGGCGACCCAGCCGTGGTGCCCGATGCGGGCGAGGATCTCGAGCCCGAGCTCCTTGGCCTTCTTCTCCGACATGACCACGGTGGCCGCGGCGCCGTCGGAGATCTGGGAGGAGGTGCCGGCGGTGATGGCACCCTCCTTGTCGAAGGCGGGCCGCAGCTTGCCCAGGCCCTCGGCCGTCGTGTCGCCGCGGACGCCCTCGTCCTCGGTGACGACGACCGGGTCGCCCTTGCGCTGGGGCACGGGCACGCCGACGATCTCGGCGTCGAAGCGGCCGTTCTTGGCGGCGTCGGCCGCGCGCTGGTGGGAGGACGCGGCGAAGGCGTCCATGTCCTCGCGCCGGAGGCCGATCGACTTCGAGAAGCGCTCGGTCGAGGCGCCCATCGACTCGTGGTCGTAGGCGTCGGTGAGGCCGTCCGACTCGGTGGCGTCGAGGATCGTCCCGCCGCCGTACTTGTAGCCCCCGCGCGCCTTCGGGAGCAGGTACGGGCCCTGGGTCATCGACTCCATCCCGCCGGCCACGACGACGTCGTACTCGCCGGCCTGGATCATCTGGTCGGCCAGGGCGATGGCGTCGAGACCCGACAGGCACACCTTGTTGAGGGTGAACGACGGCGTCGACATCGGGATGCCGGCGTCGGTGCTCGCCTTGCGGGCGGGGTTCTGGCCTGCGCCGGCCTGGATGACCTGGCCCATGATCACGTACTCGACCTGGTCGCCGGAGATGCCGGCGGCCTCGAGGGCGCCCTTGATGGCCACCGTGCCGAGCTCACCCGCGGACAGGCCCGCGAAGGCCCCGGAGAGCTTGCCGATCGGGGTGCGCTTGCCGGAGACGATGACGGAGCCGGGCATGGTGGTCCTCCTGGTCGAGGGATGGGCGGTCAGAGGGGCTGTGGGGCGTGGTCACCACGGTGGTGACCGCCGACGGGGCGGCCGTCGTGCGGTCCGCCGGGTGTCTGAAGGTACCCGCGGGGCCGGTGGGATACCCAGGGTCGCGCGCGCCCCGTCACCACCCCGCTCGATCGGTCAAGCAGCTCAGGACCGAGCCGGGCGCGAGTGCCCGGCGACGGCCTCCATCAGCGGCGGCCACTCGTGGCGCAGCGCCTGGTTGCCCATGAACAGACCCAGGTGGCCGCCGGGAGCGGTGCGCCGCGTGACCTGGTCCGCCGGCGTCGAGACGTGGTCCGCGGCCGCGAACACCTGCACCGGCGGGGTGATGTGGTCGGTCGCCCCGCCCAGCAGGAACAGCGGGCAGGAGATCGCGCCCATGTCCACCCGCCTGCCGTCGACCTCGAGCTCGCCCGAGATCAGCTCGTTGCCGGCGAAGAGGTGCTCGACGAGCCACAGGTAGAAGGCGCCGGGCACGTCCTGGGTGTGCTTGAACCAGTCCTCGAACGCCTCGTAGCGCGCGATGGCGTCCGCGTCGTCGAGGTTGCGCAGCAGGTCGACGTGCTTGGCGATCTCGGCGTCGGGACGGATCGCGATGAAGCCGCCGAGGACGAAGGAGCCCGGCATGTTGCCGCCGCCGGCCGCGACCATGGCGCGGTAGGGCAGCTGCCCGAAGCGCTGCGTCATCACCCGCGACGAGGCGCCGATCGGGGTCTCGCCGGCGTGGAAGTCGATCGGCGCCCCGGCCAGGGTCAGGGTGTTGACCTTGTCGGGGTTGATCGCCGCGTAGATCGTCGCGAGCCAGCCGCCCTGGCAGTCGCCGATCAGGTTGACGTGCCCTCCGCAGTGCTCCACGGCGCGATCGACCACCGCGATGTAGTCGGAGATCGTGGAACCCGAGGTCTCGCGGGTGGCGCCGACCCAGTCGAGGGTGAACGCCCGGGTCAGGCCGGCGTCGCGGATCATCATCATCTGCGACTGGCGCGGCTGGAAGTCGACGATGCACGAGTCGTGGCCGGCCTGCGGCGGGAGCACGAGCGTGGGCACGACGTCGTCCGTGGACCCTTGCGAGAAGTCCCGCAGCCGGGCGATCGGCGTCTCGAAGACGATCTCGTGCTCGTTGTGCCACTGCGGGCGGCGGCGGGTGAGGACGTGGCGCCACCACCGGCGCGCGTCGTGGGTGTTGCGTCCGGGCGTCGCCGTCTGCTTCAGCGCGCGGCCCAGGACGTAGCCGGCGCCCCTGGTCATCTCGGTCGCGCCCCGCAGGTAGGCGGTGACGTGGTAACCGCGCAGGTAGGCGGCGGGGTCCGGGACGGGGGCCTCGGTCGGGAGTGCCTGCTCGTCAGCCACGTGCTCGTCGGCTGCAGCCGTCATGGCGCACCTCCTCGCGCCCGGCGACCGGGCGCTCGTGAGCACCCGGCTCTGGGTGCTGCGTGGACCGTACGGGGCGCTTGGGATGTTTCGCAACGCGCCCTACCCTCCGGTAGGCGACGGCGTACCCCGTCCGGTCGATCCGTGTCCGGACATCGTTGGGGAATCGTGTCGTGTGGCGCGGGCCACGTCGTGGGTACTGGGAACCACGCGGACGACGAGCGAGGGAGCTTGCATGGGAGACATGACCGGACAGGTGGCTCTGGTGACCGGCGGCGCCCGGGGCATCGGGCGGGCGATCAGCGAGCGGATGGCCAGGCGGGGCATGAAGGTCGGGGTCGGCTACTCGTCGGACCCGACGTCCGCGGAGGATCTGCAGTCGCAGTACCCCGACCAGATCACGATCCACCAGGGCAACATCGGCCAGCGGGGCGACTGCGAGCGCGTGTTCGACGAGGTCATCTCGGCGCACGGCCGGGTCGACGTGCTGGTCAACAACGCCGGCATCACCGCGGACAAGATGGTGGCCAAGATGGAGGTCGACGACTGGGACCGCGTGGTCCAGGTCAACCTCTCGGGCACCTTCTACATGTCCCAGCTCGCCTACCTGCACATGGCCGAGCGCGGCATGGGCCGCATCGTGAACATCAGCTCGGTGATCGGGGAGAAGGGCAACGCCGGCCAGGTCAACTACGCCGCGACCAAGTCCGGACTCTTCGGCATGACGATGTCGATGGCGCAGGAGGGCGCCCGCAAGGGCGTCACGGTCAACTGCGTCGCGCCCGGCTACGTCGAGACCGACATGGTCGCCGCGGTGCCGGAGAAGGCACTCGAGAAGATCGTGTCCGGGATCCCGATGCGGCGCCTGGGTCAGCCCGACGAGATCGCCCGTGCGGTCGAGTTCCTCGCCGACCCCGAGTCCGGCTACATCACCGGGCAGGTCTACTCGGTCAACGGCGGCCTGCACATGGACGCCTAGCTCCGGACGTCAGTGCAGGCGGTCGCCGAGCTCGGCGCAGATGTCGTCGAGGGCGGTCGCCGACGCCCGGCACACGCCGGGGAAGGTCAGGAAACCGTGCACGGCCCGGGCGTGGTCGGTGTGCCGCACGGGCACACCGGCCTCGTCCAGGCGCCGGGCGTAGTCCGCGCCGTCGTCGTGCAGCGGGTCGACGGCGGCGGTGACGACGAGTGCGGGCGGCAGGTCCGCGACGTCCGGGGCGAGCAGCGGCGAGACCATCGGGTCGGTCGGGTCGCCGGCGGGCCCGAGGTAGTGCGCGCGGAAGACCTCCATGTCGGTGCGGGTGAGCACCGGGCCGGCGGCGAACCGGCCGACCGAGGGCCGCTCGAAGGTCAGGTCCAGCGCGGGGTAGAGCAGGACCTGCGCGTCGATCACCGGTCCGGCCTCGCGCGCCAGCAGGCACACGCCGGCGGCGAGGTTGCCCCCGGCGCTGTCGCCCATCACCGCGAGCCGGTCGGGACGGGCGCCGAGGGCGGCGGCCTCGCGCGCCGCCCAGGTCACGGCGGCGTAGCCGTCGTCGCGGCCGGCGGGAAAGGGGTGCTCGGGCGCGAGGCGGTAGTCGACCGACACCACGAGGGCACCGACGCGCGACGCGACGTGGGCGCAGAGCCAGTCGGACTGGTCGAGGTTGCCCAGGGTGCCCCCGCCGCCGTGGAAGTTGACGACGACGGGCAGCGCGCGGGCGGTGTGCGGGCGGTAGAGCCGCACCGGGACGGCTCCCGCATCGGTGCGCGCCACGCGATCGGTGACGAACACACCGCGGGGCATCGGGCCGAAGACCCGCGAGGTGACGACGTTGTGGCTGAGGCGCCGCGATCGTGCGCGGGTGATCTCCTCGGGGCCCATGCGGCTGACCGCGACGGCCCCGGAGTAGTCGGCGAACCACGTGAACATGCGCAGCCGGACGTCGATGTCCATGGCGCCCCCTCCCCGCGACCCGATCCCGCCGGTGGCGTCCGGCAGGCCGGTGCGTGTCCCCGGGCTGCCTCGGCGGGAGGACGACAGATTGCCCGACCCGCCGCCCCCGACGCGCCCTCGAACGGCCCATCGATCGGGGGCAGTCGGTGACCGGCGACTCGTGCACGAGGACGAGCGGGTGACGGGCGTGTCGGAACGACGACACTCCCGGTCGCCCCGACGGGCGGTTGCTCCGCACGCGGGAGGGTGGTGCGGCGGTCGCGCGGGGCCCGGGGCTGCCCGGCTCCACCCCCACCGGCGCGCCACGGGGAGGTCCGTAGCGTCGGACCGGTGAGCACGCCGGAGCGCGAGGAGACCCGGGACGCCCGGCAGCTCGAGAACCTGCTCGCCGCCGCCGTGGTGCTGGTGCTGGTGCTGGGCGCCGGGATCGCGGGCGTCGCCGTGGCGGTCCGCCGCGGTCCGGATGCCGCCCCGCAGTTCGCCCAGCCGCTCACGGCCCCGGTGTCGCCCGACCCCGCGGCCCGGGCCGCGTGGGCCGACGCGGCGGCCGGGCCGACCGGCGTGCCCGCGCGGGCGCTCGTCGCCTACGCGGGCGCCGAGGCCGGGGCCCGCGAGGAGCTGCCCGACTGCGGGCTGTCGTGGGCGACGCTCGCGGGCCTGGGCCGGGTGGAGTCGAACCACGGCCGCTTCGGCGGGACCGCGCTGGACGACGCGGGCCGCCCGGGCGAGTCGATCCGCGGGCCGGAGCTCGACGGGACGGGCGGCAACCGCGAGATCCGCGACACCGACGGCGGGCGCCTCGACGGCGACACCACCTACGACCGGGCGGTCGGGCCCCTGCAGTTCATCCCCGGCACGTGGGCCGAGTACGGGGCCGACGGCGACGGCGACGGGGTCAGCGACCCCGACGACCTCGACGACGCCGCGCTCGCCGCGGCCCGCTACCTCTGCGCCGACGACCGGGACATGCACCGCGGCGACGACTGGCGCACCGCGGTGCTCGCCTACAACCGGTCGAACGCCTACGTCGACCGCGTGCGCCGCGAGGCGGTGGGCGCGGCGACGGCGGCCCCCTGACCTCGACCGCGACGGGGCCGCGGGGCGTCCGGGAGCCGGCGATCGCCGTCCTGGTGACGATCCCTGTCGGATCTGCCGGCCTTCGTCACCGGGATCGCGATCAGGGTTGCCCGGGGCTCAGCGCCGCGCCAGCCGCCGCTCGCCGCGCGACCCCGTGCGGTACTCGATCCCGTAGTGGGCGAACACCGCCGGCTCGTCGTGGGCGGCGAGCTCGCCGTCCGGCGCGATCGAGGGCGCCTCGCGGGCGAGGTCGCGGGCGACCGCGACCTTGAGGTGGTCGGGCGTGACGACCGCACCCGCGAGCGGGGCGAACACCAGGTGGGTATTGCGTCCCAGCAGCCCGGACACCTTGACCGTCGCGAAGACCGGCTCGTCGCCGAGGGTGTCGTAGTAGACGGCCTCGAGCGTCCCGATCTTCGCCTCGTCCGGGTCGACGACGGGTCGGCCGCGCCAGTCGCGGATGTTCTCGGCGGGGATCACGCGATGGACCCTAGGGCCTGGAGCCCTCACACCCCGCGCAGCGCCGGCTGCTCCGCGGTGTCCGGGCGGGTGTGGTGGGCCGACTCGTCGGTGACCGGCAGCTCGTGCCGGTCGATCCGCCCGCCCCGGGCCAGCGCGCGGCCGATCGGGTAGGCGAGGGCCGAGGCCGGCAACGGACCCTCGTCGCCGCCGAGGTGCACCCGGACCTCGGCGGGCTCGGCGGACGGATCCTCGGGCACCCCGAGCCGCCGCAGGGCCTGTCCGGCGACGGCCCGCGAGCTGTCGTGCAGCCCGGTGCCCGGCGGGAGCGCGGCGAGGATGTCCTCGACCACCAGGGGGTAGTGCGTGCAGCCGAGCACCACCGAGCGGCAGCGGGCCGGGGTGCGGGCGGCCGCGAGCGTGATGGCGTCCCGGACGGCGGCCGGGTCGGCGTGCTCGACGGCCGTGGCAAGGCCGGGGCACGCGACAGGCTCCGCCTGGCCTGGCGCGGCGAACTGCGCGAGCAGGTCGCGCTGGTAGTCGCTGACGGTGGTGCGCTCGGTGGCCCACACGGCGAAAGGTCGTCCGGTGGCCCCGGCGGGCTTCACCGCGGGGACGGTGGCGATCACCGGGCGCTCAGGCTCCACGGCCGCGCGCAGCGGGACGACCGCCGTGACCGACGCCGTGTTGCAGGGCACGACGATCGCGTCGGCGCCGCGGGCGACGGCGAGCCGCCCGGTGCCGACCACCCGCTCGACGATCCACGACGAGGCCTTCGCGCCCCACGGCATGCCCGCGGGGTCGAGGTAGAGGTCGAGGGCGAGATCCGGCCGCAGGTGGCGCAGCCAGCCAGCCGTGGGCAGCAGGCCGCATCCCGAGTCGAGGAGTGCCACGCGCCGGACCATCACCGCCGAGTCTAGGACCCGGGCGATCTCGGGCCGGCGCTCACACCATCGCCGCGCTGCCGACGTCGGGGTGCTCGCGGTGGAAGGCGACCATCGCGCCGACGTGCTCGGCGAACGGTGGGCAGCGCACGCCGACCTCGTCGAGCAGCGCCGTGGTGGCGGTGACCTCGTAGACGGTCGGGTGGGTCAGGTAGTCCAGCGTCGACGACGGCAGCTTGAAGACCCGCCCGACGCCGGGCAGGCGGTCGATCGAGAACCGCGACAGGGTGGTCGGCACCGGCACCACGCGCAGCTTCTTGCCGGTGTGCGCGGCGAACGCCTCGCACATCGCGAGCACCGTCGGGGGCGCCGGGGCGGCCAGCGCGACCGTCCGGCCCTCGGCGCCGGGGTGCGGGGCGAGCGCGGCGATGGCGTCGACGACGAAGTCGCTCGGCACCAGGTTGAACTGCACGCGCGACGGGTCGCCGGGCAGCGGCATCACCGCGGTGCGGCCCTGGCGGGCGATGAGCTGCAGCGCGTAGTACGGCCCGTCGTACTTCTGGGTCTCGCCGGTGCGGCTGTCGCCGACCACGACCGATGGACGGTAGATCGTGACGGGCATGCCGGCGTCGCGCGCCTTGGCGACGAGGCGCTCGGCCTCGTGCTTGGTGTGCTCGTAGTGGTTGGAGAACCGCTGGCCCAGCTCCAGGTCGTCCTCGGCGAAGATGCCGTCGTATCGTCCGGAGACGTAGCAGGTGCTCACGTACTGCAGGCGCACCAGCTCGCCGACCGCGCGGGCGAGGTCGAGGACGTGGCGGGTGCCGTCGACGTTCACCGACCAGGCGAGCTCCGGCGGCACCGACAGGTCGTAGACCGCGGCGAGGTGGAAGATCTCCAGCGGCCCGCGGCGCAGCGCCTCGGCCTCGCCGGGGTCCAGCCCGAGACCCGGCCGGGTGATGTCCCCGACGACGAGCCGGGTCCGCCCCGCGATCGCCGGCTCGGCCTCCTCCAGCCGCGCCAGGGTCCGCTGCGCCTGGTCGCGCCAGCGCTCCTGGACCAGCGCGACCGCCGTCGCGTCGGGGGAGCGGCGCAGCGTGCGCGGCAGCAGGGCGGTGCCGAGGAATCCGGGGAAGCCGGTGAACAGCACGGTCCGCGACATGCGGCCTCCTCAAGGTCCCGTCGGGTGGGGGGAGGAGACCACGGGCGTCCTGCTCGTGCTCGGTGATTCGCGCCCGGACCACCTGTGAGGGCGGTCATGGGCCCCGACTCCTCGGCGCGGGGAGGTGTCGCTCCGGCGGGCCCCGGGGAAGACTTCGCGGAACCGAACACAGGAGGACATCGGGCATGAGTGCGCAGCGCATCGTGGTGGTCGGCGCCGGGTTCGCCGGCTTGAAGTGCGTCCAGCGCCTCGAACGTGAGCTCAAGGGCGAGCTGTCGCGCGGCGAGGTGGAGATCGTGGTGGTCAACCCCCACGACTACATGCTCTACCTGCCCCTGCTGCCGCAGGTGGCGGCCGGGGTGATCACGGCCCAGTCGGTCACGGTGCCGCTGCCACGGGCGATCAAGACGGCCCAGCGGCTCCCCGGCCAGGTCGTCGGGCTCGACCTGCAGCGCAAGGTCGCCGTCGTCCGCAAGATCAGCGAGGACGTCGTCGACCTGCCGTACGACCGGCTCGTCATCGCCGCGGGCAGCGTGACCCGCCAGTTCGACATCCCCGGGCTCGAGGAGCACGGCCTGGGCATGAAGAACCTCGGCGAGGCCGCCTACCTGCGCGACCACGTCCTGTCCCAGCTCGAGCTGGCCAACGCCTCCACCGATCCCGAGGAGCGCGCGGCCCGCTGCAGCTTCGTGGTCATCGGCGGCGGCTACGCCGGCACCGAGACCGCGGCGTGCCTCGAGCTGCTCACCGACAGCGCGATGAAGCGCTTCCCGCGCCTCGACCCGACGCTGGTGAAGTGGACGCTGGTCGACATCGCCCCGCGGCTCATGCCCGAGCTGGGGCAGCGGCTCGGCGAGGAGGCCCTCGACCTGCTGCGCCGCCGCGGGATCGGGGTACGTCTCGAGACCGGGGTCGAGCGGGTGACCGACGACAGCGTCACCCTCACCGACGGCAGCGTCATCCCGACGCGCACCCTCGTCTGGACCGCCGGGGTCACCGCGAGCCCGCTGGTCAAGATGCTCGGGGTCGAGCTGGTCCGCGGCCGGGTGAAGACCGGCACCGACCTGCGGCTCGACGGCTACGACGACGTCTTCGTGCTCGGGGACTCGGCCGCGATCCCCGACCTGACCGCGAGCCCGCCCGGGTCGTCGATCTGCCCGCCCACCGCGCAGCACGCCGTCCGCCAGGCGGTCGTCGCGGCCGACAACGTCGTCGCGTCGGTGCGCGGCGAGGCGCTGCGCGAGTACAAGCACCACGACCTCGGCCTCGTCGTCGACCTCGGCGGCACCCAGGCCGTCGCCCACCCGCTGAAGCTGCGCCTCACGGGGATGGTGGCCCAGGCCGTGACCCGGGCGTACCACCTCTACGCCCTGCCGCTGACCCGGACGCGGGCGCGGGTGGTCTTCAACTGGATCCTCCACCTCTTCGGCGGCGACGACTTCATCCGCATCGGGTTCCTCGCCGGCCGCAAGAGCGAGACGTCCTCGTTCGAGGAGACCCGCGACTACCTCTCCTCCGACGAGATGAAGCAGCGGTCGGTCTCGGCGTCCTGAGTGACCTCGGAGGCACCGTGACGGCCGACGGCGGCACCGGCGACGGGGACGGCCACGTCGAGGACGTGACCGCCCGCGACGGCACGCGCCTGCGGCGCTGGGACAACGGCGCCGCCGGCGTGCCCGTCGTCGTGTCGAACGGTCTCGGCGCGAGTCCGACGGCGTGGCCGTTCCTGCACGGGGCGGACTGCGGCTACCACGCCACGACCTGGCACCACCGCGGTCTCGGCGGGTCCGCCCGGCCCGACGACGAGACGCACATCCGGATCGACGACCACGTCGACGACCTGCTCACGGTCATGGACGCGGCGGGGATGTCGCGGGCGATCGTCGTCGGCTGGTCGGTGGGTGTGGCGGTCGCGATCGCGGCGGCCCGGCGCGCCCCCGAGCGCGTCGCGGGCCTGCTCCTGCTGGGAGGTGCCGCGACGGGCGCCTTCCGCGTGCTGCCCCGCTTCCCGCTGCCCGCCCCCGGCGTGCCCGAGGGCGTCCACCGCGGGGCGGCCAAGGTCGGGGGCTGGCTGCTGCGCGTCGTCGGGCCGCCCGTGTCCGGGCTGATCGACCTGCTGCCGCGCAGCATGGACGCGAGCCGGGACGCCCTCGACCGCGCCGGGGTGGACCCCGTGCAACTCGATCCGAGCGGCACCGCGGCCCCGTTCGTCACGCTCGCCGAGGTCGCGCGGCAGTTCGCCCGGCACGACTGGACGTGGTTCTCCCGGATGGTGCTCGCCGCCGCGGACCACGCCGCTCCCGGCGACACCGCGCTCGCCGCGATCACGGCGCCCACGACGGTCGTGTCCGGCGACTTCGACACCCTCGCCCCGCCCGGGGACATGGCCGCCCTGGCCGCGGCCCTGCCCGACGCGCGCCTCGTCCGCCTGCCCGGCTCGCACTTCCTGCCGCTGCAGTTCCCCGACGCGCTCGCCGGCGAGCTGGAGGTGCTGGCGCGGCGGGCCGGTTTCTAGCCCCTCAGGCCCGGCGCAGGATCCGCTCGGCGAGGAGACGCAGCGCGAGGTCGTACCCCGTCACCCCGGCGCCGGCGATCACGGCCGTGGCCACCGGCGACACGTACGAGTGGGAGCGGAACGCCTCCCGTGCATGGACGTTCGACAGGTGCACCTCGACCACCGGGACCGGCAGCGCGGCCAGAGCGTCGCGGAGGGCCACGGACGTGTGGGTGTAGCCGCCCGGATTGATGATCACTCCGCCGTGCCCGGTCATGGCCTCGTGGACGACGTCGATGAGCACGCCCTCGTGGTTGCTCTGGCGCGCGTCGACCTCGAGCCCGAGCTCACCGGCGGTCGCGCGACACCGTGCGACCAGCTCGTCGAGGGTGTCGGTGCCGTAGACCTCGGGCTCGCGGCGGCCGAGGAGATCCAGGTTCGGGCCGTTGACGACCAGTACGCGGCGGGGGTTCGCGCGCCACTCCATCGGGGGTTCCTAACGACGTGGGTGTCATTCGGGGGTCAAGCGGACGGGTGGGACGGCCGATGAGGGGATCAACGCCCACCGTGGACACGGTGGGAGGTCTCCCCACCCGGACGGAGTCTGTATGAGGACTGTTCTGATCTGCGACGACCGGCGCAGTGTCCGCGAGGGACTGACGCGCGTCATGTCCGCGGTGCCCGGCGTCCAGCGCATCGACTGCGTGTCGACGGCCGACGAGCTGCTCACCCGCTACGCCCGCCAGACCGCGGACGTCGTGTTCGTCGGCACCCAGCGCGCGGTGGCCTCGGGCGCCGAGGCGACCCGTCGCCTCATGGCCGCGCACCCGCAGGCCAACGTCATGGTCTTCGGCGCCCCGGACGACGCCGGCAGCATCGCCGCCGCGATCGCCGGCGGGGCCCGCGGATACCTGCGCTGGGACGCCTCGCGCCCCGAGCTCGTGGCCGCGCTCGCTCACTCGGCCGTCGGCGCCGAGGCCGGCGCGATGCCGATGCAGCGCACCGCCTCGCCGGGCGCGGGCATCAACCTCACCGAGCGCGAGATGCAGGTCCTGCGCGGCATGAGCCAGGGCAAGAGCAACGGGCAGATCGGGCGCGAGCTCTACCTGTCCGAGGACACGGTGAAGACCCACGCCCGCCGGCTGTTCCGCAAGCTCTCGGCGGCCGACCGCGCGCAGGCGGTGGCCCAGGGCTTCCGCTGCGGTCTCGTCTCCTGAGCGCCCCGCTCGTCAGGAGACACCCGCCCACGCTGGACGTCCCGCCGGGTCGGAGGCGGCAGGATGGCCACGAGGGCGCCGGAGGCGGTCACTGGCCGGTATCGCTCGCCCTGCGAGCGATACCGGCCAGTGACCGGCGATCACGGCCCGACGACGGTCCGGATGCTGTCGTCGCGGAGCTCGGTGCGGGTGCGCCGGTGCGCCCCGAACCGGTGACGGATGCCGTCGGGGCCGCTGAGCCACCCCTGGTAGGCGTCGAGGAGGAGCTCCTGACGGTCGCCGGCGTCGCCGCGCACCGTGATCCGGTACGCGGTGTCGCGGTCGAACGTGAATCGCGGGGAGGGCTTCGTACGGGACGGCGCGGACATCACCGTCGATCGTACGGGGACGGATCACCGTCGCGGCTCCCTCGAACGGAGCAGCTCACCGGAAGGTGATCGAGGTCTCGTGCGACGGTGCCACCGTGACTGACCCGGTGAGCGCACCCGCGACCGACCCCGTCCGCACGGCCTGGGCCGCGGGGCGTGCCGCGCGCAACGGCTGGTTGACCGTCCCCGATCCCCATCTCGTCGAGGTGGTCGCGGCGTACGCCGCGGGCCACGACGTGCTCGACGCGCTGACCCTCGATCTCCAGCACGGCCTGTTCGACCGCGCCCGCAGCGCCGACGCGGTGCGGGCGATCGCCGCGCACGGTCTCGCCCCGCTCGTGCGGCTGCCCGCCGTCGACGAGTCGATCACCGGCTTCGTCCTGGACCTCGGCGTCCGCGGCGTGATCGCCCCGATGGTGTCCGACGCGGCCACGGCGACGGAGCTCGTCGCCGCCTGCCGCTACCCCCCGCGGGGGCGCCGCTCCTTCGGCCCGGTCCGCACGGCGCTGCGTCCCGGCGACGACCCGATCGGCTCGGCGGACGACGTGCTCGCCTTCGCGATGATCGAGACGTCGGACGCGCTGGCGCGGGCCGGCGAGATCGCCGCCGTGCCGGGGCTCGACGGCCTGTTCGTCGGCCCCGGCGACCTCGGCGTCGCCCTCGGGCTCGGCCCGGCCCAGGACCGCGAGGAACCCGAGATCCACGACGCCTTCCGCCGGGTGCTCGCGGCGTGCTCCGGGGCCGGGAAGCGGGCGGCCGTGCACGCGACGCGCGCCGAGTACGCCGCGGCCCGGGCCGCCGACGGCTTCGCGCTGGCCACCGTCTGGTCCGACGTCCCCGCGGTGCTGTCGACCCTCGACGCGGCCGGCCGCGCCCGGGGCTGAGTGGCGGATCGAGTGGCGGACCGGTCCCGTCCGCCACCGCGGGCACACTGACGGGGTGCTCGAGACCTCCGCCCGCCTGCTCCGGCTCCTCTCGCTCCTGCAGGCGCGCCCGGAGTGGACCGGGCCCGAGCTCGCCGAGCGCATGGGCGTCACCACCCGCACCGTGCGCCGCGACGTCGACAAGCTGCGCAACCTCGACTACCCCGTCGAGGTCGACCTCGGTCCCGGTGGCGGCTACCGGCTCGGGTCCGGGGCCGCGCTGCCGCCGCTGCTGCTCGACGACGACGAGGCGGTCGCCGTCGCGGTGACGCTGCGGACCGCCGCCGGCTCCGGGGTCGCGGGCACGGGGGAGACCGCGCTCGCCGCCCTGGTGAAGCTCGAGCGCATCCTCCCGGCGCGCCTGCGGCACCGGATCACGGCGATGCCGGTCGCGATCGTCGCGCCCCGCGTCGCGCCGTCGGTGGACCCCTCGGTGCTCGCGGCGGTGGGCGGGGCCTGTCGGGACCGCCGCGTCCTCGAGATCGACTACACCGCGCGCGACGGCACGCCCACCCGCCGGCGGATCGAGCCGATCCACCTCGTGGCGTGGGGCCGGCGCTGGTACCTGGTGGCGTGGGACCGCGACCGCGAGGACTGGCGCACGCTGCGCGTCGACCGGATGACGCCGCGCCTCGCCCCGGACGGGCTGCCCACCGGCCCGCGCTTCGCGCCGCGCGAGGTCCCGGGCGGCGACCCGGCCGCCTTCGTCGCCGACCGCGTCGCCGACATCCGGCCCTTCCCGTGCGTCGTGCGCGTCGAGGCCCCGGCGCCGCAGGTCCGGGCGACGATCTGGACCGACCAGGTGCGTGTGGAGGAGCTGGGCCCGGATGCGTGCCGGGTGCGGCTCTCGGCCGACGACGCCCGCTCCGCGGCACTGATCCTCACCGGGCTCGACGCCGAGTTCGTCGTCGAGTCGCCCGACGCGCTGGTCGACGAGCTACGCCGCATCGCCGCGCGCTACGACAAGGCCACCGGACAGACGACGGATCAGCCGACCGCGCCGCCCACGAGCACGCCGATCCCGTAGGTGACGGCCAGGCCCAGCGCGCCGCCGACGACCACCCGCAGCACCGCGCGACGCGGGGCCGCGCCGCCGAGGCGGGCGCTGATCCAGCCCGCGATCCCGAGCGCCAGGAGCACCACCGCGACGGTGACGGGGACGCGCCACGACGTCGGGGTCACGAGGATCGCGATCAGCGGGAGCAGCGCGCCGGACACGAAGGACACCGCCGAGGCCGCCGCCGCGCGCCAGGGGCTGGTCAGCTCGTCGGGGTCGAGGTGCAGCTCGGCGTCGAGGTGGGCGGCGAGCGCGTCGTGCTGCGTCAGCTCGACCGCCACCCGACGGGCGGTCTCCCGGCTCAGGCCCTTGTCCTCGTAGAGCTCGGTGAGCTCCTCGAGCTCCTCGCCCGGCGCCTCGCGCAGCTCGCGCTTCTCCTTCGCGAGCTGGGCCTTCTCCGAGTCGCGCTGGCTGGACACCGACACGTACTCGCCGAGGGCCATCGACACGGCGCCGGCGACGAGCCCGGCGACGCCGGCCGTGGCGATCGGGGCGCGCTCGACCGTCGCCCCGGCCACGCCGACGACGATCCCGGCGGTCGAGACGATGCCGTCGTTGGCGCCGAGCACCCCGGCGCGCAGCCAGTTCAGGCGCTGCGAGAGCTCGCCGCCGTGGGGTTCGGGGTGGACGGGTTCGTCCGTCGCGCCCGCGTCGGAGCTGTTCACCGCCATGCCTCCAGGGTCCCACGGAGACTGGAACGATTCCAGAAAGCTGAGCCTGTCCTTGGTCGTCGGGAGGTCGTCGGGAGGTCGTCGGGAGGTCGTCCGGAGGTCATCCCGCGGATTCACGGCGATTCCGCGCCGGGAGGCGCACGATGGGGTGACCGGCCGGGCGCTGCGTGGGGGTGCCCGTGTGACGGGAGGAGGCGCGGTGGATCACGACCACAGTGACGACGCGAGCGCGGCGGGCGGGCGTCCCGAGCCGGACCTGCGGGTCTCCGACGACGAGCGGACGGCCGCCCTGGACGCCCTCGGGGTCCACCTCGGCGCCGGCCGCCTCGACGTCGACGAGTTCGGCGACCGGTCCGAGCGCGCCGCGGTCGCGGTCCGCCGCTCGGATCTCGAGGCCCTCTTCACCGATCTGCCCGCGCCGCACCCGCCGCTGCCGCGCCCGCCCGCACCGGTGGAGGAGGCGGCCGTCCGGGCGCGTCCGACGCCGCCGGGCCCGCACCGACCCCATCCCACGGCGGCCCTGCCCGTCTTCGCGCTGGTGATGGTGCTCGTGCTCGTGATGCCGGCCCTCGCGGTCGGCGCGGCGACGGCGGGCTCGGGCGCCGGCCTGCTGATCATCCCGCTGCTCTTCGTCGTGCTCGGGCACGCTCGGCGCGGCCGCTGGCACGGGCACGGACCGGGCGGTCATCGGGGCCCGCACGATCGGTGGTGAGGGGGGCTGGCGCTCCGCCGTCGGATGAGGTTAGGCTTGCCTCATCGCTGCGCGGGTGTTGTGGTGGCGCCCAGCGGCAGCGGCGAGAGGTGGGCCCGGGCTCGAGGGACGAGCCCGGGCCCACCGATCTCTCCTGCATACCACGTCTCGTGGTGATCCGCTGACCTCCCGTGTCTGACCTGCGGTGATTCTCCGTGTCCGCGAGGTCGTCGGGTTCCCGAACGTTCTCGCCGCCGGTGTTCGATGAGGCGAGCCTCGCCTCACCCGAGCGTCGCCCCGGGTGACCTCCTCCGCTCCGAGATGCCGCTTCCGTCCGGTCCGGGGAAGCTGGGGTCCCGTGGGGATCATCGAACGGGTCGTGCTGCTCGACGAGTCCGGCGCGGCCGCGGGGACGGCGGCCAAGGCGGACGTGCACCACGACGCGACACCGCTGCACCTCGCGTTCTCCTGCTACGTCTTCGACGGGCGCGGCGACCTGGTGCTCACCCGCCGCGCCCGCAGCAAGGCGACGTTCCCGGGCGTGTGGACCAACACCGTCTGCGGCCACCCCGCCCCCGGTGAGGCGATGGACGCCGCGGTCCGGCGGCGCGCCCGCCAGGAGCTCGGGATCGCCATCGACGGGCTGCGCCTCGTGCTGCCCGGGTTCCGCTACCGCGCCGAGCAGGGCGGCGTCCTCGAGAACGAGATGTGCCCGGTCTTCACCGCGCGCAGCGCCGATCCGCCGCGGGACCCGGATCCGGGCGAGGTCGACGAGGTCCGCATCGTGCCCTGGGCGCCGTTCCGGGACGACGTCCTCGCCGGGACGTACCCGGGGATCTCGCCGTGGTGCGCCGACCAGGTGCGCGCGCTGGCCCGCCTCGGCCCCGACCCGGTCGGGTGGGCCACCGGCGACCCCCGCGCCCTGCCGCCGGCAGCGTTCCTCGACGCGTCGGCCGCCGACCGATGATTCCCGCGGCCCGCGGGAGTTCCACCGGGTAGGAGGACCGACCCGAGGAGGAACCCGATGGCCGACCACGAGGACGCGATCCGCACCCTGATCGAGCGGTGGGCGCGCGCGGTGCACACCGGCGACCTGGACACGGTGGTCGCCGACCACGCCGGCGACATCGTCATGTTCGACGTCCCGCCGCCCCACGACGGGGTCCGGGGGATCGGGGCGTACGCGGCGACCTGGCCGCCGTTCTTCGACTTCCAGGCGAGCGGGGCGTGCTTCGAGATCCTCGAGCTCGACGTCACCGCCGGCGACGACGTCGCCTTCGCCCACGCCCTGCTGCGCTGCGACACCCCGGACGAGCTCGCCGCCCACCCCGAGCGGCGCCTGCGCCTGACGCTCGGGCTGCGCCGCGAGGGGGAGCGGTGGGTGGTGGCCCACGAGCACCACTCGTTCGCCGACGAGACCCCGATCAGGGAGGACGACGAGCGGGCGGTGCGCGAGGTCCACCGCCGCTGGGCCGACGACACCGCGACCGGCGACCTCGACGGCCTCATGGCCACCATCGCCGACGACGTCGTGTCCTACGAGCACGCCGGCGACTACGCCGGCATCGACGAGGTCCGCGAAGTCTGCCGGGCGGGCCTGGAGGCCTCGCCCGACCCCGTGCACTGGGCGATCCCCGACCTGCGCGTCCTCGCCGGCGGCGACCTCGCCGTGTCCTGGGGCATCGACGAGATCACCCCGACCGGCGGCGCGACCGACCGTTCGCGCGGGACGCGCGTCTTCCGCCGCACGCCCGGGGGCTGGCGGATGGTCCACCAGCACCTGTCCTACCCGGTGTCCCCGGGGAGCACGTCGGAGTAGCCGGACGTCGGGTCGCCGGTGCGCACGACGCGGAACCGGCACGCGTCGTCGCCGAGCGACTTCAGCGACGTCCGCTCCGCCCGCAACCCGCTCGCGGCGGGATCGACGGCCCGCATCCAGTTCGCGTCCCACGCGCAGAGGACCGTCGTGACCCCGGGCAGGCCGTGGCGGGCGAAGAAGTCGAGGAAGAAGCAGCGCTCGACGCGCATCTCGAACGCATCGGGGCTCGTCCGGTCGTACCGGATGTCGAAGTAGTCCCCGTAGAGCGGGGCCTCCTCCCGGCACGCTGCCTCGATGGCGCCGAGGGCGTCGTCGCGCCGGCCGAGCGCCCCGAACGCGACCTCCAGCGGCCGCCGCAGCACCCCGCCGAGGGCGTGCCGCAGGTACGCGACGGTGCGGCCGGCGTCGCCGTCGAGTACCGGCAGCAAGGTCTCGTAGGCGGCCAGGACCGTCGCGGTCAGCGCGAGCATCCCCTCGGACTGGCCGTCGACGGGGAGGTCGGCGTCCGCCTCCCGCAGCTCCTCCGCGCGCCCGCGGAGGGCGCCGAGGAGGTCGTCGCAGCGCTCGGGGTGCTCCCGCCGCAGGTAGACCTCGATCGCCGCGAGGAGGTCCCGTGGCATGACCCGCCCCATCGTCCAGCGGCTCTCGAGCTCCCACAGCCTCGCCGCCGCCCGGCTACCCTCCATGCCGACCACGCACCCTCGACCCTCGTCGGGCGACGAGGGTGACGCCGGCCCTCGCACCGGCCCCTCACCCGCGGCGGGTGAACGGGGTCAGGGACGGGGCGCGCCGGGGTAGGTGCCGAACTGCCAGTTGTTGCCCTCGGGGTCGCGCACGGCCACGTCGTGGGAGCCGTAGTCGGTGTCGTAGGGCTCGCGGACGACCGTGCCGCGCCCGTCGGCGGTCACCCGGGCGGCGAGGGCGTCGATGTCGCCGGCCGCGGCGACGACGACGTAGGCGCTGAACGCGCCGGACGCCGTCACGCGGCCGTCGGTGCCGGGCCGCCGCTGGCCCATCATGATCCCGCCCCCGGCCGGCCAGGCGAGCTCGGCGTGCTGCACGACGCCGGCGTCGTCGGCGTAGGCGACGGTCTCGACGAAGCCGAGCACGTCGGTCAGGAACGCCATGAGGCCCCGGGCGTCGTTCGCGGCGAGGCTGGGCCAGACCTGGGGCGGGGGCGTCTTGCCGTCGGTGTTCATGCCGTTCACGGTGACGGCTGCGGCGGGCTCGCGTCTTGGATGTTCCCGATCTCCTCGGCGAGCCAGCGCGTGGGCGAGCAGCCGGCCAGCGCGCCGAACTCGCGCGTGAGGTGGGCCTGGTCCGCGTAGCCCGCGTCCGCGGCGAGGTCGGCGAGCCCGAGCGGCCCGCCGGCCAGCGCCCGGACCGCCAGGCGGCGTCGCGTGCGGTCGAACCGCGCCATCCGCCCGGCGACCTTCGGCGCGACCCCGAGCTCGGCGCGGAAGCGCTGGCCGAGGTGGCGCTCGCTCCAGCCGACCTCGTCGGCGAGCCCGTGCACCGGGACGGTGCCGCCGGACGCGACGAGCCGCCGCCACGCGCGGCGCACCTCGGGCGCGACCGGGCGGCCGGCGGCGCTCGCCGGCGAGGCGCCGCGCAGGGAGCGCTGCAGGACGTCGTCGAGCGCGGCGAAGCGGGCGGTCCAGCCGTCGGCCTCCTCCACGCGGTCGGCCAGCTCGAGGGCAACGGTGCCGAGTACGTCGTCGGCGTCGACCGTGACCCCCGCGAGTTCCGCGGCCGGGGCTCCGAGCAGTGCCCGGGCCGCGAGGGGGTCGAGCGAGATGTGCACCCCGGACTGGCGGCCGTCGTGGACGATCGTCTCCGGGGTGGCGTGGAGCCCGCCGATGGCGGTGCGCCGTGCCACGAGCCCGCCCTCGCGGGTCCGCATGGTCAGCGGCGTGCCGAAGGTGACGATGAACGTCAGGTACGGCGAGGGCAGGCCGCGGTGCACGCCGGGCTCGCCGTGCATCTCGTAGCCGTGGTAGGTGACGTGGCCGGCCAGGGCGCCGGCCGGGCGCCCCACGCGGGGGTCCGTCGTCTCCTCCACCCGGCCAGTGTGACCTGCCCGCGCCCCCGCGCGCGAGGATGATCGTCGGAGTCGATCCGGCGCGGGGCGCCGGCCGAGAGGAGAGGACGAGCGTGATCCTGATCAACGTCAAGTGGACGGTGAAGCCGGAGTACGCCGAGCAGTTCCCGTCACTGGTCGCGGAGTTCACCGACGCGGTGCGCCGCGAGCCCGGCAACATCTTCTTCGAGTGGGCCCGGCACCTCTCCGAGGAGAACACCTACGTCCTGATCGAGGCGTTCCAGGACGACGCCGGCGAGGCGCACGTGCAGTCCGACCACTTCCAGAAGTTCGTGGCGCAGGCCCCGGACTGGGTGGCCGCGACCCCGAAGATCATCAACGTGCAGGACGTGCCGCAGGACGGGTGGGGCGAGATGGGCGAGGTCCAGCCCCGCTGACCGGCGCGCCGTGGGGAGCGAGGGCGTCCTTCGCGGCGCCCTGTGCAGCGAGGGCGTCCCTCGCTCCCGGGGCCCACGCAGCGAGGGCGTCCCTCGCTCCCGGCGCCGGCGTCACACCGCGACCGGCTCCCGATCGTCCGCGGCACCGGCCCGCAGCAGCCGCCAGGCGCCCACCGCGGTGAGCACCAGGACCACGGCGCCGAGGGCCGCCGCCCCCTGCAGCCCGACGGTGAGCGCGTCCCGGGCGGTCGCGGCGAGCGCGTCACGGGCGGCCGGGTCGAGTCCCGCGGCGTGGGTGATCGCGCCGCCGAGCGTCTCCTGCCCGGTCCGGGCGGTGAAGACGGCCGCGGCGAGGCTCCCGATCACCGCCGTGCCGAGCGCGCCGCCGAGCTCGTAGCCCGTCTCGGAGATCGCCGACGCCGCCCCGGCCCGGTCGGCGGGCGCGGCGGCGAGGATGAGGTCGTTGGTCAGGGCCTCGGCGAGCGCCACCCCGCCCCCGAGCAGGGCGAACCCGACGACCACACCCGCGAGCCCGCCGAACGCCGCGACCAGCACCAGCCCGAGCCCCGCGGCCGCGAGGCCCAGGCCGACGAGGGCGGGCGGCGACAGCCGCCGGGCGAGGCGGGCGGCGACGAGCGCCCCGGCGACCCCGGCCGCCGAGCCCGGCAGCATCCACAGCGCCGCCTCCAGCGGGCCGAGGCCGAGCACGAGCTGCAGGTACTGCGGCAGCAGCAGGAGCAGCCCGACCAGGGCGAACACCCCGAGCAGGTTGGTCACCACCGACACCGAGAACGACCGCCGGGTGAACAGCCCCAGGTCGAGCAGCGGGTGGGCGGCGGTCCGCTGGCGGTGGACGAACAGGGCCCCCGCGCCGATCCCGAGCGCCGCGGCCAGCCCGGCCGTGGGCGTCGGGCCCTCGGTGGCGACCGTCTTCACCGCCGCGACCACCGGCACCATCGCGGCGAGCGAGAGCACCGCGGAGACCAGGTCGAACGGGCCGGGGTGCGGGTCGCGGCTCTCGGGCAGGACGACGGGGCCGGCGACGAGCAGCAGCACGATCACCGGCACGTTCACCAGGAACACCGAGCCCCACCAGAAGTGCTCGAGCAGGAAGCCCGCCAGCACCGGTCCGGCGGCGGCGCCGCCCGAGAACGCGGCCGACCAGACGGCCACCGCGACGGCACGACGACGTGGCTCCGGGAACGTCGTCTTGATCAGCGAGAACGTGGACGGCATCAGCGTCGCCCCGCCCAGGCCCAGCAGCGCGCGGGCGGCGACGAGCGCGCCCGCGGTCGGGGCGAACGCCGCGGCCACGGACGCCAGGCCGAACGCCGCGGACCCCCACAGCAGCAGGCGCCGCCGCCCGATCCGGTCGCCGAGCGTGCCCATCGTGACCAGCAGCCCGGCGAGCACGAACGAGTACGCGTCGACGATCCAGAGCTGCTCGGCCGCGCCGGGGTCGAGATCCTCGGCGAGGGCGGGCAGCGCGGTGCCCAGCACCGTCATGTCGATGCTGATCAGCAGCACCGGCAGCGTCAGCGCGGCCAGGGCGAGGCCGGGCGACCGGCGGGACATCGGAGCCTCCTGATTTACCGTCCGGACGGTACAGTTACGAGAGTCGAAACTACACCGGCTGGACGGTCTACTGTCAACGGCGTGCCTCGCCCGTCACAGCGCGACCGCATCCTCGACGCGTACACCGACCTCGTGGTGACGTCCGGACCCGAGACGGTGACCCTCGACGCGGTCGCGTCGGCGGCCGGCGTCTCGAAGGGCGGGCTGCTCTACCACTTCGGGTCGCGCGAGGCCCTGCTCGAGGGGCTGCTCGACCGCTGCCGCACCCTCACCGACGCCGACCTCGCGGCGGCCCGCGCGGCGCCCGAGGGCATCGCGCGCTACTACCTGCGCACGTCGATCGACGACCCCGCGGCGGGCAGCGCGGTCTATCGGACCACGGTCGCGATGATCAAGCTGTCGACCACCGAACCGCGGGCCGCCGAGGTCACCCGCCGGTGCATGACGGGCTGGCGCACGGCGCTCGTCGAGGAGCTCGGCGACGGCCTCGCGGCCGACCTCGTCGCGGCCCTGGGCGACGGCATCTACCTCCGGGCGATCGTCGGGCAGAGCAGCGCCGAGCTCGGCGCGGCCGCCGAGGAGCTGTTGCGCCGAGCGGCGCCTCGCCCGCCGGCGTGACCACCGTCGCCGTCCGCATCGCCGACCGGTGCCGTGACCGCCGTCGGCGGCAGGGTGTGTCGTCCGCGTGACGTCACCGTTTCCGCTGGTCGCCGCGTTTCGCCGGTGGTCGAGGACACGGTGTGGTGAGCCCGGACGTCCCGCACCCTGGTGGGGTGGACCCGCACGACGAGCACGGTCGGCCCGCGATCCCCGACCGACCCGCCGACCCCGTCGCCGAGCGCTTCGGCGCGATCGTGAGCGCGCTGGCGCGGGAGGACCCGCGCTTCGCTCGCCGGGTCAGCGCGCCCGCCCCGGGACGGATGGGCGCCGGCAACCTCGCGCTCGTGCTGGGGCTGGTCGCCACCGTGCTGCTCGGCGCGGTCCCGCTCGTGCTCGGGCTGCACCTCGGGAGCGTCGTGCTGTGCGTCGTCGGGGCGGTGGGCTGCCTGCTCCTGCCCGTCGGCGTGCCGCTGCTGCTGCGCACGGTGCTCTACCGGGTCCGCCCGCTGCGGCGCTGAGCGCACCGCGACCCGTCACACCGCGACCGCGTCCACCCGCCGGCGCAGGGCCGCGAGGTCGCGCACGACGATGCTGCGCCCGTCCTTGACCAGGACGCCCTCGGCGACGAGCCGGGAGAGCTCGCGGCTCGTCGTCACCCGCGTCAGCCCGATCATCAGCGCGAGCTCGTCCACGGCGGGCCGGACGCTCAGCCGGGCCGAGGCCCCGCCGGTGCCCGCCGTCCCGAGGGCGCCCTCGCCGTAGGCCTCGACGAGGTGGCCGAGCAGCACCGTCACGCGCTCGCGGGCGGGCAGGCCGTCGAGGAACACGTGCAGGTGGAGCACCCGCTGCTTGTGGGCGGCCCGCCGCACGACCTCCACGAGCAGCTCGGGGTCGTCGCGCGCCGCCTCGACGAGCACGTCGCGGCCGACGGACAGCACGCGGCACGCGCCGGCCGCCGTCGCGGTGACCGGGTGCGGACCGCCGTCGAAGCACACGCCCTCGCCGAGGCTCGCCCCGGGCTCTGCCCAGGAGATGACGCGGACGGTGCCGTCCGGGCGCAGCATGTGGATCCGGACCCGTCCCGAGGCCACGACGTGGAACGACGACGCCCCCTCGCCCTGGCGGTAGAGGTGCTCGCCGGCGCGCAGCCGCCGCGGAATCCCGAGCGCCTCGATCCGCCTGCTGACCGCGCCGGGCTCGGCGAGGAGGAACGGCGAGACCGTGGGACCGGACACCGGGCGCAGCGTAGGCCGGACCGGCACCCGTCGAAAGGGATGAAGCGGGCGCCGGTCCGGGGGTCGATCAGCAGGATGCTCAGGCCACGGCGGCCTCCGGGGCGGCGTCGGGGATCGACTCCGCGCCGGTGTCGGGCAGGGCGAGGGTGCAGAGCAGGCTCACGACCGAGAGACCGGCGAGCAGCAGCCCGATCGCGAAGCTCGAGGCGAACGTCGCCACGAGGGCGGTCGCGATCAGCGGGACGACGCCGCCGCCGAGGACGCCGGCGAGGTTGTAGGCCATGCCGGCGCCGGTGTAGCGGTAGCGCGTCGGGAACAGCTCGGGCAGCTGGGCGCCCTGCGGTCCGTACGCGAAGCCGACGACGCCGAGGACCACCGCCAGGCCGAGCCCGAACGACCACCCGGTGCCGATGTCGAGGATCGGGAACGCGACGAGGCCGCCCACGACGGCGAGCGAGTTCCCGATGATGATCATCCGACGGCGCCCGACCCGGTCGGACAGGATCGCGCCGGCGATGGTCGTCCCCGCGAAGACGAGCCCGCCGATGATCCCCATGGCGAGCACGGTGGTGCGCGGGAGCTCGAGCTGCTGGGTGCCGTAGGTCGTCAGGTACGTGACGCCGATGTAGAAGAAGGCGAAGACCGCCATCGTCGAGCCCGCGCCGAGCAGGACCTCCTTGGTCTGGGTGCGCAGGACCTCGGCGACCGGCATCCTCGTGTCGACCGCGTTGGCCTTGCGGTGCGACGAGAAGGCGGCGGTCTCGGTGATCGCGAGGCGGACGTAGAGCCCGACCGCGACCAGCACGACGCTCGCGATGAACGGCACCCGCCAGCCCCACGCGAGGAACGCCTCGTTGGACATCGTCAGCGCGGTGAGCAGGAACGTCGCGCTGGCCAGGGCGAACGCGAGCGACGGACCGAGCTGGGGGAACAGCGCGAACTTGCCCCGCGCCTTCGCCGGCGAGTTCTCCGCGGTCAGCAGGGTGGCGCCCGCCCACTCACCGCCGACGGCGAGGCCCTGCAGGACGCGCAGGAGCACGAGGATGATCGGGGCGGCGACGCCGATGGCCCCGGTGGTGGGCAGCAGGCCGATGGCCAGCGTCGAGAGGCCCATGAGCAGCAGCGTCGTCACGAGCGTGCGCTTGCGTCCCAGGCGGTCGCCGAAGTGGCCGAACAGCACGGAGCCGAAGGGCCGGGCGACGAACGCGACACCGAACGTGGCCAGGGCCAGTGCCGTGCCCGCCGCGGCGCCGAGCGACGGGAAGAAGACCTTGTTGAACACGAGGGCGGCCGCGGTGCCGTAGATGAAGAAGTCGTAGAACTCGATCACGGTGCCGGTCATGCTCGCGATCGCGATCCGGCGCATCGGTGGTGGCGAGCCGCTCACGGGACCTCCTGAACGTTCGTACGGGTACGCCCAGTGTCCGTTCGATCACCTTTGCGGTCTGTATCACACACTACAGACGGATGACCGTTGTCGTGCTGTCCGTGCCGGGTGGCGCAGCGTGCTCGCGCGGACGGACGGTGCCGGCCGTACGCTCGCCGCGGCGTCCACCGGGGGACGCCCGGGGACGGGGACGAGATGACGATCCTGGTGGCGGTCACCGACGACGATCCGGGTGCGGCGGCACTCGAGGTCGCGCTGGCCGAGGGCGACCGCCGGTGCACCGAGGTCGTCGCCCTCAACCTGCGGGCGGGTCCCGTCGCCGTTCCCGACGGCGCCCGGGCCACCGTCGTCGACCGTGTGGTCGGCGTGGAGGACGGCGACGCCGTGCTGGAGCGCCTCGAGGCCGACGCCGACGTCGACCTGCTCGTCATCGGCGTGCGGCGCCGCAGCCCGGTGGGCAAGGCGTTCCTCGGCGACGTCGCGCAGCGGCTGCTGCTCGAGGCGCCGGTGCCCGTGCTCGCGGTGAAGGACGGTCTCTAGGGACGCGCCCCGGCGTGCTGGATGTCGCCGACCAGCGCGGCCAGCACGTCGTCGAGGGTGACGATCCTGTCGGCGCCGACCAGCGCCAGGTGCGCCCCGCTGCGCCGCATCCGGGTGAGCGCGTCGGCGAGCGGGGTGTCGGCGGCGAACGCGGCCAGCGGCCGCACGATCCCCGCGGGCGGCGGCGCGTCCCGGGGCGGGGCGGGCGGGCCGAGCAGGTCCTTGACGTGGACGTAGCCGTGCCAGCCGTGCTCGTCGCGCAGCGGCAGCCGCGAGAACCCCCGCGCCCGCGCGAGCTCCTGCAGCTCGGCGACGGTCGCGTCCGGCCGGGCGGAGACGACGTCGTCCACCGCCACGACGTCCAGGGCGGCGTCGGAGAACCCCAGCGCTCCGTGCACGAGCGCCGCCTCGTCCCGGTCGAGCAGCCCGTGGTCGCGGGACTGCTCCACCAGTGCGGCGACCTCGTCGCGGCTGAACGCGCTGGCCATCTCGTCGCGGGGCTCGACGCGGACCGCCCGCAGCGTCAGGTTGGCGACGCCGTTGAGAACCCAGAGGAACGGCCGCAGCACGGTCACGACCGCCACGAGCGGCGGGGTGAGCACCATCGCGGCGCGGTCCGGCACCGCGAGCGCGATGTTCTTCGGGACCATCTCGCCGACCGTGACGTGCAGGAACACGACGATCAGCAGCGCGATCGCGAACGCCACGGGGTGCACGGCGGCCCCGGGCAGGCCGAGCGCGGCGAAGACCGGCTCGATCGCCGCGGCGACCGCGGGCTCGCCGAGGGCACCGAGGCCCAGCGAGCAGATCGTGATGCCGAGCTGCGCGCCGGCCATCATCAGCGACACGTTCTCCATGGCGCGGACGGTGACCCGCGCGGCCCACGAGGTCGTGGTCCGCGGCTCGAGGGACGCGCGGCGCGCCGAGATCAGCGCGAACTCGGCGCCGACGAAGAAGGCGTTGACCGCCAGCAGGACGACGGCGGTGGCGATGCCGGCTCCGATGCTCACGCGGTCACCTCCAGGCGCACGGCCACGACCCGCCACCGGTCGACCGTCTCGACGGTCATGTGCACCGTGGTGCGCTCGACCTCGCCGAGATCCTCGCCCGGCCGCGTCGCGGTGACGCTGACGGCGTCGCCCTGCGCCGGCACGCGACCGAGGTGCTCGGCGAGCAGGCCGGCGAGCGTGTCGTACTCGGGCGACGTGGGCAGCGTCCAGCCGATCAGCGTCGAGGCCTCGTCCGGGCGCAGGCGGCCGGCGGCGCGCCACGTGGTGTCGTCGAGGCGCCGGCCGGGCGGGGTGCCGGGGTCGTGCTCGTCGCGGACCTCGCCGACGAGCTCCTCCACGAGGTCCTCGAGGGTCACGAGGCCCGCGACGTCGCCGTACTCGTCGACGACGAGCGCGAGCTGGACCTCCCCGGCGCGCAGCTGGGTCAGCAGGCGGTCGAGGTCGAGGGTCTCGGGGACGGCCCCGACGGGGCGGGCGAGGTCGCCGACGGGGGTCGCGGGGTCGACGCCGAGCGCGTCGCGCACCTGGACGACGCCGGTGTCGCCGTCGCCCAGCACCGGGAACCGGGATCGGCCCGTGGCGGCGGAGCGCTCGAGCAGCGTCGCGACGGTGTCGGTCGGCGCGAGGGTGACCATCGCGCCGCGGGGGGTCATGACGTCCGCGGCGTGGCGGTCGGTGAACGCGAGCGTGCGCTGGACCAGCGTCGCCGTCTCCCCGGACAGCGTGCCCTGGTCGGCCGAGCGGCGGACCAGCGAGAACAGCTCCTCCGCGGACCGGGCCGACGCGAGCTCCTCGGTCGGCTCGACGCCGACGGCGCGCACGAGCACGTTGGACGTCGAGTTCAGCAGCGCCACCAGCGGGCGCGTGACCGTGGTGAACGCGCGCATCACGCCCTCCACGGCGCGGGAGGTGCCGCGGGGCGCGCTGATGGCGAGGTTCTTGGGCACGAGCTCGCCGAAGATCATCGTGACGGCGGTCGAGAGGACGAGCGCGACGATCAGCGAGACCGCCGACGCGCCACTCTCCGAGAGCCCTAGCGAGGTCAGCGGCCCGGCCAGCAGGGCCGCGATCGCGGGCTCGGCGAGGAAGCCGATCGCGAGGTTCGTGACCGTGATGCCGAGCTGGGCGGCGGACAGCTGGGTCGAGAGCGAGCGCAGCGCCGACAGCACGCCGCGCGACCGGCGGTCGTGCTCGGCCTCCCGCTCGATCGCGGCGCGGTCGACGCCGACGAAGGCGAACTCGGCGGCGACGAAGACACCGCAGGCGACGACGAGGACCGCCGCCGCGAGGATCAGGAGCAGTTCGGTCACGGGCGGACCGGACGGCGGGTCATGGGCTCCCCAGGGTCGAGGCGGACATCCGGCACAACGGACACGCCGTCGGCGGAGTTCCCCGGGGTGACCGGGCTCGCCGGGATGGGTTACTGGCTGGTATCGCTCGCCACGCGAGCGACACCAGCCAGTAATCACCGGGCGGCCGACCCCGATCGGCCGCCCGGGTCGGCGAGGGGCACGTCCGGCAGGCCCGAGGGGGGTCGCGGGCGGCGGGAGGTGCCCCTCGCCGGGATCAGGTGCCCTGCGCGGCACCGGTGTCGGTGCTCTGGCTCGTGGACGCGCCGGGCGGGGTCCCTCCGGGGCCGCCGGCGCCGCCGTCCGGCGGGCCGCCGAGCTGGCCGACGAGCATCGAGACGCCGAGGCCGACGAGGAACGCGACGATCGCGATCACCGAGGCGAGCCACAGGGACACCTGGCGACGGGCCGTCGCGACGGGACCGGCCGGGGCCGGCGCCGCGGACAGCGTCGTCGGGGCGTCGGCGTCGCGGTGGACGGTGTAGCCGTCGGGCTGAGCCGGGGGAGCCTGGCGAGCCGGGCGCGGCGTCGGGGTGGGATCGGTTGCTGCGGTCATGACGTGAAGCCTCGGCCCCGGCGCTGTCCGGTCGGTGTGGTCGACCTGTGGCCGCCCTGTGATCCACGATCGGGCGATGCGCACCGCGGCTCTCCGCCTCACCGTCGCCGGCGCCGCGGTGGTGGGCGTGGCCTACGGGATGGGCCGCTACGCGTTCGGCCTGACCCTGCCCTCGCTGCGCGCCGACCCGTCACTGTCGACCACCGGCCTCGACGACGCCGTCCTCGGGCTGATCGCGTCCGGGTCGTTCGCCGGCTACCTCGCCGGCCTCCTCCTGGCCCCCGTCCTCGGGCGCCGGTTCGGTCCGCGGGCCCCGACGACGGTCGGGAGCGCGTGCGGGCTGGTCGGCGGGGCCCTCGCCGCCGGGGCGTGGTCGCCGCTCGTGCTGGCGGTCGGCGTGGTGCTCGCCGGCAGCGCCGCGGGCTGGGTGTGGGCGGCGTACTCCGACCTCGCCGCCGTCGTCGTCGAGGCGCCGGCGCGCCCCCGGACGCTCGCGATCATCAGCACCGGGACCAGCGCGGGTCTCGTGGTGTCGGGGGTCGTCGGACTGTGGGCGATCGGCGTCCCCGGCTGGCGCCTGCTGTGGGTGGCGATCGGGCTCGCCTCCGCCGTGACGGGCCTGCTCAACCTGCGCTGGACCCCCCGGCTGCCGCCTGAGCCGGTCGGGCGGGCCGGACGTCTCGCGCTCCGCGGGCTCGCGGTGCCGGTCGTGTACTCGATCGCCTTCCACGTCGGCGTCACGACCTTCTTCACCTGGGCGGCGGACATGCTGCGTCGCGCCGCCCTCGCGCCGGGCTGGGCGCCTGTCCTCTACGCGCTGGTCGGGGTCGTCGGTCTCGTCGGGCTGGGGATCGGCGGCTGGTGCGCGCGCTTCGGCACCGTCCGGGTGGCGGCGGCCTGCCTGCTCTTCCTCGGTGCGTCGCTGGTCGTACTGGGGACGGGCGCGGGCTCGGGGGTCGTCGCCCTCGTGGCCGCGGCGATCTACGCGCCCGGGATCATGGGCGGGGCCGCGGTCCTCGCGGTGTGGACCGCCGAGATCGCCCCGGACCGCTCCGGCGAGGCGCTGACGGTCGTCGTCGCCGTGGGGGCGACCGCCGCGGTGGTCGCGCCGGCGGTGGTGGGGGTCCTCCTGGGCGTCGTGAGCCTGACCGCGGTCCTCGTCGGGCTCGCGGTGCTGCTGGTGCTCACGGCCGGGTTCCTGCTCAGAAGTTGATGTTCGAGCTCTCGCTCCGCGTCGTCTCACACCTCGAACCGGTACCCCCGGCCCGCCTCCGTGACCAGGTGGCGCGGCCGCGCCGGGTCGGGCTCGAGCTTGCGGCGCAGGTGGGCGAGGTAGACGCGCAGGTAGTGGCCCTCGGTGCCGTAGGCCGGGCCCCACACCTCGCGGAGGATCTGCTGCTGGGTGACGAGCATCCCGGGATGGCGGGCGAGGTGCTCGAGCACGCCCCACTCGGTGGGCGACAGGTGCACCTCGGCGCCGTCGCGCACCACCTTCTTCGCGACGAGGTCGACGGTGAAGCTCGCGGTCTCGACGACCGGCGTGCCGTCCGGGGTGACCACCGCCGCCCGCCGGACCGCGGCGCGCAGGCGGGCGAGCAGCTCGGGGACGCCGAAGGGCTTGGTGACGTAGTCGTCGGCGCCCGCGTCGAGGGCGGCGATCTTGTCCGCCGAGTCGGTGCGCGCCGACAGCACGATCACGGGCACCGCGGTCCACCCGCGCAGGCCCGCGAGGACCTCGAGGCCCGGCATGTCGGGCAGCCCGAGGTCGAGGATGACGACGTCGGGCGGCGGGTGGTCGGCGGCGGCGCGCAGGGCGGCGGCCCCGTCGGCGGCGAGCACGACGTGGTGGCCGTGCGCGGTGAGGTTGATCCGCAGGGTGCGGCGCAGGTGCGGGTCGTCGTCGATGACGAGGACGCGGCTCACGGCCTCACCCCACCGCCGAGCCCAGCGGGGGCGCGACGCGGTGCTCCTCCGCCCCGGCGGGGGCCGCCGGCAGCGAGAGGACCATGGTCAGCCCGCCGCCCGGGGTGTCCTCGGCGTCCAGCCGGCCGCCCATCGCCTCGGTGAACCCGCGCGCGACGTGCAGGCCGAGCCCGACGCCGGTCGCCGCCCGCCGGTCGCCGAGCTGCTGGAACGGGGTGAACAACCGGTCGCGCTCCTTGCGGGGCACGCCCGGGCCGGTGTCGACGACGCGCAGCTCCACGCGGCCGCGGTGGGCGCTCGCCCGGATCGCGACCGGTCCCGCGCCGCCGTGGCGCACGGCGTTGTCGACCAGGTTGGCGACCACCCGCTCCGCGAGCCCGGTGTCGGCGAGGACGTCGGGCAGATCCTCGGCGACGTCGACGGTCACCCGCGCCGCGTCGACGTGGCCGCCCGCGAGGGTCGCGGCGACGACCTCGTCGAGCCCCACCGGCGCGACGATCGGGCTCACGGCACCCGTGGCCAGGCGCGAGGAGTCGAGCAGGTTGTCGACGAGGCCGGTCAGGCGGTCGGTGGACTCCTCGACGGTGGCGAGCAGTTCCTGGCGGTCGCCGGTGGACATGCGCAGCGTCGGGTCGCGCAGGCTCCCCGCGGCCGCCTTGATCGCCGTGAGCGGCGTCCGGAGGTCGTGCCCCACGGCCGAGAGCAGGGCGGTGCGCAGCCCGGCCGCGTCGGCCCGGCGCTGGGCGTCGGTCGCCTCGGCGGCCATGCGCCGATTGCGCAGCGCGAGCAACGCCTGCCCGCTGACCGCGGCGAACAGCGCGCTCTCGCTCGAGGTGAGGGAGCGCCCGGTGGCGACGAGGTGGACGCCCTCGTCGATCTCGACGTCGGCGTCGGCGTCGGCGGGCCTCGTGCAGGGGGTCCCGCCCGTGCAGGCCGTGACGTCCCAGGCGGCACCCCGCCGCTCCAGCAGCGCCACCGCCGTGAGCCCGAAGGCCTCGCGCACCCGCTCGAGCAGCTTGGGCAGGGGGTCGGACCGCGAGAGCACGACCCGGGCGAACGAGGTCAGCAGCGTCGCCTCGGTGCGCGCCTGGGTCGCCTGCACCGCGCGGCGGTCGGCCCGGTCGACGACGGCGGCGACGAGGACGGCCACGACCACCATCGCGACGATCGCGAAGGCGTTCTCGGGCTGCGCGACCGTCAGCGTGTACAGAGGCGGCGTCAGGAAGACGTTGAGCAACAGGCCGCCCCCGACGGCCGCCACCAGGGCCGGCGCCAGACCGCCGATCATCGCCGTGACCACCGTGGCGAGGAAGAAGAGGACGACGTCGGTGGACAGGTCCACCGACTCGCGCAGCAGCACCCCGACCACGGTCGCGAGCACCGGGAGCAGGATCGCCGCGGGCCAGCCCCACGCGTGCCGGCGCGCGGACAGCGGCCACCGCCGCCGACCCGGGGCGTCCTCTCCACGGTCGAGCTCCGCTGCGCTTCGTCTCCCGGCCGCCTCGGCGTGGCTGACCAGGTGCACGTCGATGGTGCCGGACTCGGCGATGGTGCGGGCGCCGATCCCCGGGTCGACGAGCCGCGCCCAGCGCGAGCGCCGGGACGTCCCGAGCACCAGCTGGGTGGCGTTGGCGGCGCGCGCGAACTCCAGCAGCGCGGCGGGCACGTCGTCGCCCACCACGGAGTGGAACGAGGCGCCGACGTCCTCGGCGAGGAGCCGCAGGCCCGGACCGTCGGCCCGCGGGCCGGTGGTGGCCAGGCCGTCGCTGCGCAGGATGTGCACGCACAGCAGGTCGGCGGACCCGGCGCGCCGGGCGATCCGGGCCGCCCGGCGGATCACGGTGGCGCTCTCGGGGCCACCCGTCACGGCGACGACGACGCGTTCCCGCGCCTCCCACACCTCGGAGATGGCCTCCTCGCTGCGGTAGCGCTGGAGGGCGACGTCGACCTGGTCGGCGACCCAGAGCAGGGCCAGCTCGCGCAGCGCGATGAGGTTGCCGGTGCGGAAGTAGTTGGCCAAGGAGGCGTCGATCTTCTCGGCCGCGTAGACGTTGCCGTGGGCCATGCGTCGCCGCAGGGCCTCGGGGGTGATGTCGACCAGCTCGATCTGGTCGGCCGCCCGCACCACCGCGTCCGGGATCGTCTCGCGCTGGCGGACGCCCGTGATGCGCTCGACGACGTCGCCCAAGGACTCGAGGTGCTGCACGTTCACCGTCGAGATCACGTCGATGCCCGCGGCGAGCAGCTCCTCGACGTCCTCCCAGCGCTTGGCGTGGCGCGCGCCGGGTGCGCAGGAGTGGGCCAGCTCGTCGACCACGCACACCTCCGGGGCGCGGGCGAGCACCGCGTCGACGTCGAGCTCGCTGAGCTCGGCGCCGCGGTGCTCGTACACCGCCCGAGGAAGCACCTCGAGGCCCGCCAGGAGGTCCGCGGTCCGCGGGCGCCCGTGCGTCTCCACCAGCCCGACGACGACGTCGGTGCCCCGGTCGAGGCGCCGGTGCGCCTCGTTCAGGGCGGCGTAGGTCTTCCCGACGCCCGGCGCCGCGCCGAGGTGGATGCGCAGCTCACCCCGTCGTTCCGTCACGTCCTCATCGTGCACCGGAACGCCTCACCGGATCCCGGGCACGACCGTGGTGAGGGAGGCGTTGAGCTCCGGGACGTCCACCCGCGGCTCGCCCAGAACACCGAGGACGCGGCCCTCGGTGGCGTCGGCGACGAGCGCCCGGACCCGGTCCTCGCCCACCCCGGTGACGCGGGCGACGCGGGGGACCTGGAGCGCGGCGTACGCGGGGCTGATGTCGGGGTCGAGCCCGGAGGCGGACGCCGTGAGCGCGTCGGGCGGGACGGCGGCCGGGTCGACGCCCTCGCGGGCGGCGATCGCGGCGCGGCGGTCCGCGACAGCTGTCGCGAGGTCCTCCGAGGACGGGCCCAGGTTCGAGCCGCCCGAGGTCGTCGCGTCGGCCGGCCCGAGGCCGGCGACCGCGTCGTCCGGCGCCGAGGCGCTCGGCCGCAGGTGGAACCACGGATCGGCGGCGGGGTCCGCCGGCACCGGGTCGATGCCGATGAGGCTCGAGCCGCCGGTCCCCGGCATCACCGAGCCCTCGGCGTTCGCGTGCAGGCCCGGGAGGCGGGAGACGCCCCAGACGGCGGCGGGGTAGACGACCCCGAACAGGAGGGTCAGCACCAGCAGCACGCGGACCGCGGCGGCGAGCTGGCGACGCAGCTGCGAGCCCGTCACGGCCTCGGGGACGGTCCGGTCCTGCTCGAGCACAGTGGTCATGATCAGCCGATCCCCGGGATGAGCCGGACGACGAGGTCGATGGCGGCGATGCCGACGAAGGGCACGGCGATGCCGCCGAGCCCGTAGACGAGCAGGTTGCGGCGCAGCAGCCGGTCGGCCGACGACGGGCGGAACCGCACGCCGCGCAGCGCCAGCGGGATCAGCGCGACGATCACGAGCGCGTTGAAGACGACCGCCGAGAGGATCGCGGACCGCGGCGTCGCCAACGCCATGACGTTGAGCGCGCCGAGCTGCGGGAAGATCGCCAGGAACATCGCCGGCAGGATCGCGAAGTACTTCGCGAGGTCGTTGGCCAGCGAGAACGTGGTCAGCGCCCCGCGCGTGATCAACATCTGCTTGCCGACCTCGACGACCCCGATGAGCTTGGTGGGGTCGGAGTCGAGGTCGACCATGTTGCCGGCCTCCTTGGCCGCCGCGGTCCCCGAGTTCATGGCGACGCCGACGTCGGCCTGCGCGAGGGCGGGCGCGTCGTTGGTGCCGTCGCCGGTCATGGCGACCATCCGCCCGCCCGCCTGCTCGCGGCGGATGAGCGCGAGCTTGTCCTCCGGCGTCGCCTCGGCGAGGACGTCGTCGACGCCGGACTCCGCGGCGACGGCCCGCGCGGTCACGGGGTTGTCGCCCGTGATCATGACGGTGCGGATGCCCATCGCCCGCAGCTCGCCGAACCGCTCCGCGATCCCCGGCTTCACGACGTCCGAGAGCTCGACGACCCCGAGTGCCCTACGTGAGCGAACTTTGGTGCCATAGCCCGGAAGTCCGCTCACGTACGAGGCGACCACCAGCGGGGTGGCGCCGCGTTCAGCGATCTCGGTGCTGATCTCCTCGAGGCGGGCGCGGTCGGTGTCGGGGACCTCGGAGCCGAGCCACGCGAGCACCGCCGACGTCGCGCCCTTGCGGAGCTCCCGGCCGTCGAGGTCGACCCCCGACATGCGGGTGGTCGCGCTGAACGGCACGAACTCCGCGGCCGCCTCGTGGGCGCTCGCCTCGGCCGGCAGCCCGTGCTCGTCGGCGCACAGCGCGACGATCGACCGGCCCTCGGGCGTGGTGTCGGCGAGGCTCGCGACGCGGGCGACCCGGGCCAGCTCGTCGACGGTCACCCCGGGCAGCGGGTGCAGGGCCGTGGCTCGCCGGTTCCCGTAGGTGATCGTTCCGGTCTTGTCGAGCAGCAGCGTCGACACGTCGCCCGCCGCCTCGACCGCGCGACCGGACGTCGCCAGGACATTGCGTTGCACCAGCCGGTCCATGCCCGCGATCCCGATCGCCGAGAGCAGCGCGCCGATCGTGGTGGGGATCAGGCAGACGAGCAGGGCAACGAGCACGACGAGCGACTGCGGCCCGCCCGAGTACGCCGCCATCGGCTGCAGCGACACCACGGCCAGCAGGAACACGATCGTCAGCGCCGAGAGCAGGATCGTCAGGGCGATCTCGTTCGGCGTCTTCTGCCGCTGCGCGCCCTCGACCAGCGCGATCATGCGGTCGACGAACGACTCGCCGGGCCTCGCGGTGATGCGCACGACGATCCGGTCGGAGAGCACCGTCGTGCCGCCGGTGACCGAGGACAGGTCCCCGCCCGACTCGCGCACCACGGGCGCCGACTCCCCGGTGATCGCCGACTCGTCGACGGTCGCGATGCCCTCGACGATCTCGCCGTCACCCGGGATGATCTCCCCGGCCTCGACGACGACCCGGTCGTCGATCGCCAGGTCGGTGGCGGGGACGCTCGACCCGTCCTCGCGGCGGGCCGTCGTGTCCGTCCGCGTCGCCCGCAGCGCGTCGGCCTGGGCGCGGCCGCGGCCCTCGGCGACGGCCTCGGCGAGGTTCGCGAAGACGACGGTGAACCACAGCCAGACCGCGATGAGCCAGGCGAACACGCTCGGGTCGACGACCGCCGCGACCGTGACGACGACCGACCCGACCCAGACGACGAACATCACGGGGTTGCGGACCTGGTGGCGCGGGTCGAGCTTGCGCAGCGCGGTCGGCAGCGACTCGAGCAGCTGCGCGGGCCGGAACGCGCCGGCGCCGACGGGGTGGGCGCTGGTCCGGGGCCGGTCGAGGACGGCGGTCATGCCAGTCCCTCCGCGAGGGGGCTCAGGGCGAGGGCGGGGAGGAAGGTGATCGCCGCGACGAGCACGATCGTCCCGGCGACGAGGACCGAGAACAGCGGTGTGCCGGTGGAGAGCGTCCCCGAGGACGGTGCGACGCGCGGCCGGCGGGCGAGGAGGCCGGCGAGGGCGAGGACGGCGACGATCGGCAGGAAGCGGCCGAGCAGCATCGCGATGCCCAGCGTGGTCTGGAAGAAGGTGCTCGTGACCGTGAGTCCGCCGAACGCCGAGCCGTTGTTGTTGGCGGCCGAGGCGTAGGCGTACAGCACCTCGCTCAGACCGTGCGGCCCGGCGTTGGTCATCGCGTCGGCTGTCGACGGCAGCGCGATCGCGAGCCCGGTCCCGAGCAGCACGAGCGCCGGCATCGTCAGCACCACGACCACCGCACAGGTCACCTCGCGGCGCCCGAGACGTTTGCCGAGGTACTCGGGTGTGCGCCCGACCATCAGCCCGGCGAGGAACACCGCGACGACCGCGACGACCAGGATCGAGTAGAGGCCGGTCCCGACCCCGCCGGGCGTCATCTCCGAGAACAGCATGCTGAGCATCGCGCCGCCGCCACCGAACGCCGAGAAGCTGTCGTGCAGCGAGTTCACCGCGCCGGTCGAGGTCCCCGTGGTCGAGGTCGCGAAGAGTGCCGACGCCGGGATGCCGAAGCGGACCTCCTTGCCCTCGAGGTTCGCCCCGGCGAACGACGGGCTGCGGGCCTCGGCGGTCCAGATCACCGCGAGCATCGCCGCCCACAGGCCCGCCATGACGGCGAGCAGGGAGACACCCTGGCGCGTCGAGCCCACGAGACGCCCGAACGTCCGCGTCAGCGACACCGGGATCACGAGCAGCAGGAAGTTCTCGAGGATGTTCGACACCGGGCTCGGGTTCTCGAACGGGTGCGCCGAGTTGGCGTTGAGGACGCCGCCGCCGTTGGTGCCCAGCTCCTTGATCGCCTCCTGGGACGCTGCCGGGGCGAGGGCGATCGTCGACGGACGTCCGTCGGGGCCGATCACGTCCACACCCGAGCGCAGGCTCATCACGACACCGGTCGCCACCAGCGCCACCGCGGCGACGGTCGCGACCGGCAGCAGGACGCGGGTGCACCCGCGGACGATGTCGACCCAGGCGTTGCCGAGCCGGTCGGTGCCGCTGCGCACGAAGCCGCGGGTCAGCGCGACCGCGACGGCCATGCCGACGGCGGCCGAGACGAAGTTCTGCACGGTCAGGCCGACCATCTGGACGGTGTGACCCATGGTCGTCTCGGGGACGTACGACTGCCAGTTCGTGTTGGTCACGAACGAGACCGCGGTGTTGAACGCGATCCCGGGGTCGACCGCACCCCGCCCGAAGGCGAACGGCAGGAACGACTGCAGCCGCTGGAGCAGGTAGAGCAGCACGATCCCCGCGAACGAGAACATCAGGATCGCGACGGCGTAGGTGCTCGCCCGCTGCTCGGAGCGGGGGTCGACGCGCACCAGCCGGTAGAGGCCGCGCTCGATGGGCCAGTCGCGCTCGTCGGTGTAGACGCGCGCCATCCAGTCCCCGAGGGGGCGCCAGGCGGCCGCCAGCAGGACGAGCAGGACGAGGACCTGCAGGACGCCGGCCATCAGAACTTCTCCGGACGGAACAGCGCGACGACCAGGTAGACCAGCAGGCCCAGCGCGACGAGGCCACCGACGACGTTCGCGAGCGCCTCGGCGCTCACAGCCGGTCCAGCCCGCGCACGGCGAGCAGCAGGACCGCGAAGCCCGCGATCACCACGCCCGCGTAGAGGAGGTCGAGCACCGGATCCCCTTCGGTCCAGGCGCCGCCCCCTCGGCGGCGCGCCGACCACGAGACTCCGCTCGGGACGCCCCGGCGAGGCCCGCGTTGACGCGTCGTTGACGCCGCGGCGCGCGGTTTTCACGGCTCCTCAGCCGGGTGTGACGCGGCATGCTGGAGGCGTGAGCGCACCCGAGGCGAAGAGGCTGGGAATCCTGCTGTTCGACGGCGTCGAGGAGCTCGACGCCGTCGGTCCGTGGGAGGTCCTGTCCTGGTGGACGGCGAACTTCCCCGAGGACGGCTACGCGGCGACGACGTTCTCCGTCGACGGCGCCCCGGTGCGCTGCGCCAAGGGCATGACGATCGTCCCGGACCACTCCGCCGCCGACGTGGGGCCCCTCGAGGTGCTCCTGCACCCCGGCGGCCGGGGGACGCGACCGCAGATGGTGGACCCCGAGCACCTGGAGCGGGTCCGGCAGTGGCGGCGCGACGTCCCCCTGATGACCAGCGTGTGCACCGGCTCGCTCGTCTACGCCGCGGCCGGACTGCTCGCGGGGAAGCCCGCGACCAGCTATCGGGACCAGCTCGACACCCTCGCCCAGCTCGACCCGACGATCGAGGTCCGGCGCGACGACCGCTTCGTCGACGCCGGCGACGTCATCTCGAGCGCCGGCGTCTCGGCCGGCATCGACATGGCGTTCCACCTCGTCGTGCGCCTCGTCGGCGTCGAGCGCGCCCGTCAGGTCCGCCGGGGTATCCAGTACGACCCCGAACCGCCGGTCTGAGCCAGCTCCCGCAGCACCGCCATCGCGTCGTCGCGGCGCTCCCACGGCACGAACAGGTGGTCGTGGTGGAAGCCCGCGACGGGGTTGGTGCCGATCCCCGCGTCGGCGAGGGCACGGGTGACCACCGCGAGGAAGCCGACGGCCTCGAGCGCCGAGTGCACCCGCAGGGTGATCCACGCGCAGGGGAACTCCCCGGCGAGGCCGTGGGCACCGGCGTCGTCGGCTGCCACGATCGCCGACAGGCCCTCCTCCTCGACGATCGTCGCGACCGGCGCCAGCCCGTCCGGGAGCGCCGTGACGCTGACGACGACGTGGCGTTCGGCGTGCAGCACGGGGTCCATCCCGGCCACGAGCCGGGCCGGGTCGGTGTCGCCGGACATGCGCCGATCATGACGTGACCGCGCGCACACGACCACGCGGACACCCGGCGCCGCCGGGTTAGGGTCCCTGCCGCCGATGGTTCCCGGTCCGCCTGCGCGGCGGCCCGGGTGGCAACAGGGAACCCGGTGGGAATCCGGGACTGCCCCGCAGCGGTGAGTGGGAACGACCGCCGTCACCAAGCACTGGGCCGACGAGGCCCGGGAAGCGACGGCCAGTAGGAGGCGCTCCGGCGCCACGCCCGCGAGTCCGAAGACCTGCCACCGGTGCACGCGCCGAGAGCCGGCGCGTGCGGCTGCGGAGTCTCGCGGGTGGACCCGTCGCATCCCGGTGGCACGAGGTGCCCCGGTGTGCCGTGACCGACCTGCGCGATCTCCGCGAGCCCCACCGCTCGACGAGGAGAGAGAGCAGTGTCGACATCCCTGTCCGGCCCGATCGGGGCCACCGTCCTGGGCTATCCCCGCATCGGCCCGCGCCGCGAGCTGAAGAAGGCCCTCGAGGCCTACTGGAAGGGCGCGGGGACCGCCGCCGACCTCGAGCAGGTCGCCGCGGACCTGCGGGCGCAGACCCACCGCGAGCTCGCCGAGGCCGGGCTCGACTCCCAGCCCACCGGGACGTTCTCCTACTACGACCACGTCCTCGACGTGACCGCCGTGATCGACGCCGTCCCGCCGCGGTTCCGCCCGCGCGGGCGGCGCGAGGGCACCGCGCTCGAGGAGTACTTCGCGATGGCGCGGGGCACCGGCTCGGCCGCGCCGCTCGAGATGACGAAGTGGTTCGACACCAACTACCACTACCTCGTCCCGGAGATCGGGCCCGACATGCCGCTGCGCCTGGCCGACGAGACGCCGGTCGAGCGCGTCCGCGAGGCCGCGGCCGCGGGCGTGGCGGCGCCGCGCCCCGCCCTGGTCGGCCCGGTGACCTACCTGCTGCTGGCCAAGGCCGCCGACGGCGCGCCGGAGGGCTTCTCCCCGCTGGCGCGTCTCGACAACGTCGTCGAGGTCTACGCACAGCTTCTCGCGAAGCTCGCCGACGCCGGCGCCGCGTGGGTCCAGCTCGACGAGTCGGCGTTCGTCAACGACCGCGACGACGGCGAGATCGAGGCGCTGCGCCGTGCCTACGACCGCCTCGCGGGCACGTCCGATCGCCCGCGGATCCTCGTCACGACCTCGTACGGCGACCCCGGCCCGGCGCTGGACGTCCTGGCGGAGAGCCGCGTCGACGGGATCGGGCTCGACCTGGTCACCGCGCCGCAGCTCGCGGATCGCGTGCCCGCGCTGCCCGCCCTGCGGCAGAAGACCGTGGTCGCGGGGCTGATCGACGGCCGCAACGTCTGGCGCGCCGATGTCGCGCGGGCGATGTCGCGCGCGGCGACGCTGCTCGGGTCGGTCGGCGAGATCGCCGTGTCGACGTCCTGCTCGCTGCTCCACGTGCCCTACGACGTCGCCGTCGAGACGACGCTCGACCCGACGGTCCTCGCGCGCCTCGCGTTCGCCCGGCAGAAGCTCGACGAGGTGGTCCTGCTCGGTCGTGCCCTGCGGGGCGACGAGCCCGAGGAGAGCGTGCGTCGCGCCGTGGCGGACGCGGCGGGCGGGGCGGCGGACGGCGGCGATGCCGCGGTCCGGACGCGGGTCGCGGCGATCGAGCCGGCCGACCGCACCCGCACGGAGTACGCGGTGCGCGCGAAGGCACAGCAGGAGCGCCTGGGACTGCCGCCGCTCGCGACGACGACCATCGGCTCGTTCCCCCAGACCCCCGACGTCCGCACGGCGCGCGCCGACCGGGCGAACGGACGCCTCGACGACGCGTCCTACCGCGCCCGCATGCGGGCCGAGATCGAGCGCGTGGTCCGGCTGCAGGAGGAGATCGGGCTGGACGTGCTCGTGCACGGCGAGCCCGAGCGCAACGACATGGTGCAGTACTTCGCCGACGACCTGCCCGGCTTCGCCACCACCGAGCTCGGCTGGGTGCAGTCGTACGGCTCGCGCTGCGTGCGCCCGCCGATCCTGCACGGCGACGTCTCCCGGCCGGAGCCGATCACGGTCGAGTGGGCGACGTACGCGCAGTCGCTGACCGACCGGCCGATGAAGGGCATGCTCACAGGCCCCGTGACGATCCTGGCCTGGTCGTTCGTGCGCGACGACCAGCCGCTGGGACAGACCGCCGACCAGGTGGCGCTCGCACTGCGCGACGAGATCGCCGACCTGGAGGCCGCCGGGATCGGGATCATCCAGGTCGACGAGGCCGCGCTGCGGGAGCTGCTGCCGCCGCGCCGGTCCTCGTGGGGGGAGTACCTCGCCTGGGCCGTGGGGGCGTTCCGCCTCGCCACGGGCGGGGCCGCCGAGGAGACGCAGATCCACACGCACCTGTGCTACTCGGAGTTCGGCGACGTCATCGACGCGATCGACGGCCTCGACGCCGACGTCACCACGATCGAGGCGGCCCGCTCGCGCATGGAGGTCCTCGCCGACCTGGACGCCGTCGGGTACTCCCGCGGCGTGGGGCCGGGCGTCTACGACATCCACTCGCCGCGCGTGCCCGAGCGCTCCGAGATCGCCGCGCTGATCGCCGAGGCCCAGCGCGTCGTGCCCGACGACCGTCTCTGGATCAACCCCGACTGCGGGCTGAAGACCCGCGGCTACGAGGAGGTCGAGCCGACCCTGCGGGCGATGGTCGAGGCGGCCCGCGCCGCCCGCTAGCAGGAGATCGTTCCCGCTGCTCCTCTCACCCGATGAGATCGGGTGAGAGGAGCACCGGGACGGATCACGGCCACCGACCCCGCCGCCACCGGAACAGCAGGGCGTGCAGGCCGAGGTTGAGAGGCGCCCCACCGAGGAACGACAGCTCGTAGAGCGTCACGAGCAGGGGGTCGTGGGCGAACGACCGCGTCGGCCCCCACCGGTCGAAGGCGGCGCGACCGAGCGCCGACCAGGGCTGGCCGAGGGCTTCGACGGGCATCGACGCGAAGGCGGCACCGAAGTTGACGCCGCCGCCGGAGCCCGGCGGCCCGAGCGCGAAGAGCACGGCCCAGACGACGGCCAGGATCGCCACGACCGCGGCGTGGGCGCGGAGCAGGGACAGCCACGGATCGTCCGTGGCGGTGACATCGGTGTCGGACATGACCGTCGAGGGTCGTGACCGCACGGGCGGTCCGGCACCGGCGGAACTACTCAGTTCCGCCGGTGCCGGCCCGATCAGATCTTCTGCACGTCCACCAGGTCGGCGTAGACGATCACGTTCGACAGGTAGTTGCGGTTGGCGCGGTCGTAGTCCCCGCCGCAGGTGATGAGCCGCAGCTGGGAGTTGGGCGTGTCGTTGTAGACCTGGTCGGTCGGGAACGACGCCTTCGGGATCGTGTCGACCCGCGACACCTGGAACACCGCACGCTGACCGTCGGCGCGGTCGACGAGGATCTGCTCCCCGGCGACGACCTTGCTCAGGTTCGCGAAGATGCCCGGCTGACCGCCGCCGTTGACGTGTCCGAGGATCACGGCCGGCCCGACCTCGCCGGGCGTCGGGCTCCCGTTGAACCACGACGCCTGCATCGGCTGGGACACCGGCGGCACCTCGAGGCTGCCGTCGGACTGCAGCCCGGTCGCCACCAGGTTCGAGTCCGCCGAGATCGACGGCACCGACACGTGGGTCGGCGTCGCGGCGGCCAGCGGCGCCGGCGAGTCCACGCTCGACGACGAGGACCCGGACGACGAGTTCATCCCGACGATCACGGCGAGCCCCACCAGGATCACCACGAGGGCGATCGAGATGTTGGTCATCGACGGGCCGGAGGAGGTCTTCTCCTCGCGGTTCTTCTCCTCGGTGATCGTCATGCTCAGTTACCCGTGTCCACGCCGCCCGAGGGCACGTGGCGGACCTGCGTCGCGTAGATCGTGCCGACCGGTCGGTAGTCGTAGTAGTAGTGCCCGGTCGACGGGTGGTAGTAGCAGACCGTCGAGTACGTCGGGGGCTCCGTGCCGGTCGTGACGCTGGTGGTCGACTGGCCGGTGGTCGAGCTGGTGGTGCTGGTCGTCGTCCCTGTCGTCGTGCCCGTGGTGTCGCTTGTCGTGCTCGTCGTCGTGCCGGTGGTGTCGGTCGGGTCCGCCGCACGGAGGCCCTGCGTCCCGGGCACGCTCAGCGGCGCAAGGCTGTCGCCGGTGGTGGTCGTCGGCGTGCCCGTGGTCGTGGTGGGCGTGCCGGTGGTGGTGGTGGGCGTGCCCGTCGTGGTGGTGGGCGTGCCGGTGGTCGTGGTCGGCGTACCCGTCGTCGTGGTGGGTGTGCCGGTGGTCGTCGTGAGGCCGGTGCTGAGCGCGTCGGTGAGGTCGGTGCTCAGTGCGTCGGTGAGGTCGGTGCTGAGCGCGTCGGTGAGGTCGGTGCTCAGTGCGTCGGTCAGGTCGGTGCTCAGGGTGCTCGAGGAGTCCGTGCTGCTGGTCGTGCCGAGGTAGGTGGAGCTGTTGCCCGTGCTGGCGACGGTCACGCACGTGTCGCCGGTGTACGACCACGCCGAGGCGCTGCCGACCCCGAGCGAGCCCATGAGGAGTACCCCCGCGCCGAGCACCATCGCCCGGCGGCCCAACGTCTGTGCGGTCATGCCTCTCCGTCCCACCCCAGTCCGAATCCGATCAGCCGCCCCGTCGACGATCACGTGTCGCGAGTCACCCGTCCGGCGTTACCCGATCGTGGCGTCGTGACCAAAGCGTTAGCTCGCGGGCGGTAAAGCCACGCTCGTCCGAGTGACGGTGCGGTGTTCCCGCACCCGGTCGTGTGCGCAACGAGGTCAGGAGACCGTGCCCGGACGCAGGGTCGGACCGCAGACCCACGCGGTGCGGTCGCCACGGAGGAACGGAGCGTCCGCGCCCGCCCACGCGGCACTCGCGTGTCGCCGCACCGCGGCGAGGGCCGCAGGGTCGGGCACGGCGTCGCGCCGCACCCAGGTGCCGGTGCTCGCCCGCTGGGAGATCACGAGGACGTAGTCGCGGTCGAGGCGCGGGTCGCTCAGCAGTCCCGACTCCGCCAGCCCGGACCACCCACTGTCGATCTTGAAGAACGTCGGCCGAACGGTGTCGAAGACCAGGTCCCGCGCACCCCGGTAGTCGCGGCGCTGCCACACGTCGGCGAAGCGCGTGTCGGTCAGCCCGGAGAGGTCGACGAAGCGCAGCCGGCTCGTCAGGGCCGTTCCGCCGCCGTCGACGGCGAGCAGCGAGCCGTTCCGGACACCCAGGATGTCGGCGTACGCGTTCGTCCGCTCGCCCACGCTGCTCGCCACGAAGCACAGCGGCGCCGTGGGGTTCTTCCGGTAGGTGGCGGCGTCGTCGAGCCAGGCAGAGCCGGAGGCCAGGACCGCGAGCGCGACCGCGGCGAGGGCCAGCTGCCGGGTGCGTCGCGACGACCACCGCCGCCAGACGTCGCCGGCCGCGAGGACGCCCACGAACGCGCCCAGCGGCCACAGCGGTGTCGCGAAGCGGTACTGCTCCATCCAGTCGGGTGGCAGGACCGCGAACACGACCAGGGAGAGGGTCAGCGGCACGAGCAGCACGCCGAGCACGGTTCGGACACGAGAGCGACGGGTGAGGGCCAGGGCGACGGCGGCGACCGCCAGCACGACGGCGAGCCAGCCGGCGTAGCTGATCAGCTCGCCGGGGCGCGCCAGATCGCCGGGCCCCGGGAGCTCCTGGCGCTTGGCGCGGGCGGTCGTCGGCAGCCAGTCGCCGAAGGTGACCAGGCGCCAGGCGAGGTAGAGCCCGACCGGCACCAGCGCGGTGCCGACCGACCGGAGGCACGGCGTCACGGCCCGGCGCCACCCGCTCCCGGCGAGGAGGACGGCGACGAGCGGGTACACGGCGAGATAGATCAGCCCGTCGGGGCGGGTCAGGGCTGCGAGGCCGGCCAGCGCCCCGGCCGCGACCGCCACGCGTGTGGAGAGCAGGCGGCCGTCGACCGCGGCGCGCGCGACGGTCGCGCCGAGCGCCACCACCAGGAGCGCGTAGAGGCCGTTCTCGAGACCGCTCGTCGTCCAGATCGCGAACGACGGGACGAGCGCCGTCACCGTCCCGGCGACGACGGTGAGCACGACGGGGCGTGCGGACACGGTGCGCGCCAGGCCGTAGAGGACCGCGAACATCCCGGCGGCGCAGGCCAGCGCCACGAGCTTCGGGAAGAGGACGAGGTCCGGGAGCCCGAACCAGGCGCCGTGGTCGAACAGCCCGAGCCCGTGGCCGACGACGAGGATCGCGAGCCAGAGCGGGTTCGAGAACCCCTCGACGGCCTCGGCGCCGGGCTGCAGCACGGGGCCGGCGCCCGTCGCGATCGACCGGGCGTAGGCGAACGTGATGCCGGCGTCGTCCTCGATCCACGGCCCGTAGAAGGCGCTGTGGATCGCGAGCACGAGGGTCGGGATGCCGACCGCGGCGGCGAAGCCCCGGTCCCGGGCCGCGCCGCGCCGGACCTCGGTCGGTGTCTCGGCGGCGGGCGTCTGCTCGTCGACCACCTCGATGGTGCTCATGTCGCCGGTGCGTCGACCGGCCGGCGCCGCCGGGGACGGTGGTCGCGAGCCCACCGCAGGACCTGCTCGGCGCGCTCGGGCGGGAGGAAGGCGAGGTAGAGCGTCATCATCCCGAGCCCGAAGAACCCGACGGCCAGGCTGACCTCGATCGAGAAGTGCAGGAGCACACCGAGGGCGAGCACCCAGGGCCGCGCCGCGCGGTTCCAGACGAGGACGCCGATCGCGAGCTCCGCGGCGATGGTTCCGAGCGTCGCCATCTGCGTGAGCAGGATCGAGTCGGTGACGAACGACGGCACCGGGAGACGCTGGAGGTCGCCGATCCGCATCGCGTAGGAGACCGCGGTGCCGTTGCGCCACAGCGCGCCGCCGGACTTCTCCCACACCGTGGACAGGTAGATGACGCTGAGCTGGATCTGCGCGAGCCGCAGCGCCCACGGCGCACGGAGGGGGAAGGACCAGACGCCCCGGCGGTCGGCGAGCCACCGGTCGACCGAGACCGCCGAGCCCGCCGGCATCAGCAGGACGTAGAAGGAGATGACGCGCATCAGCCCGTCGCCGGCGTTGAATGCGAGCGGCGCCTGCCGGTTCACCGACACCATGACGACGAAGACGAGCAGCGCCGCGAGACGCGTGCGGTAGCCGACGGTGAGCGCGGCGGCCCCGACGACCCCGACGAGCCACAGGACCCAGACCAGCGGGGTGCCGCCGACCAGGGTCATGAGCGTCCACGCGAGCGTGGGCAGCGGGCGGTCCGGGATCGCGGCGTCCGGTCCGAAGAACGGGATGAGCACCGGGGCGAGCGAGAGCATCCAGGCCGTCGCGACGACCCCGAAGACGATCCGGATCACCTCGACCGGCGCCGTCGACTGCGGCGTGAACCAGAAGCGCTCCCAGCCCGTCCGCAGGCGGGTCCAGGGGGCGGTCATCGTCCGCTCACCTGCATGGTCGAGAACGGGATCTCCGTCCACGGTCCCTCGTCGGGACCCGGCCCCGGCGCCAGGTTCGGGCGCGACAGGCGCAGCAGCGTCACCTGCACCGGCTGGTGCCCGGCCGCGCGGTCCTGGGCGGCGACCCAGCGGGAGAAGGTCGCCCGCTCCGCCTCGGCCGTCTTGTCGGTCCACAGCTGCTCGCCGTACTTGCGCCAGCGGTAGTTCCAGTACTCCGAGATCCCGGCGGCGGACTCGAGCGGGTACTCGCCGACGGTCCCGTCGGTCCGCTCGACGCGCGCGACCACGTTGCTCGTCTCGAGCCGCGGGTTCGGGGCGAACACGCCCCACCGCTGGTCGAGCGCGGTGACGAGGATGAAGGGGCGGGTCAGGCCGACGAGACCGGTCTTGATCGCCGAGTCGGGCGCGACGCTCGCCAGCACCGACAGCAGGATCGCGACGATCAGCACCGAGATCCCGAAGCGCTGCCACGGGCGGTACGCGGGGGCGTCGTCGGCCGTGGCGTCCTCGGCCGGCGGATCCTCGGCCGGCGGATCCTCGGCCGGCGGATCCTCGGCCGGGACGTCGTCCGCCGGGACGTCGTCCGCGGGACCCTCGGCGGTGCTCACCCCGGCAGGGTCCTCCACCCGCGGTGCCGCGGTGTCCGCGTCCCGGATCGTCACGATGGCCCCCGACCTCTCCACTCGATGTCCTGGAGAGGATCGGCCGAACGCGCTGAGCGTTACGGAGCACACATATCTCAGCGACTGATGAGGTGTCGTCGGCCAGACCCTACGGTGTCCCCGTGACCGCGCGCCGACTCCGGGGGACAGGGCTGGTCGTGCTGCTCGCCGTCCTCGGGGCGTTCCTGGCCCCGGCCGCGATCGCGCACGAGTCGACGCCGGTCGGGGTGCAGCGGATCGAGATCTCGCTCGGCGTGCGCGAGCTCGTCCTGACGATCACCGCGCCGTCCGAGGGCGGCGGCCGGATGCCGGTCGTCGTGCTGCCGCGCGGCGACGCGCCGCCGGGCGCCGTCACGGTCGCTGCGGTGCCCGTGGGCGGGACCCCGACGAGCCCCGTCACCGTGCCCGTCGCGCCGGTGGGGCAGCCGCACGAGGTCGCGCTGGACGCCGGGGCCCCGGGCGCCTGGGAGGTGGTGGTCGCCGACGGGGCGCAGGCCGCCCGCATCCCGGTCACGGTCGCCGCCCCGGCCCCGACGCCCGGCTGGGTCTGGGCGGTGCGGGTCGGCGCGGTGCTCGGCGTCGTCGCCCTGATCGCGGCGTTGGCGATGCGGCACCGGCCCCGTGTCGCGGTGGCGCTGGGCGCGGTCGCCGCCGTCGGGGTGACGGTCGCGGTGACGGCCACGGTGGTGGCGCCGCCGGCGACGTCGACCGCAGCTGCCGCTCCGACGCCGGCCGCAGCGCCGGGCGGGCACGCCGGACACGGCGGCATGGCGATGCCGCCGTCCGATCCGGTGCCGATGCCGATGCCGATGCCGATGACCGTGCCGGCGGCCGGCGCCGTCACCCTGACCGCACGGACGGCGGGCCCGGCGACGGCCGGCGCACCGCTCGACCTCGCGCTCGACCTCACCGACTCCTCGACCGGCGCGGTCGTCGACGACCTCGCGATCCACGACGACGCCCTGGTCCACCTCGCGGTGATCGGCCCGGACGGCGGCCTGGCGCACGTGCACCCGATCCGCACGGCTCCCGGCCGCTACGAGGTCCGCCTCGCGCCGTCGGTCGGGGGCCGGTACGGGGTGTTCGCCGAGATGGAGCGCGCCGGCGACGGGGGTCACCAGGTGGCGCGCACGGCCGTCGACGTCGCCGGTCCACCGTCCACGGCCGTCGCGGCACCGGGACCCGGCGGGCGGGACGTGGCCGGGATGCGCGCGGAGGTCTCGGCCCCCGGTGCCGTCGCGGGCCGTCCCACCCGTGTCGGCGTGACCTTCACCGAGAACGGCGCGCCCGTCTCCGACCTGCAGGGCTGGCTCGGGATGGCGGGCCACCTCATGCTGCTCGGCCCCGGCGCCACGGCGGTCCCCGACCCGGGCGACCCGGCCTCGGCGTTCGGGCACGTCCACGACATGAGCCGCGCCGGCCCCGCCGGCACCTACGGCCCCGAGGTCGCGTTCGAGCACACCTTCGCCCGCGCCGGTCGCCACGAGCTGTGGGTGCAGGTGCAGCGCGACTGGCAGGTCGTCACCGTGCCGGTGACGCTCGACGTGGCCCCGGAGACGCCGAGCCCCTGACCGTCACGCGTACAGCGCCTCGGCGTTGCCGGCGAGGGTGAGCCGGCCCAGCTCGCCGTCGCCCATCGCCTCGGCCATGCGGGCGAGCTCGCCGGTGCGGTCGCCCCACGGTTCGTCGCTGGCGAACAGCACGCGGTCGTGGCCGACGCCGCGCCGCTCGATCTCGGCGGCGAGCCAGCGCGGCGCGAAGCCGATGGCCCAGCTGGTGTCGGTGTAGACCTGCTTGCCGGCCGCGATCCAGTCGAAGAACCGGCTGCCGATCAGCTTGATGTGCCCGCTCATCCCGCCGCCGAGGTGGACGAGGTGCAGCTTCACGTCGTCGGCGTAGCGCTCCACCAGCTCGCCGACCTCGTCGATGTCCGACGCCGCGCCCGGCGAGGTGTGCACGTGCACGACGCGCCCGTGCTCGCGCGCCGCCGAGAAGATCGCGTCGAGCTGCGGGCGGCACTCGGGGTCGCTCGCCCGGCCCCCGAGCAGGAAGCTGATCTTGATGACGCGGACCTCGGGCTCCCCGGCGAGCGCCACGGCCCGTGCGGTCATCTCGGCGTCCTGGGGGCGCGGCGAGGCCCAGATGCCCGCGCGGATCCGGGGGTCCTTCTGCGCCGCCTCGAGGCACAGCTCGTTGAGGGCGAAGGAGGCGCTCGCGTCCGGGACCCCGTAGTTCGGGATGGCGACGGCCAGCTCGGTGCCCTCGGCGTCGAGGTCGGCGCGCAGCTCGTCGATCGTGGCGCGCGCGGTGATGTCCGGGTTGACCGGCGGGCCGCCGTAGAAGGGGTAGGAGGGCAGGACGCCGAGGTGGCGGTGGGCGTCGTGGACGGCGGGGACGGCTCGATCGGCAACGGCCATGTGCCGAGTGCAGCAACCGAGTGTTGCCGCGTGGTTGCGTCCGGACGACGGCGTGTGACGTGGCCTGCGGTCTGCCGGTGGCGGGCGCGGGTCGTGAGAGCGTGCGTCCCCGTGCGCACGGTGCAGGTGGTGGGGATCGGTCTGGGCGACCCAGGGCAGCTGACGCTGGACGCGGTCGAGGCGCTCGGCAGGGTGGACGTGGTGGTGCTGCTGCACAAGCCGGGCCCGGCCGACGAGCTGACCGCGATCCGCGCGGCGATCGTCGAGCGTTTCGCGCCGCAGGCCCGGGTCGTCGAGCGCGACGACGCCGTCCGCGACCGGACGTCCGCCGACTACGAGGGCGCCACCGAGCGCTGGCGCGACGAGCGGGCCGCGCTCTACGAGCAGACCCTGCTCGACGAGGTGCCCGAGGGCGGCTCGTGCGCCCTGCTCGTGTGGGGCGACCCGGCGATCTACGACGGCACCGTGGAGATGCTCCACCGCCTCGACGCCCGCGGCCGCGTCGCCCTCGACTGGCGCGTGGTGCCCGGCCTCGGCGCGCCGTCGGTGCTGGCCGCGGCGCACCGCACGACGCTGACCCGCACCGCGCGCGCCGCGACGATCACCCCGGCCCGCCGGGTGCTGGACGACAGCGTCGACTCCGGCGGGGCCGACCTCTGCGTCATGCTCGACGGTGCGAAGCACCACGGCCTGGAGCACCTGCCCGACGACGCCACCGTGTACTGGGGCGCGTACGTCGGCACGCCCGACGAGGTGCTCCTCGCCGGGCGGGTGGCCGACGTGCGCGCGGAGATCCTCGACCGGCGCGCGCAGGAGCGGGAGCGCAAGGGCTGGATCATGGACACCTATCTCGTGCGGCGTCACCCGTGACGCTCGACGAGACCTACCGCGCCTATCTGGCGTGCCTCAACGAGCGCCGGTTCGAGGCGCTCGACGCCTTCGTCCACGACACGCTGCTCTACAACGACGCCCCGATGACGCGCGCCGACTACCGCGACCTGCTCGTCGGCGACGTGGCGGCGATCCCCGACCTCGCGTTCGTCGCCGACCTGCTCGTCGTCCGCGGCGACCACGTCGCCTGCCGGCTCTGGTTCGACTGCACGCCCACGGGCACGTTCCACGGCCTCGAGCCCGACGGGCGGCGGGTGTCCTTCGCCGAGCACGTCTTCTACCGCTTCGCCGACGGGCGGATCGCCCAGGTGTGGTCGCTGATCGACACCGACGCGGTCCGTCGTCAGCTCGGGAGCTGATCCGGGGTGCTACCGTCTCCGAAGCGGAACGTCTGTCCGGAAGAGTGACCCCGATGAGCGAGAGCGCGCCGACGCGCCGGGTCCGCGCCGACGCGCGCCGCAACTCCGACGCCCTGCTCGAGGCGGCCGCCGCGGTCTTCGCGACGTCGGGCGTCGACGCCCCGGTCCGCGAGATCGCGACGAAGGCCGGCGTCGGCGTCGGCACCGTCTACCGGCACTTCCCGAAGCGCTCCGACCTCGTGGCGGCCGTGTTCAAGCACGCCGTCGACGCCTGCGCGGACGAGGCCCCCGCGCTGGCCGCCGCCCACCCGCCGGGCGAGGCGCTGGAGCGCTGGCTGGTGCGCTACACCGACTTCATCGGCACCAAGCGCGGTCTCGCCGCCGCGCTGCACTCCGGCGACCCGGCGTTCGACGCGCTGCCCGCCTACTTCGACCAGCGTTTCCGGCCCGCCCTCGACACGCTGCTCGCCGCGGCCGTCGACGCCGGCGAGGTGCGGGCCGACGTCGCGTCCAGCGATCTCCTGCGCGCCGTCGCGAACCTCTCCGGGCCGGCCCAGGACGTGGGTCCGGACCACGCCCGGCGGATGACCGCGCTGCTCGTCGACGGCCTGCGCTACGGCGCGGGCTGACCGAGCGCCCGCAGGTTCCACCGCCCGGACCGGCCGGTCAGCTCGCAGCGGTCCAGGGGAGCGACGTCCACGCGCCGGGCGCCCGCCGGGCCGGCGCCGAGGGCGTGGGCGACGGCGGCGCGGAGGACCGGCGGGTCGACGACGGCCAGCCCGACCTCGCGCTCGCCGGCCTCGAGCCCGTCCATCCAGGCACCCACGCGGGCGAGGAGGGAGCCCAGCGACTCGCCCCCCGGCGGCGCCGCGTCGGGATCGGTGATCCACGCCTGGAGCGCGGCGGGGTCCTCGGCGGCGAGGTCGGCGGGCGAGCGACCCGTCCAGGACCCGGCGGCGGGCCCGGCCGGGGCCTCGCCGTCGGGAGGGCGGCCCGGCAGGACGAGGGCGAGGGTCTCCCGGCAGCGCGCCGACGCCGCGCACCACAGGCGGTCGGGGTCGGGCAGCCGTCCCGCCAGGGCGGCCGCGGAACGCTGTCCACCCGGGTCGAGCGGCTCGTCGTCCGGGAAGCGCGCGGCGCGCGCCGCGGCGGTGCCGGCGTGGGCGAGCAGGTGCAGGCGCACGGGACGACCTTCCTCTCCGACGGCGGGGTGGGCGGGAAGATCGTCCACCTCACACCTGACACCTCATCACGTGCTGAGGCGTTGACGTCATCTCGGCGCCGACCTAGCGTCTGTCCTCGGTCGCCGCCCGTCGTGGACGGTGACGTCGTCGTGCGTTCCGGACAGGAGACACCTCGTGACCACAGCCGGTGCCGTCGCCCGCGCCAGGGCCACTGCCATCCCCGCCTCGCAGACCCTGCCGTGGCTGATCAGCGCCCTGTTCGTCGGGCTGGTGCTGTACTACTTCATCGGCATCGACGAGGGCGCGGTCTCGGTGTTCGGCGACACGAGCTACATCCACGAGTTCGTGCACGACGCCCGCCACTTCCTCGGCTTCCCCTGCCACTGATGGAAGCCCGCTCCTTCGTCCTGCGCGGGGTGCTCGCCGGCGCGGTCGCCGGCCTCGTGGCGTGGCTGTTCTCCCTCGTCTTCGCCGAGCCGCAGATCGCCGCGGCGATCGCGTACGAGGAGGGCCGCGGTGAGGCCGAGGCCACCCTGGCGACGGCGGCCGGCTCGCCCCCGGCCGGCGGCGCCGAGGAGGAGATCGTCAGTCGCGGCGTGCAGGCCACGCTCGGCATCGGCGTCGGCATGGTGGGCATCGGCATCGCGCTGGGCCTGCTGTTCGCCGTCGCCTACACGCTGCTGCACGGCCGGGTCGCCCTGCGGCCGCGGGTCCTGGCGCTCGTCGTGGCCGGTGCCGGTTTCCTGACGATCTATGCGACGCCGTTCGTGAAGTACCCGGCCAGCCCGCCGGCGGTGGGCTCCGACGAGACCATCAGCGACCGCACCGCGCTGTACCTGGTGATGGTCGTGGGCTCGCTGGTGTTCCTCGCGGCGGCGGTCGCGGTCACCCGGCTCGTCCGGGAGCGTCTCGGGCTGTGGAACGCGGTGCTGGTCGGCGGTGTCGTCTACGTCGCCCTGTCGGCGATCCTCATGACGGTGCTGCCGGGGCTCGGTGAGCTGACGATCAACGTCGTCGAGAACGGCCCGCGGGCCAGCGAGACGCCGCTGCCGCTGCGCGACGCGGCCGGCACGATCATCTATCCCGGGTTCGACGCGGATGTGCTCTACGACTTCCGCCTCGCGTCGTTCACCGCCCAGCTGCTGCTGTGGGGAGTGCTGGGCCTCGTGTTCGGCGGCCTGGTCGAGCGCCGCCTCGCCCGCGGCGAGTCCTCCGACCGCACCCCTGAGGTCACCGCCGCCTGAGCGGGTGCGCTCCGCGCATGTGAGCACTTCGGAGTGCTGGAGCACTCCGAAGTGCTCACATGGCGCGAGCCACCAGGGCGGTCAGCGCGCAGACGGCGAACCCGAGACCCAGCGGCAGCAGCGTCGCCACCGCCGTCCAGCGCACGCTGCGGGTCTCGTTCCAGATCGTCAGCACGGTCGTCGAGCACGGGTTGTGCAGCAGCGTGAACAGCATGAGGTTCACGGCGGTCAGCAGCGTCCAGCCGCCGGCGGTGACCAGCACGGAGCCGATCTGCTGGTCGTCACCGAGCTCGAGCATCACGCCCGGCGCGGCCCCCAGGGTGTTCGCGCCGAGGGTCAGGGTCAGCATGACGATCGTCGGGATGATGATCTCGTTGGCCGGCACCGCGACGAGGTAGGCGAGCAGGATGACGCCGTTCAGCCCGATCACCCAGCCGATCGGGTCCAGCGCCGTGACGAGGTGCGCGGCCACGCTCGCGTCGCCGAGGTGGACGTTGCCGATCAGCCAGATCACGGCGCCCGCGGGGGCGGCCATGACGACGGCGCGGCGCAGCACCTTGAGCGTGCGGTCGATGATGCTCGTGTAGAGCGTGCGCCAGACCTGCGGCGGCCGGTAGGGCGGCAGCTCCAGCGAGTACACCGAGCTCTCGCCACGCAGGACGGTGCGGGAGAGCAGCCACGAGACCGCGAGCGTGACGCCGATCCCGATCAGGACGACGGCGATGACGCTGCCCGCGGCGACGAACCCGGCGAGCCAGGGCGGAACGACGGCGCCGACGAAGATCGTCCCCATGAGGATCAGCGTCGGCCAGCGGCCGTTGCAGATGCTGAAGTTGTTCGTGATGATCGCGATCAGGCGCTCGCGGCGGCTGTCGATGATCCGCGTGGCGGTGACGCCGGCGGCGTTGCAGCCGTAGCCCATCATCATCGTCAGCGCCTGCTTGCCGTGGGCGCCGGAGCGGGCGAAGAGCCGGTCGAGGTTGAACGCGACCCGCGGCAGGTAGCCGAAGTCCTCGAGCAGCGTGAACAGCGGGAAGAAGATCGCCATCGGCGGCAGCATCACCGCGATGACCCACGCGGTGGCGAGGTAGACGCCGTCGACGAGCAGCCCGGTGACCCACCAGGGCGCGCCGACGGCGGCGAAGACCTCGAGCAGCCAGCCGTGGCCGTCGTCGACCAGCAGCGTGTAGAGCAGGTCCGACGGCACGGCCGCGCCGGCGATCGTGAACCAGAAGACCGCGAAGAACAGCACGCCCATCGCCAGGAAGCCCCACACGCGGTGGGTCAGCACGCGGTCGAGCGCCCGGTCGACGGTCAGGCGGGCGCGCGCCCCGTCGCGGTCGACGCTGGTGGCGGCCATCCGCGCGGCGTCGGTGTAGAGGGACTCGACGACGCGGTCGCGGAAGTCCTCGGGCAGGCCGTCGCGCAGCCGCGTGGCGTCGTCGAGGAGATCGGAGCTCATCCGGCCGCCTCCAGCGGGGGCTGGGATCCGGCCAGCTCCCCGAGCGTCCCGGCCCGCACCGCCTCCTCGATCCCGGGGTCGCCCTCGAGCAGGCGCAGCGCGACCCACCGGGCGTTGGGCACGCCGGGGAAGCGGGCCTCGACGCGCGCCGCGAGGGTGGCCACGGCCTCCTCGAGCTGCGGGTCGTGGTGCACGAGCGCGAGGGGTTCGGGCGGGTCGCCGGTGGTCGCGGTCTCGGCGATCGCGGCGAGCAGCTCGGGCAGGCCGTCCCCGCGGCGTGCGGCGGTCGCGACGACCGGCACCCCGAGCTCACGGGTCAGGTGGCGCGTGTCGACCGTGATGCCGTGGCGGCGGGCCTCGTCGACGAGGTTGAGCGCGACGACCACGCGGCCGGTGATCTGCCGGACCTGCAGCACGAGCGGCAGGTTGCGCTCGAGGCGCGTCGCGTCGACGACCACGACGGTGACGTCGGGCCGCCCGAACAGCAGTGCGTCGCGGGCGACGTCCTCGTCGGTGCTGGTCGAGAGCAGCGAGTAGGTGCCGGGCAGATCGACGATCCGGTACTTCGCGCCGCCGTAGGTGAAGCCCCCCTCGGCGCGGGAGACGGTCTTGCCCGACCAGTTGCCGACGTGCTGGCGCAGGCCGGTCAGGGCGTTGAAGACGGTGCTCTTGCCGGTGTTCGGGTTGCCGGCCAGGGCGACGACGTGGTCGTGGCGGCCGGGGGCGAGGCCGAGCCGCTGCAGACGCCCGGGGCTCGCCTGGGCGCACGAGCCGCAGGGTCCGGCCGCCGGTGTGGGCGTCGTGTCCTCCGGCGGCCCGACCCCCGGCGAGGGCAGCGGGGCCGCCACGGCTCAGTGCTCCTCGAGCTCGACGTGGACGGTGCGCGCCTGCTGCGCGCGCAGGACGACGAGCGTGCCCCGGACCTCGTAGGCGACGGGGTCGCCGAGCGGGCTGGTGAGCTCGGGCGCGATGGCGGCGCCGGGCAGCAGGCCCAGGTCCATCAGGCGGCGGCGTTCGGCGCCCCGGGTGTCCAGCGCGGTGACGACACCGCGCCGGTCGCGGGGCATCTCGTCGAGCGTCATCTCGGCCCACCCGGTCGGTCCCGCGGTGCGAGTTGGCCGCACCGCTGCGTGAAAGTTCGGCTGGCCGAACTCTACGATGCGGAGCCCCGACGGAACACCCCTTCCACCACATCTCCGAGCCAGAGTGCGTCGGCCAGCTTCGGTCCGAGGTCGAGCTCACGCGGCGTGTCCGACGCCGCGAGCTCGACGAGGAACGGTCCGCCGAACGGGCGCCGGGCCACGAGGCCGATCGTCACACCGAGCTCGATCTCCTGGTCGCGCAGCCAGGCGAGCATCTCGGGCTCGTCGTCGTCCACCCGGACGAGACGTCCGCGGTCGCCGGGCTCGAGGGTCGCCAGGCGCCGGCCGGTGAACTCCGCGACGGTGCCGTCGGCGGCCGGGATCGGGTCGCCGTGGGGGTCGTAGCGCGGGTGGCCGAGGCGGGCGTCCATCCGGTCCAGGAGCGTCGGGGAGACCGCGTGCTCCAGCACCTCGGCCTCGACGTGCACCTCGTCCCAGCCGTAGCCGAGCTCGTGGACGAGGTAGGTCTCGAGGAGTCGGTGACGGCGCACCACGTCGAGCGCGGCGCGCGTGCCGGCGTCCGTGAGGCGGACACCGCCGTAGGGCCGGTGCTCGACGAGGCCCTGGTCGGCAAGCTTGCGCAGCATCCCCGACACCGACGACGCGCCGATGCCGAGCCGCTTGGCCAGCGCCGTGGTGGACGCCGGACCCTCGCCCCGCTCGTCGACCGCGTAGATCGCCTTGATGTAGTCGTCGACGGCCGCCGTGCGCTGCGCGGCGGGTCCGGACATGCTCGTGAGGGTAGCGGGGGGAGCGGGGCGGGCGGTGTCGCGGCGACGTGGCCCCGGAAACATGCGGAACGTCGACCGGACGAGTTAGGCCAGCCTTACTTCGAGGTCGCCGGAAGCTATCGTCCTGTGCCATGGGTGACGTGCTGGACCGGGCGCGCGAACTGGCCGCCGACGTGCTCGCGCCGGCCGCGGACGAGGTGGACGCCACCGCGACGATCCCCGAGAGTCACTTCCGGGCGCTCGCCGACGCGGGCTTCTACGGCCTCGCCGCCGACGACGACGTGCCCTTCGACGACTTCCTGGGCGCTGTCGAGACGCTGGCCGGTGCCTGCCTGACCACCACGTTCACGTGGATGCAGCACCACGGCGTCGTCCGCGCGCTGGCGTCGACCGACCGCGCCGACCTGCGGGACCGCCACCTCGCCGCCGCGGTGCGCGGCGAGACCCGCTGCGGTGTCGCGTTCGCCGGCGCGATCCCGCAGCCGCCGAAGCTCCTGGCCACCCGCGTCGACGGGGGCTGGCGCCTCGACGGTGTCGCCCCGCTGGTCACCGGCTGGGGGATCGTCGACCTGCTGCAGATCTCGGCCCGCGACGCCGCGACCGTCGACGCCGGCGACGAGGAGGCGCAGGTCGTGGCGCTGCTGGTGCCGGCGCACGCGGCGACCGGCGTCACCGTGCACCCGCTCGACCTCGCGGCCGCGAACGGCAGCCGCACGGTGCGTCTCGACGTCGACGGCTGGGTGGTGCCCGACGACGCGGTCGTCTCGCTGCGCTCCCGCGCCGCGTTCCTGGCCGGCCAGCATGTCAGCGCGCGCGTCAACGGCTGCCTGGCCCTCGGGGTGGCCGGGCGGTGCGCGGCACTGGTGTCCGACGCCGGGGAGCCGGCGGCGGCCGCGGCGCTGACCGAGGCCCTCGACGCCGCCCGCAAGGACCTCGATGCCGGCCTCGCCGACGCCGGCGCGATGCCCGCCGCCCGCGCCGCCGCCTCTGCGCTGGCCGTGCGGGCCGCGGCGACGCTGACCGTTGCCGTCGGCAGCCGCGCCATCGTCGGCCGGCACCCGGCCCGGCGGCTGGCCCGCGAGGCGGCGTTCACCCTCGTCGCCGCCGGCCGCCCCGAGATCCGCGCGGAGCTACTGGGTGCGCTGTCGCGCTCGTGAGCACTTCGGAGTGCCCCAGCACTCCGAACTGCTCACATGCCGTAGGCACACGACGACCCCCCGGCCGAGGAGGGTCGAGGGGTCGCCGCGGGCGCGCGGCGGGCGCTTGTCGGAACGATCACCGCGCGAGATCGGGAGGGCTCAGGCGATGCGGAGCCCCTGGGCGTGCTCGAAGCGCTGGGCGGCGTCGGCCCAGTTCACGACGTTCCACCACGCCGTGACGTAGTCCGGCTTGACGTTCTGGTAGTCCAGGTAGAAGGCGTGCTCCCACATGTCGAGCATGACCACCGGGACGATCCCCAGCGGCACGTTGGCCTGCTGGTCGTAGAGCTGGAAGATGCGCAGCTTCCCGGTGAGGGTGTCGACGCCGAGGATCGCCCAGCCCGAGCCCTGGATGGTCGTGGCGACCGCGGTGAAGTGCTTCTGGAACAGGTCGAACGACCCGAAGTCGCGGTCGATGGCCGACGACAGCTCGCCGGTCGGCTTGTCGCCGCCGTCCGGGCTGAGGTTGACCCAGAAGATCGAGTGGTTGATGTGCCCGCCGTAGTTGAAGGCGAGGTTCTTCTCCCACAGCAGGGCCGTCGTGCCGATCGTGTCCTGCTCGCGGGCCTCCGCCAGGGCGTCGACGGCCGTGTTCAGCCCGGTGACGTAGGTGTTGTGGTGCTTGTCGTGGTGCAGCTCCATGATCTTGCCCGAGATGTGAGGCTCGAGAGCGCCGTAGTCGTAGGGCAGGTCGGGGAGCGTGTACTCCGCCATCGGGTGTTCTCCCGTCCGAGGGTCGGCAGGTGCAGGCAACGCTGAATGGCCAGCGTGATGTTGTTGCCCGGAACTTGCAACTTTGACACCCGCGGGACACTCCTCGGCATGGCCGACACGTCCGATCGCACCCAGGTGTCCGCCCCCGTGGACGCGGCATTGGCCGCGCTCGCCGAGTGCGGACGCGTCAGCACCGCCTGCGCGGGGTCGATGATCGAGATCGGGGGGATGGCGGAGGAGGTCCGGCACGCCCTCGACTGTGCCGACCTGTGCGGCGCGGCCGAGCGCGTCCTGGCCCGGCACGGTGCCCTCGACGACCCCGCCGTCTCCGCGGCGATCGACGCCGCGACGACGGCCTGTCGTGAGAGCGCCCAGGCCTGCGGCGCCCACGCCGACCACCACCCGCACTGCGCGACCCACTCCCGCTCCGCGACCGCCTGCGTCGAGGCGCTGCAGGGCGCACGGGGGGCGTGAGGTCAGCCGGGACGTCCGGCGAGGGCCTCGTCCCGGCGGCGGGGCCCGGACGATGCGACGACCGCCGGACGCCACCCGCGCAGCGAGCTGACCACGGCGATCTCCTCGGCGCCGTCGAGGTCGGCCCGGTGGAGGGTGCGCTCGACGAGCTCGCCGCGCTCGACGGCCACCGCCCGTCCGACTCCGGGCAGCGCGCCGGCGGACAGGGGCGGGGTGCACCAGACGCCGTCGAGGCGTACGGCCAGCGACGCGACGGTGGTCTCGACGAGCTCGCCGCGGTCGTTGACCAGCACGACGTCGTCGGCGTCGGGGTGGCGGGCGCGGGCGTCGTCGTAGGGCTCTCGGTGCACGGTCTTGTGGTGGCGGGCGGGGTCGTCGGGGTCGACCGGGTGGTCGTCGACCGCCAACCGCACCGGTCCGGCGCCGGGAGGGAGGGGCGCGAGCGTCACCGCGGGCGACCCGTCGGCGTCGAGGCGCAGCCGGACCCGGGCCGGCTCCGTCGTCCCCCACAGCGCGTCGTCGACGGTGTCGCGCAACGCCGCCGCGGTGGTGGCGATCCCGAAGTACGCGGCCGAGTCGAGCATCCGCGCCAGGTGCCGCTCGAGGTGCCGGCACTCCCCGTCGGCGAACGCGAACGTCTCCAGCAGACCCGCCGGGCGGACCCGTCGTCCGAGCACCCGGGTCTTGGCGGTGAGCTCGGCGTGCTCGGCGGCGGGGTCGGAGCTCCAGGTGATGCCGCTGCCGACGCCGTAGGACGCCGTGGCGGTGCGGCGGTCGGCGACGAGGGTGCGGATCGCGACGGAGAACCGCGCGCGTCCGCCGGGTCCGACCCAGCCGATCGCGCCGCAGTAGACGCCGCGCGGCACGGGCTCGAGCTCGGTCAGGATCTCCATGCTGCGCCGCTTGGGCGCGCCGGTGATCGAGCCGCACGGGAAGAGGGCGGCGAGCAGCTCCGGGAGGCCGACGTGGTCGGCGAGCCGGGCCGTGACGCCGGAGGTCAGCTGCCACACGGTGCCGTAGCGCTCGGGAGTGCACAGGTCGGTGACCCGCACGCTGCCCGGGACAGCGACGCGCCCGAGGTCGTTGCGGACCAGGTCGACGATCATGACGTTCTCGGCGCGCTCCTTGGGATCGGCGCGCAGCCCGTCGCGGACGGCGCGGTCGGCTTCCGTCGACGGGCCGCGGGCCGCCGTGCCCTTCATCGGCCGCATGCGGACCTCGGCTCCGGCGACCTCGACGAACAGCTCGGGGCTGGCGCTCGCGATCACCAGGTCGCCGAGGTCCAGGTGGGCGTTGAAGGACCCGCCCTGCTCGGTGGCCATCGCGGCGTAGACCGCGGCCGGGTCGGCGGGCGCCGGGCCACGCAGCGTCGTGGTGAGGTTCGCCTGATAGGTCTCGCCGGCGGCGATGTACGCGCGCACCGCTCCGACGGCGCGGCGGTGGGCGTCGGCGTCCGCGTCGGGACGCCACGGGCCGGTGGACGGCCACGTCGACGGGGCGGTCACGGCCGGGACGGACGCGGGCGGTCCGCCGACCCCGAACCAGGCGAGCGGGACGCCCGGCGGTGGGTCGCGACGGGGCAGCGACGGATCGAGACCGGCCCCGGCCTCGTAGGACAGGAATCCCCAGACCCAGCGCCCCGCGGCCCGGTGCTCGTCCAGGGTCGCGAGCACGCCGGGCACCTCGTCGTGCGCCGTCGCCACCAGCACCTCGGACGGCGCCGGGAAGGCCAGCGCCGATCCCGACGGCAGGTCGTCGAAGCGGGCGGACGGGGTGCTCACGAGCAGCCATGGTGCCTGCGGCATGTGAGCAGAAAGGAGTGCTAGAGCACTTGTTTCTGCTCACGTGCCCGCAGGGCACCCGCCAGGAGCTCGTCCAGCTCGATCCCGCCGGCCTGCGCCATCACCGCGAGGACGCTGGCCGGCGAGAACGAGCAGTAGAGGCTCGCCTCGAGGAACACCGGACGTCCGGCGGGGTCGATGCGCAGGTCGAACAGCGAGTAGTCCCGGCAGCCCAGCGCGACGTGGCACCGCTTCGCGACGTCCCAGACGCGGGCGGTCAGCGGGTCGTCCGGGTCGACCATCACGACGTCCGGGTTGCCCTTCGCGACCAGGCGCAGCCCGCCGTCGGAGGACGGCGCCAGCTTGTCGGCGTACCCGCGCACGGGGCGTTCCCCGGAGAGGAGGTACTCCTCGAGCGGCAGCCCGACGAGCTCGCCGTCGCGTTCGAGGATCCCGCAGCGGACCTCGCGCCCGAGCGGCACGAACTCCTCGACGAGCACGCGGTCGGCGTGCGCGAACGCCGCGTCGAGCGCGGCGTCGAACTCCTCGGCGGCGCGCACGAGCGTCACGCCGAGGGAGTTGTCGGCGTCCTCGGGCTTGACCACCGCGGGCGGCGCGACCGTCGGGCGCTGCCCGCGGTGGAGGACCTCGCCGGCGGGGACGTCGACGCCGGCCGCGGCGACCATGGCCTTCGCCGCGGCCTTGCGGGCGCCGATCGCCATGACCTCGGCGGGGTTCCCGACCACGCGCACGCCGAGCACGTCGAACAGCGCGCGGTAGGACGTCATCCCGGGCAGACAGAACATCTGCGGGAGCACGGCGTCGAGGCCGAGCCGGCCGAGGTACGCCAGCGCGTCGGCGGGCTCGACGGCGACGGCGGCGGCGATCGCGTCGGCCTCGAACGACGCGGGGAAGCGCCAGTGCCCGTCGGGGGAGACGTAGGCGGGGTGGTGCTCGTACCGGTCGCCGGCGGCGGCGAGACAGCCGCGGGCGTAGGTCAGCGAGAGATCGGCGTGGAAGTCGCTCACCGCCGAGCCCGCGAGGTGGAGCACCCGCAGTGCCACGTCAGTCACCCGCCGGTTCGACGAGCTTGCCGATGTTGACGTCGAGGCGGATCCACGGCCGCCCGGTGACGAGGTTGCGCAGCAGCAGCGACGGGATCTGCAGGTGGTGCAGCAGGAGGAACGGCAGCGGGTCGTCGCGGTCGAACACCGCGTCGGTGCCCTCCCGGAGCACCCGCCACCGCTCCGGGATCGACGACGGACGGGAGACCATCCGCCACAGCTCGTGGTAGAGCCAGTACGTGGGGCGGCTGTCGGGGTGCGGCGTCAGCGGCGGTCCCTCGACGTCGGACAGGTACGCCCGGGCGAGCGCCTCGGCGTCGCGGTGGAACATCGTGATCGCGGAGTGGGTCCGCGGGTTGCACTCGAGCGCGACGAGGCGCCCGTCGGCGGTCTCGATGAAGTCGAACGACACCTGCCCGGTGACGCGCAGCGCGGCGACGAACCGGCGCACCCACTCCTCGATCTCCGGCTTGTCGACCATCGCGTAGTTGAGCTGGAACGCCGACGACTCGCAGCACGCCCACACCTGCACCCGGCCCTCGCGCACCGTCGCGTGCGTGCAGTACTCCCGGCCGGGCACCAGCTCCTGGAGGATCCACGGGGCGTCGTCCGACATCGGCTTCGCCCGGGCGATCTCGGCCGTCGCCGTGGCGGTGGGGCGCGGCAGCGTCGTGAGGTCGAGGCGCGCGACCGGGTCGTACGGGACGCTCTTGAGGATCCACGGGCCCGGGTGGGCGTCGAAGTCGAAGTCCTCGACCTGGGTGGGCTCGGTGACCCGGTAGGTCTCGGGCACGGGCAGCCCGAGGGTGTCGGCGGCCTCGGCGAACCGGTCCTTGTCGTCGAGGATGCGCAGCACCTGCGGGTCGGGATGCAGCACCTCGCAGAACTCGGCGAGCACCGGCTTGGCCTGCGCGTCGTGCCAGCTCGCCGCCGGGCTGCACACCGGGACCCAGACGTCGACCCCCTCCGCGACGACGACGTCGCGCAGCGCCGTGACGTAGCCCGGCGCGCCCGGTGCGGGGACGACGTGGAACGCGTCGACGGCGCGGGAGAACCGGTGGCCGGTGAACCGGTACTTCGCGGACTCCACCATCACCACGCGGTGCCCGGCGGCGTGGAACGCGCGTGCCAGCGCGAGCGCCTTGGTCATCTTCCCGCCGGTGAGCAGGACGGTGCGCGGGTGGGCGGCCGTGCCACGGCGTGGCGGGACGATCAGCGAGCGCACCAGCGCGGCCGCCGTCGCCGCCGCGGTCACCGGCAGCGGGACGGTGAGCAGCGCCAGCGCTCCCAGCGTCCGGGGCGCGTGGACGGCCACGCGCCGCAGGCGGTCACGCAGCACGGCGGATCAGGGTCAGGCCGTCACGCAGCGGGAGGACCACCTGCTCGACGCGCGGGTCGGCGGCCACCGTCGCGTTGAAGTCCGCGATGGCCCGGCCGTTCGCCCCCGGCTCGTCGGTGCGCCACGGCTCGCCCTGCATCAGGGTGTTGTCGACGCAGATGAGGCCGCCGGGTGCGAGGAGGCCGTCGTCGAGCAGGGTCGCGACGTAGCCCGCGTAGCCGGCCTTGTCGGCGTCGACGAAGACGAGGTCGAACGCCTCCCCGGCCGCGGCGAGCGTGGCCAGGGAGCGTTGGGCGGGGCCGATCTCGACGGTGATGCGCCCGCCCGCGGGCGAGCCGGCGAAGGACCGCAGGGCGCGTTCGGCCACCTCGCGGTCGAGCTCGCACGCGACGAGCCGGCCGTCGGCGGGCAGCGCCTCGGCCATCGCCAGCGCCGAGTAGCCGGTGAACAGCCCGATCTCGAGCACCCGGCGGGCCCCGGTGGCCCCGACCAGCATCTTCAGCGCCTGGCCCTCGACGTGCCCGGAGAGCATCTCCTGCTCGAGGAACACGTCGTCCGGGTCGCGGGCGGACCAGTCGTGGGCGCGGGTGTCCGCGGCGAGCGCGGCCAGCGCGGCGGACTCGGGGGTCGTGACGTCCTCGAGGTACGGGTCGAGACCGCCCGCGAGCTCGCGGGCCCGGCGCAGGTCCTCGCGCACGTCCTCGGGCACGCCGGCGACGCCGTCGAGCCCGTCCGCGACCCGGTCCAGGGCCTGGGCGATGAGGCCGACCGGCGTGACGGGCCGGGGGGTGGGTGGCGCGTTCATCGCCGGAACGTGTCCACGCCGGCGCCCTCGCGCGCGAAGCCCCGGCACAGCTCGCGGTGGGCATCGAGCGTCTCGGAGAGCTCGCTGGCGTCGAGGTCGTTGACGAAGTGGGTCGTCCCGATCGGCCGGGGGACCGCGGCGCGGAGCTTCCCGTCGCGCGTCTGCAGGATGGAGTCGGTGGCCTTCGCCAGCAGCTCGGGGGTGAGCAGCGGGCTGTCGAGCGAGAGGCCGAGCCGGTTCATCAGCCCGAGGACGCGGTCGCGGGCGGCCTCGGTGATGTAGCCGCGGCGCTGCGCGAGGGTGGTCGAGAGCGCCATGTCCACGCTGATCGCGTGGCCGTGGAAGAACGGCTCGTCGCCGGAGAGCTCGAGCGTCGGGCTCCACGTGTGGCCGAAGGCGATGACGCGGTCGAGGTCGAGCTCCTGGAGGTTGGGCACCTCGAGGCGCAGCATCGTCTCGATCGCGTCCCACGTGAGGCGGTCGGTGACCTCGCGCAGCTCCGGGGAGCCCTCGCGGTGCCCGAACCGCGTCTCCAGGAGGTCCTCGCCGTACTTCTCGAGCAGCTCGAAGATGCCCTCGTTGCCGACGACCGCGATCTTGATCAGCTCGGCCATCCCGTTGCGGACCTGCTCGGTCGGCAGCGTCGCGAGGAAGGAGAAGTCGAGGAACACCTGCTGCGAGGCGTGGAACGCGCCGAGGCGGTTCTTCGCCTTCCCGTGGTTGACCGCCACCTTGATCGCGACACTGGCGTCGACCAGGCCGATCAGCGTGGTCGGGATGCGGATGTAGTTGGTCGCGCGCCGGAAGATCGAGCAGGCGAAGCCGGCGACGTCGGTGGTCAGGCCGCCGCCGACGACGAGCACGGGCTCGGTGCGGACCAGCCCGAAGTCACCGAAGGCGTCGATGATGCGCTCCGCGGTGCGCATGGTCTTGTCGGCCTCGTCGATGGCGATCGGGAAGACCGTGAGGTCGAGTCCGTGGTGGTCGAAGTACGCCCGCATCGCGTCGCCGTGGAGCTCGGCGACGGTCGCGTCGACCACCGCGAGGCACCGCCCGTACGGGCGGTAGGCGTCGGCCAGGCCCGTGTTCTCCGGGGAGAACACCCCGTCGGTGACGACGAGCGAGTAGTCGATCTTCTGGTAGCCCTCGACGTGGAACGCGTGGTCGGTCGTCGTGAGGGTCGGCTCGGCGGTCATGGATCTCCCGTCTCAGGGCTGGACGCCCGCATCCCGGGCGCGTGCGAGCAGCACGCGCCGCGAACGGGCGTGCGGGATCCGGCCGCCGGGTCCTGGACGGCTGGTGGAGGTAGGGGTGGGGCGGCCTGGTCAGGCGGCCAGGGCCGTGACCTCGTCGGCGGTCAGCGCGTCGACGCGGCGGGCGGCGCCGGGGAACTCGGAGCCCGCGGTGTTCTCGTTCGGGAAGGCCAGGACGGTGACGCCCGCGGCGGCGGCCGCGCGGACCCCGTCACGGTTGTCCTCGACGGCGACGGCCTTCGCGGGGTCCTCGCCGAGGGCCTGCAGCGCGAAGGTGTAGGCGGCGGGGTCGGGCTTGGGCGTCGCGACCTGGTCGGCGGCCACGACGACGTCGAAGTCGTCGGCGCTGACGGTCGGACCGAGGGCGTCGATCACCGCGAGCACGTTGTCGCGCGAGGTCGTGGTGACGAAGCCCGTCTTCCAGCCGTTCGTCTTGGCGGTCTGCAGGGCGTCCAGGAAGCCGGGACGGGGCGCCACCCCGCCCGAGCGCAGCTGCTCGCGGAACCGCTGCGACTTCGTGGCGTGCACCGCGGCGGCGTCGACGTCCTCGCCGCGGCGGCGGGCCTCCTCGGCGATGCGCGCTTCGCCGCCGGCGCTGTCCAGACGGGACCGGTAGTCGTCGCGGTCCCAGTGCCAGTCCAGCCCGTGCTCGGCGAAGGCGATGTTGAAGGCCTCGCGCTGGATCTCGGACGTGTCAGCGACGCTGCTGATCGAGCCGAACAGGAGTGCGGTCACCGGGGAGGGTCCCTTCGTCTCGGGGCGCGAGGTGCCGCGCCGGGAAGCGGGTCCCCGCGGGCGGACGCCCGAAACGCCCTCCTGCTCGGCTGTGACGTGGAACGGTCAAGGGCAGCCGGACGACATCCGCACCCGCCACCAGCCCGCCAGTCGCCCGACGGGACCGAGCACCGGGCGGACGGCCCAGCGGACGCAGCCCCGCTCGCCGAGGTCCGCGGAGGTGACGACCGCACCGCGGTGGGCGGCCGGATCGGCCAGCATCCCGGCGAGGCACGCGTGCGCGGCGGCGACGGCACGGGTGCGGGCGGCGGCGGCCCGGTCGACGGCGCCGACGCGCTCGACGAGGTCGTCGCGCACGCGCTCGAGCTCGCCGAGGTCGAGGACGCGGGGGCCGCGGACCGGCACGGGACCCCCGACCGCAGGCCCGGCGGTCGCCAGACGGTGCTCGAGGCGGGCGATCTGCGCGCGCAGCTGGGTGCGGGCGGCGTGCTCGTCGACCGTGACGGCGAGGGTCGGCGCCGTGTCCTGTGGGGCGATCGTCATGGCGGCACCTCCTGACCCGCGACGGTAGGAGCTCAGCGGCCGGAGAGGAACCGCCCCGCGTGCCACACCGCCTCCTCGGTCTCGAGCGGCGGCGCCCCGGGCACCTCGACGGCCCAGAGCAGGACGCGCCGGGCGCGGCCCGGGTCGAGATCGCGGGGCGGGTCGGCGAACAGGGGCGCGAGGACGCGGTCGCGGTCGGCGACGACGACGGTGCCCGGGCTCACGGCGCGCGCCCGTCGCCGCCGGCCGAGGAGCTCTCCCTCGACCGCGGTCCGCAGCCCGGGCGGCCCGTCGACGCCGGCCGCGTCGACCGCGGTCACCGTCACACCGCTGCTCACGGCGACGGCGAGCAGCGCGTCCGCCACGGCGCCGGCCGGGACCAGGCGCCCGGCCATGGCGGCCCCGCGGGCGGCGGCGTCGGGGCGCAGCAGCGTGACGTCGGGGTCGAGGCCGACCTGGCGGGCGAACGCCCGCGCCGCGTCGTGCGTGGCGGGACGCCCGCCCGGGGTCAGGGCCTCGCGGGGCCGGTAGTCGTCCGAGAGCCGGTGCAGGCGGGCGCGGCCCTCCTGGGCGGCACGGCGGCCGACCTCGACGGCGACCCACCACAGGCCGAGGTCGCCGTACTCGGTGAGCAGCTCCGGCGCGACGGGGCCGCGCTGCGGCGCGGTCTCCGTGGCGGGCACCGGCCCATGGTGGGGCCCGTCAGGCCGTCTCGGGAGCGGGCAGGGCCTGCTGGATGGTGCGCAGCTCCTGCGCGACCGTCACGAGCCCGTCGGCGTTCACGCGCCGCAGCTCGTCGAGCACCTGCTCGAGCAGGGTGTTGGTGGTCTCCAGGGCCTCGCGCAGGGGCGCGGTGCCGGCGATGTCGCCGAGCATGGGGTACCTCCTCCGATGTACTAGGTACCGACCGTACCTGATACTGCGGAGGTGGGCAGCTCAGCCGCCGAGGATGCGCCGCTTCTGCGCGTCGAACTCCTCCTGGGTCAGCACGCCCTGGCTCTTGAGCTCGCCGAGCTGTCGGAGCTGCTCGATCACGTCGTCCGCGGGCGGGGCCTGCGGCGGCGGTGCGTACTGGGGTGGTGCGTACTGGGGTGGTGGGGCGTACTGGGGCGCGTCCTGCGCCTCTTCCGCCGCCCAGCGGCCCGCCTGCCGGCGGGAGACGCGGTTCGACACGGCGGTCGCCGTGCCGGCCACCAGGGCGGTGCGGGCGAGGCCGCGCAGCAGTCCGGGCATGTCAGTCCTCCGTCAGGTGTGCTGGACCGTGTTCTCGAGCGAGGCCACCACGTCGTCGACGGGGATGCGCCCGCCCGCGACGAGCTGCGCGCCGCTGCGGCGCAGGGCGCCGGCCAGGGGAGCGGCCCACACGTTCTCGTAGACCAGGACCGCGGCCGTGGTGCCCGGCTCGATCACCGCGCCGGCCTCCGCGACGTCCTCGTCGCCCAGGAGGCCCGAGGAGGCGCCGTGGAAGACGGTGAGGTCGAGGGCGCCGTCGCCGTCGAGGTCGGCCAGCTCGAGGCCGGACACCGAGCCGTCCTCGCCCTTGCCGACGAAGACCAGGTCGAGGATGCGGATCAGGCCGCGGTCCACCAGGTCGATCAGCAGGGGCATCCCCTCGCCGGTCGCCGTGCCGGGCGGGAACTCGATGATCAGGTAGTCGATCGGCCCCGTGTCGGGTCCTGGCTCGCTCATGTCGGCCGCCTTCCGCGCCGTCGTGGGGGTGGCGCGTCGCGCATCGTTTCCCGGGGCGGACCCCGCGGCTTCGCCCGGCGAGGGTGAGCGGGGGACCGCCCGGGAATCCGGTCCGCCGTGACCGACCGGAGCTTCACCCTGCGCGGGGTCGTGGTCCGCCGCGGCGGGCGCGCGGTGCTCGACGGCGTGGACGTCGACATCCCGCCCGACGGCGTCACGGCGCTGTGGGGGCCGTCCGGGGCGGGGAAGACGACGCTGCTGCGCCTGCTCAACCGCCTCGACGTCCCCGACGAGGGCACCGTCGCCTACGGCGGGACCCCGCTCGACGACCTCGACCCGCTGCGCCTGCGCCGTCGCGTCGGCATGGTCTTCCAGCGCGCGACGCCGTTCGCCGGCACCGTGCGCGACAACCTCGCGGTGGCGGCACCCGACGCCGGCGAGGACGCGGTCCGTGCGGTGCTCGGGCGCGTGTCCCTCGACGCCGACCTGCTCGACCGGGACGCCGAGACGCTCTCGGGCGGCGAGCTGCAGCGGATGTGCCTGGCGCGCACGCTGATCGTCGAGCCCGAGGCCCTGCTGCTCGACGAGCCGACCTCGGCGCTGGACGAGGGGCCGCGGCGGGTGTTCGAGCGCTCGGTCACCGACCTCGCCCGCGACGGGATCACCGTGGTGTGGGTGGGCCACGACGAGGCCCAGGTGGGGCGGGTCGCCGACCGTGTGCTGGACGTCTCCGGCGGCGCCGTGACGCCGGGGACCGTCCCGGGTGGTGATCCGCGGTGACCGTCAGCCTGCCCGGCCTCGCCGTCTCCCTGCTGCTCGTCGGCGTCGCCGCCGGCGTCTCCCTGGCCTGGCGGCTGGGCCTCGAGCTCTCGATCCTCTGGGCCGCGCTGCGCGCGCTCGTCCAGCTCCTGCTCGTCGGCGGGGTGCTGGTGCTGCTCCTGGCGCCGGGCCGATCGCTGTGGTGGTCGTGGCTGTGGGTGGCCGCGATGATCGCCTACGCGGGCTGGACGGCCCGCCAGCGCGCCCCCGAGGTGCCCCGCCTGCTGCCCGTCGCGGCGCTGTCGTTCCTCGCCGCGAGCGCGGTGACGATGGCGGTGATCTTCGGGCTCGGGGTGCTCGAGCTGTCGGCGCGCACGCTCGTCCCGATCGCCGGGCTGATCATCGGGAACGCGATGACCGCGACCGTGCTCGTCGGGCGGCGCCTCGTCTCCGAGCTGCAGGACAAGCGCGACGAGGTCGAGGCGCGGCTCGCGCTGGGTCAGCCGTCGTCGGAGGCGTCGCGGCCCTACCTGCGGGCGGCCCTGCGCTCGGCCCTGACCCCGCAGATCGAGACGACGAAGGCCACGGGGCTGGTGTTCCTGCCCGGCGCCATGACCGGGCTGATCCTCGCCGGCGTCGACCCCGTCTCGGCGGTGCTGGTGCAGGCGGTGGTGATGTTCCTCGTCCTGGCGGCCGCCGCGACCACCACGACCGTCGTCTCCCTCGGCGTCGTGCGGCGGCTCTTCACCCCGGACCACCGGCTGGTCGTGCCGACGCGGTCGGGGGGTTAGCGGGGCGTGAGCGGGGGCGCGAGCGGGGCGTCGAGCGGCCGGCGGCTGCGCCCGGACCGGTTCCCGCGGTTAGTGGCTGGTATCCCTCGCCAGGCGAGGGATACCAGCCAGGAGGAGCATCCGGAGCGGCGCGCGGGCGCCCTGTCGCGTGATCACGGGAGCGCTGTGCACCCGCGTCGGCGCGCGGAGGTGCACAGCGCGCTCGTGATCTCCACGCACACGCTCCCGACGACCCGCCGGTGACGGCGGCGACCACCCGGTTCGGGGCTCGTGCCCCCCACGACGCCGGGGACGATCAGACCCCCGGCGGCGCGAGGCGCGCGTGCATCATCGCGTCGCGCGGCTCGCCGTCGATCAGCAGGCGGCCGCGCAGGAGCCCCTCGGGGAGGAAGTCCGCGCGCACGGCGAGGGCGCGGCTGCCGACGTTGTCCGGCTCGATCTGGAGCTCGAGGCGGTGGGCGAGCTGCTGGGAGAACGCCCAGCTCGCGAGGGTGTCGAGCGCGTCGGCGCCGAGGCCGCGCCGCCGGGCCCCCGGCGCGACCCAGTACCCGACCTCGCCGACGCCGCGCTCGACGTGCAGCAGGGTCGTGCTGCCCACGAGCTCGCCGGTGGTGAGGTCGTCGACGGCGAAGGCGGCGCCACCCCGCGCCCGGGCCTCGGGGACGCGCCGGGCCAGGAACTCCTCGGCGTCCGCCGGGCCGTAGGGCGTCGGGACCGTCGTCCAGCGCTGGATCTCGGGGTCCTGGCACGCCGCCTCGATCGCCGGCGCGTCCTCGGCGCGCCACGGCCGCAACCGCGTCCGCAGCCCGTGGAGTGTCGGCAGCTCGTCGCCCATGATCGTGGTTGCTTTCCTGATGTCTGACGCCAGCGTGGCCGCCACGCTGACACCCCGCGGCGTGTCGTCCCGGCGAGCATGTGGCGATCCTGGCCTCAGCCGCCAGGAAAGCCGCATTGCTCGAACACCCGGCGGGCCTCAGCCCTGGCGGTAGGTCTCCAGGAAGGTGCCGATGCGGGTGATGGCGTCGTCGAGGGTGTCGGCATGGGGGAGGGTGAGGATGCGGAAGTGGTCGGGGGTCGGCCAGTTGAAGCCGGTGCCCTGGACGACCTGGATCTTCTCCTCGCGCAGGAGGTCGAGCACGAACTGCTCGTCGTCCTTGATCGGGTACATGTCCGGGTCGAGGCGCGGGAAGGCGTAGAGCGCGCCGCGGGGCTTCACGCACGACACCCCGGGGATCGCGTTCAGTCCCTTCCAGGCGCGGTCGCGCTGCTCGTAGAGGCGCCCGCCGGGGGCGGTGAGGTCGCCGATCGTCTGGCGCCCGCCGAGCGCGGCCTGGATGGCGTACTGCGCCGGGGTGTTCGCGCACAGGCGCATCGAGGCCAGCATCGCGAGGCCCTCGAGGTAGTCGCGCGCGTGCTGGCGCGGGCCGGTGACGACGAGCCAGCCGGAGCGGAAGCCGGCGACGCGGTGGGTCTTCGAGAGCCCCGAGAAGGTCAGGACCACGAGGTCCGGCGCGAGCGACGCGATGTCGTGGTGCACGGCGTCGTCGTAGAGGACCTGGTCGTAGATCTCGTCGGCCATCACCATCAGCCCGTGGCGCCGGGCGAGGTCGAGCAGGCCGGTGAGGACCTCCTCCGAGTACACCGCCCCGGTCGGGTTGTTGGGGTTGATGATGACGAGTGCCTTGGTGCGGTCGGTGATCTTCGCGGCGACGTCGTCGAGGTCGGGGAACCAGTCGGCCGACTCGTCGCAGCGGTAGTGCACGGCGCGCCCGCCGGCGAGCGTCGCGACCGCGGTCCAGAGCGGGTAGTCCGGCGCCGGGACGAGCACCTCGTCGCCGTCCTCGACCAGCGCCTGCACGGCCATCGAGATCAGCTCGGAGACCCCGTTGCCGAGGAAGACGTCGTCGACGTCGACCTCGAGCCCCCGCGCCTGGTAGCGCTGCGCGACGGCACGGCGGGCGGGCAGCACGCCGCGCGAGTCGGTGTAGCCGTGCGCCTGGGGGAGCATCCGGATCATGTCCTGGACGATCTCCTCGGGCGCCTCGAAGTCGAAGAGCGCGGGGTTGCCGGTGTTGAGCCGCAGAACGCTGTGTCCCGCCTCCTCCAGCAGGTTCGCCTGCTCGACCACCGGACCGCGGATCTCGTAACAGACGTCGCGGAGCTTGTTCGACTGCCGGAACTCCACTGGCACTACCTCTCACACACGCTCATCCGTTGAGCCCTGACACGACACCGTGCCGCGTCCCGGTCTACCAAACGAGGACGTGTGACCGGTCCCTCCGGTTGTTCAACTCTATGGTTGAATAACGAGTCCTAGAGGGATACCGTCCACTCCCATGACAGTGATCCTGGTGGCGACCATGTCGCTCGACGGCTTCATCGCCCGCCCCGACGACTCGGTGGGCCCGATCTTCGACTGGTTCTCGGCCGGCGACACCGACGTCCACGCGGGCGACGAGCAGCGCCCCTTTCGCACGGGGAAGGAGAGCGCGGACTGGATGCGCCAGCACTGGGGGCGCGTCCGGTCCGGCGTCATCGGGCGCCACCTCTTCGACCACACGAACGGCTGGGAGGGCCGCCCACCGGCCGGGGACCACGTCGTCGTCCTGACCCACACCGTGCCCACCGACTGGGCGCACTACGGCACCGCGCCCTTCACGTTCGTCACCGAGGGCATCGAGCGGGCGGTCGCGACGGCGAAGGACCAGGCCGGGGACGGCGACGTCACGGTGACCGCGGGCGACATCGGGGGGCAGGCCCTGGCCGTGGGGTTGATCGACGAGGTCGAGATCGACCTCGCTCCCGTGGTGCTCGGGCGCGGCAAGCGCTTCTTCGGCGAGGACGCGCCGGAGACCGTGCTGGAGGACCCCCATCTCGTCGTGCCCGGCCGGCGCGTCACGCACTTCCGGTACCGCGTCCGGCGCTGCGGCCCGACACCGCGGCGCGCATTGCGTCCCGCCCCAAAGTGTGTGCACTATGCGGGCCAGTGCCCATGCGGATCCGGGCACCTGCGAAGGAGCGCGCCGATGCGGACCCTCACCCCCCTCGCGTGGCCGGACGTGCCGGCGGCGCCACCCCGGACGATGACCGCGATCGTGTTCGACGAGTTCGGTCCGCCCGAGGTGCTGCACCCGGCGCCCGTGGACACCCCGGCGCCCGGCCCGGGTGAGGTCCTCGTCCGGGTCGCCGCCGTGTGCGTCGGGCGCTTCCTCGACGTCGCGCTGCGCGCCGGGCGCCACCCGGTCAAGCCGGCGCTGCCCCACGTGCCCGGCGTCGAGCACGCGGGCACCGTCGCGGCCGTCGGCGAGGGCGTGAGCGGGATCGAGGTCGGCCAGCACGTCGCGGTCTGGCCCGTGCTCGGCTGCGGGGAGTGCGAGCACTGCGCGGCCGGTCGGTCGGAGGCCTGCGCGCGCCTGCGGATCGCCGGCGTGCACGCCCACGGCGCCTACGCCGAGTACACCGTCGTGCCCACGGCCGCGGTCTGGCCGATCCCCGCGGGCAGCGACCTCGACCCCGCGACCGCCGCCGGCGTGGCCCTCGCCGGGCCGGTCGCGATGAACCAGCTGCGCCAGGCCGGCCTGCGCCCGGGCGACTGGGTGCTGGTGCAGGGCGCCGCGTCGGCGCTCGGCGCCACGACCGCGGAGCTCGCGCGCCACCTCGGCGCCCGCGTCATCGGCACCTCCCGCGCGGCGTGGAAGCGCGAGCGCCTGACCGCACGGGGCCTCGACGCGGTGCTGGACCCGACCGATGCGGGCTTCGTCGACGAGGTCCGCGCCCTGACCGGCGGCGCGGGGATCGCGGTGGCCGTCGACGACCTCGGCGAGCCGGACATCTTCGCCCGCACCACCGACGTCCTCGCGCCGTGCGGCGCGCTCGTCTCCTCGGGTGCCTTCCTGGGCGGACGGGTGCCGCTGGACCTCGCACGGCTGTACACACTCAACCAGCGCGTCCTGGGCGTCCGCACGGGCAATGCGGCCAGCGCCCGCGCGCTGTGGGAGGAGGTCGCGCGAGGGTTCCGGCCGGTGGTCGACCGGTCCTTCCCGCTCACCGAGGCGGCCGCGGCGCACCGGTTCCTCGAGGCCGACGAGAACATGGGGCGGATCGTGCTGACCGTCCCCACGGACTGAGACGGGGGACGACGTGCGCGACGCGCAGTGGGCGCTGGTCACCCACCACCAGGGTGACGTGGCGAAGGCGGAGGTCGGGGTACTCGCCGGCGGCGTGGTCCGGCGAGCACCCGACGAGCTGGCCGGGCGCTCGATGCTCGAGGTGCTGGGGGAGTGGGAGACGCTCGCGCCGCTGCTGCGCGGGCTCGACCCCGGCGGGCTGGCGCCCGTCGAGGGGGCCGTGGTGCTCGCGCCGCTGCGGTACCCGCCGAAGGTGCTCTGCGCGGGCGCGAACTACTTCGCGCACCTCGCCGAGATGGGGGTCCCGCGGCCGTCGGGGCCGGTGGCGCCGTACTTCTTCTTCAAGCCGCCGACGACCTCGGTGATCGGGCCGGACGAGGCGATCGTGCTGCCCCGGCGGGCCGGCCGGAAGATCGACTGGGAGGTCGAGCTGGGCGCGGTGATCGGGCGTCGGTGCGTCGACGTCCCGGTGGAGCGCGCGCTCGACGTCGTCGCCGGGTGGACGGTGGTCAACGACGTGTCCGCCCGCGACCTGCTCGACCGCGCCGACCCGGTCGCGCCGCCGTTCGGGCACGACTGGGTCGGCGCCAAGGCGGGCGACACCTTCTGTCCCCTGGGCCCGGGGATCGTGCCCTCCTGGCTCGTCGACGACCCGCAGGCGGTGGCCCTGCGACTGACCGTCAACGGCGTCGTCAAGCAGGACTCCACCGCGGCGGACATGGTCACCCCGATCGCCGAGCTGATCGCCGGCGCGAGCCGCGCGGTCACCCTCGAACCCGGTGACGTCATCGCCACCGGGACGCCCGCGGGGGTCGGCTTCCCGCGCGGCGACTTCCTGGCCCCGGGCGACGAGGTCGTCGCCGAGATCGACGGGGTCGGCGCGCTGCGCAACCCCGTCACCGAACGAGAGGACCGGTCATGAGTGCGGTGAACGTCTCGAAGCTCGGCTACGTCGGCTTCGAGACCCCGGACGTCCAGCGGCTCGTGGAGTACTACACCCGGGTGCTGGACTTCGTGCTCGTCGAGGGCGACGACCGCGGGGCGTTCCTCACCACCGGGGTCGACCACCACTGCGTCGTCGTGACGAAGGGCGGGACGCGGGCGCGGCAGGTCGTCGGGTACGAGATCTCCGACGACCTGGACACCGCGGCGGAGCGCCTCAAGGAGTCCGGGTACGTCACGCAGCGGCGCAGCGACATCGGGCCGGGCACCCCGGACGTGCTCGTGCTCGAGGAGCCGGGCACCGGGGTGCCGCTGCACCTGATCACCGCCCAGGACGCGAGCGGCGTCGCCGGCTTCACCCCGCTGCGCCCGACCAAGCTGGGCCACGTCGCGGCCTACACCCCCGAGCTGGCCCCGATGCAGTCCTTCTACCAGGACCTGCTCGGCTTCAAGTGGTCGGACACCGTCGGCGACTTCTTCGTGTTCCTGCGCTGCAACGCCGACCACCACGCCGCCAACTTCATGGCGAGCCAGAAGTACTCGGGCATGCACCACATCGCCTACGAGATGCGCGACCCGAACCACCTGATCTCGATGCTCGACCACCTCGCCCAGCACGACTACCGGCTGCACTGGGGCCCGGGTCGCCACGGGCCGGGGCACAACCTGTTCACCTACCACCGCGACCCGGACGGGAACGTCATCGAGCTGTTCACGCAGATCGACGTCGTGCACGACGAGGCGAAGGGCTACTGGGAGCCCCGCCCGTGGCACGAGGAGTACCCGATGGGCCCGCGGACCTGGGAGGTCGACATGGCGACCGTGAACCAGTGGGGCCCGATCGACCCGCCGTCACTGGACCACTGATCGCTACGCGCCGTTCAGCAGGGCCAGGGCCGCGTCGACGCACGGCGTCCCGTGGCCCGGGGCGTGCCCCTCCACCACCCGCCGGGCCGTGCCGGCGAGGTGGGCCGACATCTCGGCGACGGCGGCCCGCGCGTCGCCGTCGCGCACGGCGTCGAAGATCGCCTGGTGCTCGCGCTGGCGGGCGGCGAAGTCGTGGCGGTGCTGCGCCTGGTCGATGCGCACGTAGCGCTCGCTCTGCTCGGCGTAGGAGTTGATCGTCCGCAGCACGGTGGCGCCGCAGTGGCCGACCATCAGCCGGTGGAAGCCGCGGTGCGCGACCGTCCAGCTGGCCATGTCGCCGGCCCGGTAGGTGCGCTCCATCTCGCGGAAGGCGGCGGTCGCGCTGCGCATCTCCTCGCGGCTCAGCCCGCCGGCGGTGATCCGCGCCCCGAGCGACTCGAGCGTGACGCGCGCGGCGTAGAGCGAGTCGAGCGCCTCGGCGTCGAGCCCGAGCACGCGGCTGCGCTGGTTGGGCTCGGCCGAGATGAGCCCCTCCTCCTGGAGCATGCGGAACGCCTCGCGCAGCGGCGTGCGGGAGACCGCCAGCACGCGGGCGAGCTCGGCCTGCTTGAGCTGCGTGTCGGGCGGGAGGTCGCCCGAGATGATCAGGTCGCGCAGGTAGGCGTGGACGCTGACGCTGGTCTGGCGGGGGTCGGCGATGCGCAGCCCCTCACGGCCACCGAGGAGCTCGCCGATCGACACGCCCGGAAGTGTATGCACGCCGGTCACGCTGCGCACTCGGCGAGGGCCCGTGTCACGTGGTGACGGGCTCCCCGGCGGAGGCTGCCGGTGCCTCGCTCGCCATGGCCGCGAACAGCGGCGCGAGGTCGATGTGGATGCGCAGCGACGTCACCTTGCCCGCGGCGTCGCGGTCGAGGATCGACACGCACGGCAGCGGGACGTGGGCGCCGCCCTTCGTGGTGTAGTGCGTCGTCACCTCGAGGATGACGGTGTTGCCCTCGTTCTCGTCCCACCGGTGGTGCACCTCGTGGCGCATCCCCCCGATCATCCCGAAGAAGCCCTCGAAGGCGTCGTGGATCGCGGCGATGCCCCGGGTGGGCGGCTGGTTGCCGAAGACCACCACGGCGTCCTCGGCGTGGCGGGCGACGAACGGCTCCAGGCGCAGCGCGTCGACGTCGGCGTAGTAGTCGGTGATCCAGTCGGACACGGGAGGCTCCTCTGATCGGTCAGACGGAAGCGCCGGCGGCGATCTTGCGCACGGCGTCGAGCGTGGCCGCGACCGCGGCGCGGTACATGCCGGTCATCCGGTCGGCGTGGGCCTGCTCGCCTGCCGACCCGCCGGCCTCGCCGGCGACGACCAGGGCGAAGCTGAAGCGCAGGGTGAGCGCGTCCGAAGTGTCCCCCTCGATCTCGTTGGCGATCGTGCCGAGCACCGGCCCGGCGAGGCGGGTGAACACGACCCGGTGCGGGTGCTCGAGGGTGATGCGCTCGGTGAACCGCTCGCCCTGGAGCACGATGTCGCGGTCGAAGACCGTGTCGCTGTACCGCGCGGTCACCGTGCAGTCGGTGATCGCGGGGACGAACGGCAGCGCGTTCTCGGCCTTGCGCACGAGCCCCTCCCACAGGGCGTCGCGGGTGATCAGCGGCTCGCCCGGGGAGTTCACGGGCAGCGCGTGCGTCACGAAGATCATGGGCGGACACCCTCCGGAAGGAGCTGTGGCTGGGGGCCCTGGGGTTGTGTCAGCGGCTTCTGGGTCGGGCCGAGCCACATGTCGATCGAGCCGGGCTCGGCGGGATCGAAGAACCGCGGCCGCCACGCCGCCTCGTCGGTGATGCGCCGGACGCCGTACGAGTACTCGTAGGTCAGGCCCTCTGGGCCGAGGAAGTACAGGAAGACCGCGCCGGACTGCGGGTGCCGGCCCGGGCCCATCTCGATGACGACGTCGCGGGCCTGCAGGAAGTGCCAGCTCCGGAAGACGTCGTCGAGCTCGGCGACCTGGAAGTTCATGTGGCAGAGGCCGGGCTCGTCGCCCCGGAACACCGCGAGCTTGTGGTGGACCTCGTCGATGCGCATGAGGCACGCCGCGTCGCCGATCCAGTCCGAGGCGCGGGCGTTGAACGTCGTCGACCAGAAGCGGTGGGCCTCGGCGACGTCGGGGGCGTCGAGGCAGAGGTGGCCGAACTCGGTGATCCCCGCGCCCCGCCCGTAGGTCACCGGTCGTCCGAGGACCTGCTGGCCGCACACCAGCTCGATGCGGTTGCCGAACGGGTCGTCGAACCCGACGACCTCGCTCACCCGCCGCGACCGCGCGTCGGCCGCGGACCCGCGCCACACCCGGAAGCCCCGCGTCTCCAGCTCCGTCTCGGCGAGGGCGAGCGCGCCCGGGTCGGCGACGGTGAACGCCGAGGCGATGACGCCGGACGCGCCGTCGACGAGGGCCAGGCAGTGGTGCCGGGCGTCGGCGCGCAGGTGGGCGACACCCGGCTCGCCCCCGTCGACCAGTTCCAGGCCGACGACGTCGGTGGCGAAGCGCACCGCGCCCGCGAGGTCGCGCGCGCCGGAGCGCACGTAGGCGATGTCGGTCAGCTCGATCACGCCGCGGCTCCCGGGTCGTCGGTGTCCGTGGGTTCGTACCCACAGTGGATACAGTTTGCGCCGGTGTCAATGGCCCGTCCACCGGCGGCGTCAGGGTTCGGCCGATTGACGGCCCCGCGTCAAAGTGCGCACACTCCGGGCACGAGCACCGGCATCGCGCCCACCGCGTCCACGACCACTCCCCGCGCCGGCCGCCTGGCCGGGAAACGGGTGCTGATCACGGGCACGGCGGGCTTCCGCTGATCTCGCCGGGCGCGCCGGAGCGCGCCCAGTCCTGGGGGTCGTGGGTGACCCAGACCGGGGCGTCGTGGGTCGCGGCGAGGCCGATGAGGCGGTGCAGCGACGCGAGCGCGTCGGCCCGCACGGTGTCGGCGGCCATGGGCGCCGGACGGTGGAGGGCCTCGTGCAGGTGCGCGGTGTCGCAGGAGAGCAGGAGCGGACCGCCGTCCGACCGCACCAGCACGCTCGTGTTCCCGGGGGTGTGCCCTCGCATCGCGAGCACGGTCACCGCGCCGTCGCCGAACAGGTCGAGGTCCCCGTCGGGGAAGGTCCAGTCGGCGTCCCGGACCGGGTCGAGGTCCTCGGCCCGGGCGAGCGCGGCCACGTCCGCGTCGCTGCCGTCGACCGCGCCGCGGTCACCGGCGCCCAGCACGAACCGGGCGTGCGGGACGTGGCGCAACCCGCCGGTGTGGTCGAAGTGCACGTGCGAGACCACGACGTGGGTGACGTCGCCGGGGTCGACGCCGATCCCAGCGAGCTGGCGGTCGAGCCGCTGCGCCGGCGCCATCCGCACCTTCTCCCCGAGCTCGGCGCCGTAGGTCGCGACCGGGTCGTCGGCGGCCTCGGGCGCGAGCCCGGTGTCGATCAGCACCAACCCGTCGTCGTGCTCGACCAGGAAGCTGGGCACCACCAGCTCGACCGGCTCGGGCGCGGCGCCGTCGAGCATGTCGGCCCGGTCGAGCGTCAGCCGCGCCCCGTCGAGGGCCCACAGCCGCCGGGCGGTTCCGGGAGTCACGGGCCGGGCGTACCCCGTGGGGGAGGAGGCCGACTCCGGTGCGGACGCTTCGAAAACCGAAGCGTTGTCGGGGACTGATGGGTGGCGCTCTCGGTCGGGAGAGGAGGCCGACTCCGGAGCGAACGCTTCGAAAACCGAAGCGTTCTCGGTCGGGGATTGGGGGGCGGCGGTCCGTGTGTGCCCCGGACGACAACGAGCACTACGGCGAACGGGCTAACAGCGGCCGGCATCAGGTCGATGTGTGATCGACAGCAACGACGTCGGGGGAGATGACTGCGATGACCTCGGTTTCCCAGCCCTTCGAGGTGCCTGCCGCGCGGCCGGTGTGGCCCGAGGTGCGCACCCTGCTCACCACCGTGACGTACCTCGTCGTGGGTGGTGCCCTTGTGCTCCTCGGGGTGCTCCTCGCCCCGTCGGCCGCCGTCACCGTCGCTCCGCCGGCACCGGCCGCGCCCGCCGCGCCGGCCCCGGTGATGCGCGGGTACGACACGACCGGCGGCCTCATCTGGAACCTCTACGAGCAGGCCGGCGGCCCGCGCGTCGGTGCGGGCGGCACGACCGGGTAGCCCCACGCATGTCCGACCGACTCGAGTTCTTCTTCGACCCGATCTGCCCGTTCTGCTGGGTGACGTCCCGGTGGGTCGTGGAGGTGGCCGAGAAGCGCCCGCTCGCGGTGACGTGGCGGCCGCTGTCGCTGGCGATCCTCAACGAGGAGATCAGCTACGAGGAGCGGAAGAAGGCGTCGCCGGCGTACCCCGACAGCCACGTCCGCGGCCTCGAGATGCTGCGCGTCGTGCACGCCGCGCGCGAGGCGCACGGTCCCGACGTGGTCGGCAACCTCTACACGGCGCTCGGCGAGCTCGTCTGGGACGCCGAGCCGCCCGAGGGCGACGATTTCGACGCGGTCATGCACGAGATGGCCCGACGCCGCGACCTGCGCCCCGCGCTCGAGCGCGCCGGGCTGCCCGCCGACCTCGCGGCCGCCGCCGACGACACCTCCCGCGACGACGACCTGCGGGCCGAGACCGAGGAGGCCGCGGCGCGCTGCGGCGGCGGGGTCGGCACCCCGATCCTCTCGTTCAGCCCGCCCGACGGCCCGGCGCTCTTCGGGCCGGTGATCGACGCCCCGCCGACGGGCGACGACGCGCTGCGGCTGTGGGACGCGGTCGAGACGCTCGCGCAGTGGGGCGGGTTCGCCGAGCTCAAGCGCACCGTGCGCTCGTTCCCCGACACCCCGATGTCGGCGAAGCTCGCACGGACGGAGACGACGGTCCGGTGACTCAGGACCGGTAGCAGTACGAGTCCGACGAGGCGTCCCCGCCCTGGAGCCGCACCTGGTGCACGCGCCGGCCGCGGAACTCGTCGCCGTGCGGGAAGAACCGGGGGTCCGGGGTGAGGCCGCCGTCCGGGCCGACGTCGAGCTTCGCCATCCAGGCGCCCACGCCGTCGGGGTAGAACTGGTCGTCCCACGCGCCGTAGAGCGAGTTCGTGACGAAGACGCGGCGGCCGTCGCGGCTCACCTCGACCATCTGCGGGCCGCCGGCCAGGGGTTCGTCGGGACGGGCCGGGTGCGGACGGCGCGCGACGATCCCGCCGAGGCGCACCGAGCCGACCTCGCGCGGCTGTGCCGGGTCGCTGACGTCGAACTGCTTGAGCTCCCCGGTGCCCCAGCACGACACGTAGAGGAAGCGGTCGTCGACCGAGAGGTCGATGTCGGTGACCAGCGGCGGGACCGCGCCGAAGGGCTGCAGTGCGGGCGGGAGCAGCGAGGCGTCCGCAGGCTCGGCGGGGATCGTGATGACCTTGTCGACCTGCCACGGACCGGCGGGGTCCGCGCGGTGCCACCGCCACACGGACGCGGAGAGGTCGGCCGTCGAGATGACCACCCCGACGTAGCCCCAGGTCGCCTCGGGGTCGTGCGAGGGGCGGATCTCGAGCACCATCTGCTGCTCGGCGCCGAGGTCGACGCTCTGCTGGTGGACGCCCTTCGCGAGGTCCCAGAAGTGCAGGCAGTGCCCGTACCGCCCGCCGAGGAGGGCCTCGGGCACCAGCCCGTCCTCGATCATCGACGGGCTGCCCCACTCGCTGGAGACGAGCACGTTCTGGTTGAGGTGCCACCAGGCGTCGTAGTGGAGGTGCTGGGGTCCGCGGTCGGTCTCCCACGGGCCGACGACGTCGAACGTGCCGTGGTCGAGCAGCGCGATCCCGCCGGGGCCGTCGGGGTCGTCGAGCGGGCCGCCGACGCAGGTCAGGAACACGCCGTCGGGTCCGCAGTGCAGCGTGTGCGGGCGCGAGTAGCCGGCCTTCGACGAGAGCTCCGCCGCGCTGATCGTCTTCACGAGCGTGGGCGCGCGCGGGTCGGGGTGGGTGTCGAGGACGTGCACGTCCGAGGACCGCAGGCCCGGGACCAGCAGGTACCGGCGCGACAGCCCGTTCATGTCGTGACCCTCGTGCTGCAGCGCGCTGCTGCAGGCGTTCCAGCCGAAGTGGTGCAGCTCGGCACCGGCCGGCAGCTCGGCCCACCCGACGACGCTCCCGTAGCGCTCGGAGCGCGCGTTCACGTCGACCACGGCCATCGCGTCGGGCTGCACGCCGGCCCGGTCGAACGCGGCGACGTACGCGAGCTCCTCCGGCGGCGCGGCCGCGGCCTCGGCGGGCGAGCGGTAGAAGGTCGGGTCGGTGGTCGGTGAGCTCATCGGACGTCCCCCGGAGGTCGACGGTGGAACAGTCCAGCCTCACAGCGGGGCGGACCCGGCGTAAGGCGTCGTCCGCCGTAGTGGCCAGGCCCGTCCGGCGTCAGGCGGCCTCAGGGTCGGCGGGCCCGCACGATCCACGTCGCGGAGTCGTAGGTGACGCCGTCGGGACCCTCGTGGGCGGCGACGTCGGCACGCAGCGCGGCGAGGATGCGCTCGCGGGCCTCCGGGCGCAGGTCGCCCAGCAGGCCCGCCTGCAGGTCCGCGACGAACGCGAACGCATCGTCGGCGTCGGCGCCGTACCACATCGGCGCCCGGTGAGCCGTGAGCGTGACGTCGGCGAAGCCCGCGGCCCCGAGGATCCGGTGCACGCGGGCGGGGTCGGACAGCGACAGCGGGCTCGGGGCGTCGGTCGGCGGGGAGTTCCGCACCCCGGCGGCGGCGAGGAACGAGCGCATCCACTCCTGGTGCTCGATGCCCTGCCAGGTCAGCAGGCAGAGCCGCCCGCCGTGGCGCAGGCCGGTGGCGAGGTTCGCGAACGCGGCCACGGGATCGGCGAAGAACATGCTCCCGTGGCGGCTCACGACGACGTCGAGGTCGCCCGGCGGGAACGGGTGGGTCTGGGCGTCGGCCTCGCGGAACACGACGTTGGGCACGCCGGCCTCGACGGCGCGGTGCCGCGCGATCGTGAGCAGGCCCGTGGCGATGTCGACGCCGGTCACCGGGCCGTTGACCGCGGCGCGGGCCGCGTCGAGGGAGGTGCGCCCGGCCCCGCAGCCGACGTCGAGGACGGCCTCGGCCGGTGCGATCTCGGCGGCGTCCAGGAAGACGGTGTGGTGCTCGGCGACGCCCGCGTCGAAGCGGTCGGCCCACGAGGTCCAGATCGCGCCGGTCGCGCCGTTCCAGGCCTCGTGCTGCGCGGCGTTCGCGGTCACGGCAGGGAGTCCGGCAGGCCGAACGCCGCGTGGTGCTCGGCGCCGATGAACGACGTGACGGCCGCGATCTGCTCGCCGCGCAGCGTGAGCACGTCGATCGACCACGGCCGGCACGGGGCGTCGTCGGGGTCCTCGGGCGGGCGCCGGTAGGACGCGACGGCGGGCTGGCCGTTGGCGGTGACGGCGAGGTGGCGCCACGTGCCGCAGTCGCCGGACAGCGGCACCGCCCGCGCGAACGCCGCGACGCGCTCGATCCCGGCGTACCAGTGACCCATCGGCGGCATGGACCAGGTGACGTCCTCGGTCAGCAGGGCGACCAGCGCGTCGGCGTCCCCCCGTTCCAGGGCCGCGGAGTACCCGGCGACGACCTCGCGCAGCCGCGCGTCGTCGATCTCGCGCAGGGTGCGCTGCTGGGTGGGGTCGGGCACCTTCTCCGCGACCAGCCGCCGCGCCCGTTGGAGCGCCGAGTTCACCGAGGCCGTCGAGGTGTCCATGGTCGTGGCGATCTCGGCGGCCGAGAAGCCGAGCACCTCGAACAGCACGAGCGCCGCGCGCTGGTTGCCGGGCAGGTGCTGCAGCGCCGCGACGAACGCGAGCTCGACGGCCTCGCGCTCCTCGGCCCGCGCGCCGGGCTCGTCGGGGTAGGGGCCGAGCCACGCGACCTCGGTGAGCGGGAGGTCGCCGGTCACCGGCCGCTCGCTCGCGGGCCCGAGGTCCATCGGCAGGGCGCGGCGGCCGCGGGCGTCGACCTGGTCGAGGCACGTGCGGGTGGCGACCGTGTAGAGCCAGGTGCGCAGCGTGCTGCGTCCCTCGAAGCCGGCGAGCTTGCGCCAGGCCCGCACGAGCGTCTCCTGCAACGCGTCGTCGGCGTCGTGGGCCGATCCGAGCATGCGGTAGCAGTGGGCGTGCAGCTCCCGGCGCAGCGGCGCGACGAGGCGGCCGAACGCCGCGTCGTCGCCGTCGCGGGCCCGCGCGAGATCCGTGACGTCGGGGCCGACCGTGGTCTCGCTCACCGGCCCGAGTCTGCCCGACCCTCGCCCCGGCCGGGTCCCTCCTTCTCGAACGCGTCCGACACCTCGTCGAGGAACAGCGAGATCGCCGCCGGCATGGACTCCCGGAACGTGGCGAGCAGGGCCTGCGCGGCGACGGGCTGCAGGGCGCCGACGACGTCGCGGACCTGGCCGTGACCGTCGGCGGGGAACCCGTTGCCGGCGTACTCGGCCCAGACCGTGCGGCGGAACAGGTCGACGAACCGCGCCGTGATCGCACCGACGTGCGTGGTCAGCTCCTCGCGCATCACCACGAGCGCCTCGACGGGCATCCCGAGGCGCACGGCCTCGGCGCCGGCGCGCACGAGACCGGGGTTCGGGATGCGCACGCGGTCGGGGCCGAGCCGCTGGAGCAGGCCCGCCGCGACCAGGGCGTCCCACGTCGGTGCGGTGACCTCCACGCCGAGCCACCCCGGCACCTCGCCCGCGCCCATCTCGAGCGCCGGCTCCGGCGCCCAGGGCGCGAGCATGTGCAGGTACTGCGAGAGCGCCTCTTCCGCCGACTGGCGCGGGGTGGAGGCGACCAGCCGCTCGATCGCCGAGAGCGCGAAGCCCTGGTCCTGCAGCTGGGTGATCAGGTCGAGGCGGGCGAGGTGCTCGGGCCCGTAGTACCCGGTGCGCCCCTGCAGGTGCGGGGGCGGGAGCAGGCCGCGGGCGGCGTGCGCCCTGACGTTGCGCACCGTCATGCCCGCCCGGCGCGCGAGCACCCCGATGGTCATCGCGTGCCCGGTGTCCACGGGCCGCCACCGTAGTGTCCGACGCTCGTGACAGCCCCGGACGACATATGACACCTGGCGGTGTTTCGTGACGTCCGCATCGGGTCAATCCGGAGCCGGACAGCACCGTTGCTGTGACTCTCGGTTCCCGGTACCGCCGGTTCCGTGTAGTGTCGTGGAGGTGAGCACCGTGAGCGATGCCGAGGGCACCACTCCTGGACGACTGCCCCGAGGGGTCCGTCGCCTGCGCAAGGTCGCCTCCCGATTCACCACACCCCTGCTGCCCGACGACTACCTGTCGCTGATCAACCCGCTCTGGTCGGCGCGCGAGCTGCGAGGCAAGGTCGTCAAGGTCGTGCCCGAGACCGACGACGCGGTCACCCTCGTCATCAAGCCGGGCTGGGGCTGGTCGTTCGACCACCAGGCCGGGCAGTACGTGGGCATCGCCGTGTCGGTGGACGGCCGCTTCCACTGGCGGTCCTACTCGCTGACCTCGCCGCCCCGGAAGGACCAGGGCCACCTGTCGGTGACGGTCAAGGCGATGCCCGAGGGCTTCCTGTCGAAGCACCTCGTCGAGGGCCTCGAGCCCGGAACCATCGTCCGGCTGGCCCCGCCCCGCGGCGAGTTCGTCCTGCCCGACCCGCCCCCCAAGAAGATCCTTTTCCTCACGGGCGGCAGCGGCGTCACGCCCATCATGGCGATGCTGCGCACGCTCGACCGCCGCGGCACGATGCCCGACGTCCTCGTCGCGCACTCGGCCCCCGACGAGGAGAGCCTGATCTTCCGCGAGGAGCTCGACCAGCTCGCGGAGAAGCACGAGAACCTGCGGCTGCACAAGCAGTACACCCGCAGCGACGGTCACCTCGACCTCGACAACCTCACCGACCTCTGCCCCGACTGGCGCGAGCGCCAGGCCTGGGTGTGCGGGCCGAACACCCTGCTCGACGAGGCCGAGCGCGTCTGGACCGACGCCGGTCTCGAGGAGCAGCTGCACCTGGAGCGCTTCTCGGTCGACCTGGCCGGCGGCGAGACCGAGGGCGGCACGGTCCGCTTCGCGCAGTCCGACGTCGAGGTCGAGATCGACGGCGCGACCACGCTGCTGGAGGCCGGCGAGCAGGCCGGCCTGCAGCTCCCGTTCGGCTGCCGGATGGGCATCTGCCACACCTGCGTCGTCCCGCTGCGCGAGGGCGTCGTGCGCGACCTGCGCGACGGCACCGAGCACAAGGCCGACGGCAGCGGTGGCGCCGACTGGGACGCCATCAAGATCCAGACATGCATCGGCGCCGCCGCCGGCGACGTCGTCCTCGACATCTAGCCGACGTCCAGCTCCCGACCCGGATCCGACAACGGAGGAACGCCCATGGCCATCGCGGACGTCAAGGAGTTCGCCCACCTCAGCGAAGCCGACGTGGAGGCCCTCGGACGCGAGTTCGACCAGATCCGCGCCGACTTCGAGGAGAAGCTCGGTGACGAGGACGCCGCCTACATCCGGCGCCTCATCACCATCCAGCGACGGCTGAACGTGGCCGCCCGGGCGATGCTGTTCGGCAGCCACCGGCGCGAGCTGTGGTGGGCCGGCGCCCTGACGCTCTCCGTGGCCAAGATCCTCGAGAACATGGAGATCGGCCACAACGTCATGCACGGCCAGTGGGACTGGATGAACGATCCGGAGGTCCACTCGGCCACGTGGGAGTGGGACAACGTCTGCCCCGCCGACCAGTGGAAGCACTCCCACAACTACCTGCACCACACGTATACGAACGTGATCGGCAAGGACAAGGACGTCGGGTACGAGATCCTGCGCGTCCGGTCCGACCAGCCGTGGCACCCGTACTACCTGACCCAGCCGGTCGTGAACGCCATGCTCATGCTGGCGTTCGAGTACGGCGTCTCGCTCCACGACCTCGACATCGACGGCCTCGTCAAGTGGCAGCTCGAGGACCCGGAGGAGTTCAAGCGGAAGTTCCGGGGGATCCTGGTCAAGCAGGCCCGCCAGGTCGGCAAGGACTACATCCTCTTCCCGGCACTGACCGGCAAGAACTTCGCGCCGACGGCCACCGCGAACCTCACCGCGAACCTCATCCGCAACGTGTGGTCGTACGCGATCATCTTCTGCGGGCACTTCCCGGACGGCGCCGAGGTGTTCACCGAGGAGGAGCTGGAAAACGAGACGCAGGGCGAGTGGTACCTGCGCCAGCTGCTCGGCTCGGCGAACTTCACCGGCAACCGGCTCATGCACGTGATGTCCGGCAGCCTGGGCTACCAGATCGAGCACCACCTGTACCCGGACCTGCCGGCGAACCGGTACCCGGAGATCCAGGAGCGCGTCCGCGCGCTGTGCGAGAAGTACGAGCTGCCCTACACCACGGGCTCGTTCCCGCGGCAGTTCTGGCAGGCCACGCGCTCGATCTGGCGGCTCTCGCTGCCCGCCAAGAAGATGCGCGAGGCCTCGCAGAGGCGCCAGTCGCTCGGGCTCCCGCGCCACCGCGGCGCCGTGCCGTCGACGGGCGACCAGACGCCGCAGACGCCCCAGACCCCGCCGGCGCCGGCGAACACCCCGGGCCACCCGGATCCGTCCGGCGCACCGTCGGCCTAGAGGCTCCCCGGTGTGTCAGCGAAGTGCCGTCACAGACGCTGAGTGTCCGTAACGGCACTTCGCTGACACACGCACGTGGTCACCCCGCGCGGGCGTCGATGACGCGTTCCAGGCCGTCGAGCAGGCAGGTCAGGCCGAAGGTCGTCGTCACGTCACCCGTGGGGCGGCCGGGTGTCGCCTCCATCGCGGCGAGCATCGCGGGGTAGCGGTCGGCCCGCTCGCCGAGCAGGCGCCGCATCAAGGGGTCGTGCTCGTCGTCGACGGTCCAGGGCCGCGTGCCGGACGCGGCGGCGGAGTGCACGACGCGCATCTGCCCGAACAGCATCGAGGCGGCGTCGAGACGCTCGGCGGGCTCGAGGCCCGTGCCGGTGAAGATGTCGACGGCCGCCTCGACCCAGCCCACCTCCCGCGGCCCCATCAGCCGGTCGCCGACGGTGTTCTGCGGGATCCAGGGATGACGGGTCCACACGGCCGACAGCAGCCGGGCGAACTCCTCGGCCCTGGCCCGCCAGGGGCCCGTGAGCACCGGCGGCTCCTCGACCGCCTCGTCGAGCATCACCGCGGTGAGCTCGGGCTTGCCCGACACGTACCGGTAGAGCGCCATCTTGGTGAGGTGCAGCCGCGACGCGACCCGCTGCATCGACACCGCGTCGAAGCCCTCGGCGTCGGCGACCTCCATCGCCGCCCGCGCGATGTCGGCGAGGCTGACGCCCCGCCGCGGACCGCGCGCGGGAGGCGGCGCCGGGTGCCAGAGGAGGACGCCGGCGGTGCCGTCCTGGGTCATCACTTTTCCTCTTGTCCGCTTTACTGTGTCTGCTGTAAACAGTATCCGTCGGACGCAGAAAGCGCCACTCCAGAGGGGAACCCCGCCATGCGCAGTCTGTTCGTGAACCTGCAGGTCGCCGACGTCGCCGTCTCCCGCGACTTCTTCGGCAAGCTCGGCTTCTCGTTCAACGAGGCGTTCAGCGGGGAGCAGAGCCTCGCGGTGACGATCGCCGACAACGTCTCCGTCCTACTGGCGACGCCCGACCACTTCGCGGAGTTCGTCGTCGGCGACGTCGCCGACGCGCAGAAGACCACCGAGGTGCTGCTCGCGCTCTCGGCCGACAGCCGCGAGGAGGTCGACCAGATGGTGTCGACGGCGCTGTCGAACGGCGGGCGCGAGTGGAAGCCCGCCCAGGACCACGGCTTCATGTACGGCGGCAGCTTCGCCGACCCGGACGGCCACGTCTGGGAGGTCGTCTGGATGGACCCGTCGGCGATGGGCTGACCCCTACGACCCCAGCGCCAGGACGTTGCAGACGTCGCCGCGCGGGCCGGTGCCCGTCAGGCCGCGCTGGGATCGGATGCGCTCGGCGAGGTACTCCGCGTCGCGGCCGACCCCGGAGAAGCGCCCGGAGCCCCAGGTCCACAGCCACGGCAGGCCGAGGAAGTAGAGGCCCGGCGCGCTGGTGACGCCGCGGGCGTGGGTCGGGGCGCCGCGCCCGGTGAACACCGGGACCTCGACCCAGCGGAAGTCCTGCCGGAACCCGATGCACCAGACCACCGAGGTGATGCCCGTGTCGGCCAGGCGCAGTTCGGTGGTCTCCTCGCCGGGGGTCCACACGGGCGTGTAGCGCTCCTCGACCGGCGCGTCGACCTGCTCTCGGGCGATGTACTTGTCGATCGTGTCCTTGATCGACTCCGACACCTCGTCGGCGTGGTCGAGCCGCTCGGTGAGGTCGGGCTCGAACGACAGCACGCCGTCGCGGTGGTCGGTCATGAGGCCGTAGAGCGCCATCCCGTCGGCGGCGTGCTTCCGGAGGTCGATGTCACGCCCGCCGTCGCGGCCGGTGACGTAGTGGTTGGCCTGGGCGCGGACCGCCTCGCGACGCGGGTGCTCGGTGACGGGCATGTCGTAGTAGCCCATCTCGGCGAGCCAGTCGGTGACGTCGCGCCCCCGGTAGAACCGGGCCACGCGGGGCGCGTCGCCGACGACGAGGTGGACCCGGCGGCCCTCGAGGTGCAGGTCCTCGGCGATCTGGGCGCCGGACTGCCCCGACCCGACCACGAGCACCTCGCCGGGCGGCAGCTGCGCGCCGGACTTGTAGTCCTGCGACTGCACCTGCGTGATCCCGCCGGGCAGCGGCTCGGACATCGGGGGCGTGATCGGCGTGTGGTACCCGCCGGTCGCGACGACGACCTGGTCGGCGGTGAGGTCACCGGCGCTCGTCTGCAGGTGGTAGGTGCCGCGGTCGTCGCGCGTGAGCCGGGTGACCTCGACGCCCTCGACGATCGGCGGGTCGACGAACGCCCGGTACGCCTCGAGGTAGTCGACGATCTGGTCGCGGACCATGAACCCGTGCGGGTCGTCGCCGGCGTAGGGGAAGTCCGGCAGCTGGCACTGCCAGTTGGGCGTGACCAGGCAGAAGGTGTCCCACCGGTAGGTCTTCCACGAGTGCGCGACCTCGGAGCGTTCCAGGACGACGTGCTCGATCCCGCGTCGGCCCAGACACCGGCTCATCGACAGCCCCGCCTGACCGCCGCCCACGACGACGACCGGCCAGTGCCCGCCCGACAACTCCATGATCGCTCCCCGCGTCGCTCGGCTGTGATCCCACGATGGGCGGGGTGCGTTGCGGGGTGATTGCCTCCGGACTGCGCGCCGGTTGCCGCGTGTAACTCCTCAGGACGTGACGGGGACCTTCGTCAGTTCCGGGATCACCTCCCGCGCGAAGATCTCGGTGTTGCGCCGGACCATCTCGGCGGGCATCGCTCCGATGGTCAGCATGGCCATGAGCTGGCCGAAACCGAGCTCGTCGCGCAGCTCGCCGAGCTTGTTGCGCACCTGCTCCGGCCCGCCGACGACGACGTACCCGTGCTCCAGGAGCTCCTCGTAGGAGAGCTCCGGATAGGGCTTGAGGCCTGCCTTGAGCAGCCCCTTCATCGCCGCCGGGCTCATGTAACCGGGCGGGAAGACGATCTCGAGGCCCTGGCGCAGCCCGCGGTGGAACAGCCACTCGACGTACGGGCGGGCTTCGCGGTGCGCCGACGCGTCGTCCTCCCCGACGAAGATCGGCAGCGCCATCCCGATCTTCTCGGGCTCCGGGACGTAGCCGAGGTCCGCGGCCGCGCCGCGGTAGCCGTCGAACCACGTCTTCACGACGCGGGTCGGGGCGTACACCGAGACGTAGGTGTAGTGGTTCTCGGCGACCCACCGCATCGTCTCCGGGCTCCCGGCGCCGGGCACCGCGATCGGCGGGTGCGGCTGCTGCAGCGGACGGGGCCAGATGTTGACGTAGCGGTACTCGTAGTGCTCGCCGTACCAGCTGAACGGCCCGGGCTCCGTCCACGCCTTCTTGATCAGGTCGTGGGCCTCGTTGAAGCGGGTCCGCGAGTCGGCGGGGTTGACGCTGTGCCCGAAGTGCTCCCAGCCGATCCCGCGCACGAAGCCCGAGAGCAGCCGGCCCTTCGTGAGGTGGTCGAGCATCGCGATCTCCTCGGCCACCCGCAGCGGGTTGCCACGCAGCGGGATCGCGTTGCCCAGCACCATGATCGTCGCGCGGCTCGTGCGTCGCGCCAGCGCCGCGGCCATGATGTTGGGCGAGGGCATCGTCCCGTAGGCCGACTGGTGGTGCTCGTTGACGACGACGCCGTCGAACCCGACCGTCTCCGCGTACTCGAGCTCGTCGAGGTAGCGGTGGTAGAGGTCGACGCCGATCGCCGGGTCGAAGTGGGCGTTCGAGAAGGTCAGGGACGGCGACGGGTACTTCTCGACGTCGTCGAAGTCGTCGGGCAGGTACGGGTAGGGCATCAGGTGGAAGAAGTTGACCTTCATTCTCAGCTCCCCAGGTGCGTGACGACGGCGGCGGTGACCTCGGTCGGTCTCTCGCCGTGCAGGGCGTGGCCGCAGTCCTCGACGACGACCAGCTCGGCGTCCGGGATCCGCTCGGCGTAGCGGCGCGCGTGGGCCATCGGGACCAGGCGGTCCTCGCCGGCGGCGATGACGCGGGTCGGCGCGGTGATGCGGTGCAACCGGCGCTCGAGCTTCGGGTTGTTCATGAACGGGTGCCAGGCGAAGCGGGCCGTCGCGCCGAGGTCGCGGTAGGTCGCGAGGATCTGGTCGGTCGTGGGCGTCACCGACAGCGCCGCGTCCACCAGCGAGTCGTCGTGGAACAGCGCGCGCAGCAGCTGCGGCGGGTTCATGAGGAACAGGTCGGCGATCGGGTCCTCGGGGATCCGCAGCCCGGCCGCCGCGCCGAGCACGAGACGCCGCACCTTCTCCGGCGAGTGCACGGCCAGCTCCGCGGCCACCCAGCCGCCGAAGGACATGCCCACGACGTCGACCTGGTCCAGTCCGAGGGCGTCGAGCAGGTCGAGGTAGTGGTAGACGAGGTCGTCGACCGTGCGCAGCTCCGGCAGGTCGTCGGACAGGCCGAAGCCGGGGTGGTCGGGCGCGACCAGGTCGCCGACGCCGGCGAGCCCGAGCTGCAGCGGGCCCCACTCGTTCGCGCCGCCCGCCGAGTGCAGCAGGAGCACCGGCCGGCCCTGCCCGGCGCGCCGGTAGGCGATCGCGCCGTCGCCCGCGTCCCACTGCCGGACCGCCGGGGTGGAGGGGTCGACGTCGGTGACGGTCATGGGTCCTCCTGTCAGGATGTGACAGCGGACACTACGAAGCGCGCCGGGCCGGGCACGATCCGCTGACCGCCGCCCTCGGCCGCTTCCTGCAGGGGCTCCCGCCCCGGGGTCCGGGAGGAGGACAGGAGATGTCGCTCGCCTTCACCGAGGACCTGGCGCGCCCCGAGCTCGGTGACGCGGACACCGTCGACATCCGCACCTCGCACCCCGCCCTGGCCCGCTCGCGGACGATCGAGTTCCTCGGCTGCGGCCACGCGATGACCGTCGACGACGACCCGGAGGACTTCGACGCCGCCGTCTCGTGGCGGCGCGTCGGCGGGGTCGGGGTGCTGCGCTCCCGCTACCGCTCGCCCGTAACGGTCACCTGCACCCCGCCGATCCCGTGGGTGACGATCAGCTTCGTCCCGCGTGGCGCGGTCTCCTTCGCCACCGGGGGACGGAGCACCACCGGCGACCGCGGCCGCGCCGTCGTCCTCGACTACGCCGGGCGCGTCGACATGCGCTGGGCGGCGGGCACCGAGCAGTTCATGGTCGCGATCGACCGCGACCGGCTCGAACGCGGGCTGCGGGCCCTCGTCGACGACGCGCCCGACGCGCCCCTGGTGTTCGAGCCGGGCCTGGAGGTCGACGGCACGGGGCGCGCCGTCGTCGGGGCCGTGGCGAGCCTGCGCCAGCTGCTCGCGCACGCGTCGGACCAGGTCCCGGCGGTGCTGACCGCCGAGGTGGAGCACGCCGTGGTGACCGCGCTGCTGCTCGGCACGCGCCACAACCACCGCGACCGGATCTTCCGGCAGTCCGCCCCCGCCCCGCGGCGGGTGCTGCGCCGGGTGCTCGACCTCGTGGCGTCGGCCCACGACCGGACGCTCACCGTGGCGGACCTGGCGGCGTGCGCCGGCACGAGCGAGCGCGCCCTGCACGCCGCGTTCCGCCGCGAGCTCGGGACGACGCCCATGGCCTACCTGCGGGACCGGCGCCTCGAGGCCGCCCGCGAGGACCTGCTCGCCGCCGCCCCGGGCGACGGCGTCGCGGCGATCGCCATGCGGCACGGGTTCTCGCACCTCGGGCGCTTCGCCGCCGCCTACCGGGAGCGGTTCTTCGAGGCGCCGTCGGCGACGCTGCGCCGGTAGCCGAGCGGTCTCCCGACGACCGGGAGCCGCGCTGCGCGCCCGACCCGCGCCGGGTGAAGCTGGTGCCGTGCGGACGGAGATCGTCGTGGTGGGCGCGGGGCCGGCGGGGCTGGTGCTGGCGTGGTTGCTGCAGCGGGCCGGGATCGACACGGTCGTGGTCGAGCAGCAGCCGCCGGACCAGCTGGGGAAGCAGCCGAAGGCCGGGATCGTGGAGCACCGCACGGTCGAGCTGCTCACCGCCGAGGGGCTGGCGCCGGAGGTGCTCGCGTTCTCCGACGTCAACCGGCGCTGCGAGTTCCGCACCGCCGAGGAGTCCGTGCTCGTCGACTACGCCGAGATCACCGGCGACCGCCCGCACCGGGTCTTCCCCCAGCACGACCTCGTGGCCCGGGCGGCCGGGTCGTTCCTCGAGCGCGGGGGGACGGTGCTGTTCTCCCAGCGCGTCGAGAAGATCGACCAGGATGCGTCCGGCGCGCGCGTGATCACGACGGGGCCCGACGGCGAGCAGGAGATCGACGCCGAGGTGGTCGTCGGCAGCGACGGTGCCGGCAGCGCGGTCGCGCGGTCCCTGACCGGGCACGTCACCCGGCACGACCGGCGGCACCCGATGCGCTGGCTCGTCATCAGCGCCGCGACGCCGCCGCTGGTCGACCACACGATCTACGCCGCCCACCCCCGCGGCTACGCGGCCCACATGCGCCGCCTGCCCGACGTCACGCGGCTCTACCTCGAGGTGCCGGGCGACCAGTCGCCCGCCGACTGGCCGGTGCCGCGCCTGCGCGAGGAGCTGGGACTCCGGCTCGGGGTCGGCGATGCCCTCGAGGACGTCGAGCTGCCCGAGGTCGACGCGCTGGATCTCCGCGTGCGGGTGACGACGCCGATGCAGCACGGGCGCGTCTTCCTCGTCGGCGACGCCGCGCACCTGATCACCCCGGCCGGCGGGAAGGGCATGAACCTCGCGATCGGCGACGCCGTCGAGCTCGCCCACGGACTGATCGAGCGCCACCGCGGCGACGGGACGCGCGCCGCGGCGTACAGCGCGACCCGCCTGCCGGTGATCTGGCGGACCGAGGCGTTCTCGGACTGGTTCCTGCGCGTCATCTCCGCACCCCCGGGCGCCGGCGACGAGCGCGACGGCTTCGGTCTCGGCCTGCGTGAGGGCTGGGTGTCGTCGCTGCAGCGCGACCCGCTGCTGCGGCGCTGGTTCGCGCACGCCTACGCCGGCGTCGACCCGGACTGAGACGCGCACCGGCCGGGTGCCCCGAGGGAGCGAGGGTCACCTCCGCTGCGTCCGACGCAGCGAGGGTGACCCCCGCTCCGGGGCCACGGCGCCCCGAGGGGGGGTCAGGCGCCGTGCGTCGTGGCGGAGCGGTAGTCGGTGTAGGTGTACGGGTTGTCGAGGACCTTGGTCTCGGGGACGTCGGGGTTCATGCCCTGCTGCCAGGCCTCCTCGCCGAGCTCGCCGCGCAGGTGCTCGACGGTCTGCTCGACGGCCCGGCGGGCGGCGGCGAGGTCGACGTCGACCAGGCGGTGGTCGCGCTTGACGACGCGGCCGCCCACCAGCACGGCCTCGACGTCGCCGCGCTGGGCCTGGAACACGACGTGGCCGTACGGGTTGAGGATCGGGAACCCGACGGGCGAGTGCTCGTTGCGGATCAGCACCAGGTCGGCCTGCTTGCCCACCTCGATGCTGCCGAGGTCGGCCTCGCGGCCCAGCGCGCGGGCGCCGCCCATCGTGGCCATGTCGACGACGTGCTCGGCGCGCAGGGCGTGGTGGGTGACGGTCTCGCCCTTGGCGTGGGCCTCGAGGTGCTCGCGGGAGCGGTCGGCGGACAGGGTGGAGCGCATGGCGGAGAAGAGGTCACCGCTCCACCACATCGAGGTGTCCATCGACAGGGACATCGGGATGGCGTGGGTGCGCAGCACCCAGGAGGGCGGGTAGCCCTGGCCCGCGCTCTGCTCGCTCTCGGTCGACACCGACACCGAGCCGCCGGTGGCCGCCATCCGGTGGTAGGAGTCGGCGGACAGCGTCGCGGCGTGGACGTAGACCGTCTCCGGGCCCATGAACCCGTGCTCGTGCATGAGGCGGATGCCGTCGTCGTTGGTCGCGCCCCACACGCCGGCGTGGGTGGTCACGGGCAGGCCGAGCTCGCGGGCCACCTCGAAGGCCGGCTTCTCCGGGAACGTCGGGTCACCGGTGACGTCGAACGCGAGCTGGAACCCGTCGACGTCGCCGCGGCGCCGCTCGAGGACGTCGCGGAACCCCCGGTCGGCGGTCCAGTTCGCGGGCGCGTCCTGGATGTTGCCGTAGGCCAGCACGAAACGCCCGGGCACGGCGGCGAGGGCGTCGATCGCCGCGTTCGCGTGGTCGGCGGTCTGCAGGTTGTGGGACCAGTCGACGCAGGTGGTCACGCCCGCCTCGACCGCCTCGAGGGCCGCGAGCAGGTCGCCGGCGTGGATGTCCTCGGGCCGGAACTTCCGCCCGTGCTCGAGGTAGTTCCAGACGAAGTACTGGGTCAGCGTCCAGTCGGCGCCGTAGCCGCGCAGCGCGGTCTGCCACATGTGGCGGTGGGTGTCGATCATGCCGGGCATGACGACGCCACCCGTGGCGTCGATCTCCTCGGTGCCCTCCGGGACCTCGAGGCCGACGCCGACGGCGGCGATCCGCCCGTCGACGACCAGGACGTCGTGGCCCTCGAGCAGGGAGTGGTCGCCGTCGACGGTGAGCACGGTGCCGCCGCGCAGGACGACGGGGCCCGGGGACTGGCTCATGGAGACGCTCCTCGTCCTCGCAGAGAACGGACGACCGTCCGGCTGACGGTCAGATGATGCCGGTCACTGTCGTGCAGCGATGGTGTAGCTGTCAACGAAACCCTCGGTGCCGTCCGCCCGACCGGGTGGGAACGGAGCTGTCCGCCAGGCGGTCACGGCGGTTACGCTCCCGGCGATCCGGACGCTGTCGATGCCGGGCGGGTGCAGGAGGGTGGTGGCCGATGCCGCGCGACGGTGCGGGACCGGACTTCATCGAGTCCCTGGCCCGCGGCCTGGACGTCATCACCGCCTTCGGCGCCACCCGTCCCGAGATGGCCCTGGCCGAGGTCGCCGCGGCGACCGGGCTCGCCCGCCCGACCGCGCGGCGCATCCTGCTCACGCTCACCGAGCTCGGCTACGTCCGCGCCGGCGAGCGGGGCTTCACGCTGACGCCCCGCGTGCTCGAGCTCGGCGTGGCGTACGTCGACGCGCTCGGCCTGTGGGAGATCGCGCGCCCGCACCTCGAGCGGCTCGTGGCCCGCACGGGGGAGTCGTGCTCGGTCGCCCAGCTCGACGGCTCCGACATCGTCTACGTCGCCCGCGTCGCCGTGCCGAAGATCGTCGCGCTGACCGTGCAGATCGGGACGCGGTTCCCGGCGCTGCCCACGTCGCTCGGCAAGGTCCAGCTCGCGGCGCTGCCGCCCGACGAGCTCGAGCGCGTCCTCGCCGAGCCGACGCGTTCCGGGCTGACGCCGCGCTGGCAGCCCGCCCGCGACGAGCGTGACGCCGCCCTGCGCGAGGTCCGCGCCCGCGGCTGGGCGCTCACCGACGAGCAGCTCGCGCCGGGCATCCGGTCGGTCGCCGCGCCGCTGCGCGACGGCGAGGGCCGGGTGATCGCCGGCGTGAACGTCAACTGCCACGCCGCCGAGACGTCCGTCGGCTACCTCCTCGAGCACCACCTGCCCCTGCTGCTCCAGGCGGCGGGGGACATCAGCGCCGACTTCGCCCGGCGAGCGACGCTGCCGAAGGTCACCGTGCCCGCCTCGTGACCCGGGTTGACACCCGCGGGCACGGAGGGCTTCGATCGGATGACGGACAGTCGTCCGCATGACGGAACAGGAGGGTGCATGGCCGAGGCCGGAGGCGGGCCGCTGACCGGGTTGCTGGTCGCCGACTTCTCGCGGGTCCTCGCGGGGCCGTACGCGACGATGCTGCTGGCGGACCTGGGCGCCGAGGTCGTGAAGGTCGAGTCGCCGCAGGGCGACGAGACCCGCACGTGGATGCCGCCGACCCGCGACGAGACGTCGACCTACTACCTCGGGATCAACCGCGGGAAGCGCTCGATCGCGCTCGACCTGCGCGACGAGGACGACGTCGCCGTGGCCAGGGAGCTCGCGCGCCGGGCCGACGTCCTCATCGAGAACCTCCGTCCGGGCGGGATGGCGAAGTACGGCCTCGACTACGCCTCGGTCGCCGCCGACAACCCCGGCCTCGTCTACGCCTCGATCTCCGGCTTCGGCTCGACCAAGGGCGCGCACGTCCCGGGCTACGACCTCATGGTCCAGGCCGTCTCCGGCCTGATGAGCCTCACCGGCGACGCCGACGGCCCGCCCTACCGCGCCGGCATCTCGATCTTCGACGTGATGGCGGGCAAGGACGCGCTGATCGGCATCCTCGCCGCGCTGCGCCACCGCGACGCGACCGGCCGGGGGCAGCACGTCGAGCTCTCCCTGCTCGCCTCGGCGATGTCGGGGATGGTCAACCAGAGCTCGGCCTACGCCGCCGGCGGCGTCGTCCCGACGCGCATGGGCAACGCGCACCCCAGCGTGGTGCCCTACGAGCCGCTGCCCACCGCGGACAACCCCATGGTCATCGCGGCCGCCAACGACGGGCTGTTCCGCAAGCTCGTGCAGGTGCTGGGTCGTCCCGAGCTCGCCGACGACCCGCGCTTCGTGCGCAACGCCGACCGCACCGAGCACCGCGAGGAGCTCAAGCCGATCCTCGTCGAGGCCCTGTCGGCCAAGGGCGCCGAGGAATGGTTCGACCTCCTCGTCGCGGCCGGGGTGCCGTGCGGGCCGATCAACTCCGTCGCGGGCGGCTTCGCCATCGCCGAGCGCTTCGGGCTCGAGCCGGTGGTGGAGGTGGGCGAGGGCGACCGCGCGGTGCCGACGACGCGCCACCCGATCCGCTTCTCGGCCACCCCGGTGACCTACGAGCTGCCGCCGCCGGAGCTCGACGAGCACGGCGCCGAGCTGCGGAAGTGGCTGAGCAGCCATGACTGAGTACCCCACCGCGCTCGGCGCCTCGTCCAAGGACGCGATCACCCTGCTCGGGCACGACCTCGCGAACGACGTCATGGGCGAGGTCGGGTTCGGCGAGCTGGCGTTCTGGCTGGCCACGCAGCGGCGTCCGTCGCCCGGCGAGACCCGCGTGTTCGAGGCCGTGCTCGCGGCGCTGGCCGACCACGGCTACACGCCCACCGCGATCATCAGCCGCCTCGCCCACCTGTCCGCGCCCGACTCGGTGCAGGGCGCGCTCGCCGCGGGCCTGCTCGCCGGCGGCTCGCGGTTCCTCGGCGTCACCGAGGACTGCGGGCGGTTCCTGCACGACGTGCTGACGGCCCAGGAGACGCTGCCGACCGACGACGCCGGGTGGGACGCGCTCGCGCTCGAGACGGTCCGTACGCAGCGCGAGGCCAAGAAGTTCGTCCCCGGCCTCGGGCACCACGTCCACAAGGACGGCGACCCCCGCACGCCGCGGCTCATGGCGATCGCCGCCGAGGAGGGGGTCACCGGCCCGCACCTGGCGCTGTTCGCCGCGATCGGGCGGGTGCACCCGGAGGTGCTCGGGAAGACCCTGCCGCTCAACGGCGCCGGGGTGTGCGGGGCGGCGCTCGCCGATCTCGGGCTGCCGCTCGAGCTGCTGCGGGCGTTCGCCCTGCTCGCCCGCACCGCCGGGCTCATCGGCCAGCTCGCCGAGGAGCTGCGCCACCCCGTCGCGAACGACATCTTCCTGTCGGTGGACCTGAACAACCGGCCGGTCGATCCTGATCCGTACGTCCCGGAAAGCCTCTAGAGGAGGGCGCGATGGCGCACCCGGTCACCCCCACCGTCGTCACCGAGGACACGATCACCGACGTCGCGGCCGAACGATGGGCCACGGCGCACGACCCGCGGGTCGCCGAGCTGATGAGCGCGCTCGTCCGCCACCTGCACGCGTTCGCGCGCGAGACGCAGCTGACCGAGGCCGAGTGGATGGCGGCCATCCGCTGGCTCACCGACACCGGCCAGATCAGCGACGACAAGCGCGAGGAGTTCATCCTCGCCTCCGACGTGCTGGGGCTCTCCATGCTCGTCGTGCAGCAGAACCACCGCTTCGCCGAGGGCGCGACGCCCGCGACGGTGCTCGGACCGTTCCACATCGAGGGCTCGCCGGAGCTGGGGTACGGCGCCGACATGTCCGAGGGCATCAGCGGCACGCCGCTCTACGTCCACGGCACCGTGCGCTCGCTCGACGGCACGTCCGTGCCCGGCGCGGTGCTCGACGTGTGGCAGGCCGACGACGACGGCGCGTACGAGTCGCAGCTCCCGGTCGACGAGGCGCGCCTGCGCGCCAAGTACACCTCGCGCGAGGACGGCACGTACTGCGTGCGCACGATCGCCCCGCTCGGCTACGCGATCCCCATGGACGGGCCGGTCGGGAACCTCATCCACCAGACCGACATCAGCCACTACCGGCCCGCGCACGTGCACTTCCTGCTCAACGTGCCCGGCTTCGAGCCGCTGATCACCCACCTGTTCCGGGAGGGCGCGCAGTACCTCGACAGCGACGTCGTGTTCGGCGTGAAGCGCGAGCTCGTCGTGTCCTTCGTCGAGCGGGATCCGGGCCCCACACCCGACGGGGGTCACAGCGACGTCCCGTGGTGCGAGGCCGCCTACGACTTCGTGCTGCAGCCCGCATGACCGCGGAGATCCTGCCGACCTCGCTCGTCGGCAGCTACGCCCAGCCCGACTGGCTCATCGACCGGGCCCGGCTCGCCGACCGGTTCCCGCCGCGGGTGCGCGCGAAGGAGCTGTGGCGCCCGGCGCCGGAGTTCCTCGAGCAGGCCCAGGACGACGCGACCGTGCTCGCGATCCGGGCGCAGGAGCGCGCGGGGCTCGACATCGTCACCGACGGCGAGATCCGGCGCGAGAGCTACTCGAACCACTTCGCGACGGCCCTCGGCGGCGTCGACGTCGACAACCCGGGCACCGCCCTCGACCGCAGCGGGCACCCCAACCCGGTCCCGCGGATCACCGGGCCGATCGAGCGGTCCGTGCCGATCCAGCTCGACGACCTGCACTTCCTGCGCTCGGCGACCGACCGCACGATCAAGATGACCGTGCCGGGGCCGTTCACGATGTCCCAGCAGGCCCAGGACGACCACTACGGCGACCCGGGCGCGGCGGCGATGGCCTACGCCGCGGCGGTCAACGCCGAGGTGCGCGACCTGTTCGCCGCGGGCGCCGACGTCGTGCAGATCGACGAGCCGTACATGCAGGCCCGCCCCGACGCCGCCCGCGCGTACGGACTCGAGGCGCTGAACGCCGCGCTCGACGGCATCACGGGCACCACCGCGGTGCACATCTGCTTCGGCTACGCCGCGATCATCCACGAGCGGCCCGAGGGCTACTCGTTCCTGCCCGAGCTCGCCGGCACCCCGGTCAAGCAGATCTCCATCGAGACCGCGCAGTCCGGCCTCGACCTCGGCGTGCTGAGCGACCTCACCGACAAGACGATCATCCTGGGCGTGCTCGACCTCTCGGACCCGGCCGTCGAGAGCCCGGGCGTCGTCGCGTCCCGGGCGCGGCGGGCGCTCGACGTCATGGCGCCCGAGAACCTCGTCCTCGCCCCCGACTGCGGCCTGAAGTACCTGCCGCGGGAGTCGGCGTACGGGAAGATGCGGTCCCTGGCGGACGCGGCGAAGCGCCTGCGGGCGGAGCTCCGCTCGGGTGGCGAGGGCGTCCCGACGCCGGCGTGAGGGGTTCACGAGGGCAACCCGACCGCGGTGTGACGGCTCGCGACGCGTGCCGCGGCCGGCGTGGTGCGGTTACTGGCTGGTATCCCTCGCCAGGAGAGGGATACCAGCCAGTAACGACGGACCGGCACGGTGCTCGCGCGTTCGATGGAGCCCGGGCCGGACTGCTGCGTCGAACCCGGTATGGAGCTCCTCGACCTCGTTCGCACCCAGGACGGCTTGATCCGTCACGACCAGGCCCGCGACCTCGGCATGTCACCCGCCGCCATCGACAGGCGGGTCGCGTCCGGGGAGTGGCTCGCCGTCCGTCCCCGCGTCTACCTCACCGCCACGCACGTCCTGACCCCTCGCGCCACCCTGCGTGCCGCCGCGCTCTGGGCCGGCGACGCGGCCACCCTCATCGGCCATGCCGCGGCCGTCTGGTGGAACCTCACTGACCGCCCGGTGGAGACGATCGCGATCGCGGTGGGCCCGGCCGGAGGGCACTGCCCGCCTCCCGGGATCCGCGCGGTGCGCCGGGCGATCGGTCTCTCGGGCCGGGTCAGGGTCGACGGCGTGTGGGTCGCGCACCGCGCCGCCGCCGCGCTCGAAGCGGCGACGTCGCTCGGGCTGGTCGAAGGCGCCCGTCTGCTCGACCGGGCCCTCCAGCAGGATCGCGTGGCGGTGGAGGCGCTGCGCAAGGCGCTCGAGGAGATGGGCCGGCGGCACGGCGTCGTGCTCGCGCGCCGGCTGGTCGCGCTCGCCGAGGGTGAGGCACGGTCGGAGGCGGAACGCGATGCCGCCCGCCGCCTGACCCGGGCCCGCGTCACCGGGTGGACGGCGAACCTCCCGGTGGTCCTCCCGGGCTTCGGTCGCGTCGTCCTCGACATCGCGTTCCCGGAGCACCGCGTCGCGATCGAGATCGACGGCTGGGCCTTCCACCGCGACGTCGACCGCTTCCGGCGCGACGGGCTGCGCCAGAACGAGGTCGTCATCGGGGGTTGGCGGGTGATCCGCGTGTCCTGGTACGACCTGCAGGAGACGCCCGACTACCTGGTGAACGTGGTGCGCCGCATGCTCGCCGCCGACGCCGTCACGGCTGCGTGAGCCTGCGACCGGCGACGATCTCGGCCTACTGGCTGGTATCCCTCAGCTGGCGAGGGATACCAGCCAGTAGCCTCGTCACGCCGCCGTCATCGCGTCGCCGAGGTCCCGCACGGTCTTGCTGGAGCGGTCGGCGGCGAGCACGTGCCCGCCCGCGATGACGAGCGCGATGGGCCACTCGAGGACGCCGAGCGCGGCGAGGCCGGCGATGCCGCCGACGTAGGCCAGCTCGGGCTTCGAGATCTCGATGGTGCCGAGCCACGGGATCGGCAGCGTGACGCCGTCCGGCCCGCTCTGCCGCACGCGCTCCGGGTCCGGCGAGGGCTCAGGGGGAGGGAGGGCGGGCACCGTCGTCGTCGCGGTCATCTCCGAGCGTGCCCGTTGCGACGTCGCTCGACCCGTGCGCCGTGCCCCGGCCGGGGTTTGTGTCGAGGTGTTACTGGCTGGTATCGCTCGCTCGGCGAGAGATACCAGCCAGTAACCCGGTCCACGCCGGGGTAGCCCGTGACCATGGCCGACCGCGACGCGCTGCTCGCGCGCTACCGCGAGCTCGTCGACGAAGAACTCCCGGCCACGGCCGCGCGGGAGCGGTGGAGCCTGCGCCTCGACCACTGCTTCGGCCGGGTGCTCCTCGACGATGCCGTCGGCGGATGCTGGTACGACGTCCTCGGGCGCGGCCGGGGTGCGGCGTACCGCCGGCTCGACGACGACCGCCTCGCCCACGCCGTGGCGCGGGGGGAGCGGCTCCTGGCCGAGGGCGACACGCTGCTGCGGGAGCTCGACGCGCGGTCGCTCGCCTGGCGCGGCAAGCCCCCGAAGCGCTAGTCGCCGGCGGTCGCCGAACGCTCGTGGACGGCGGCCCGGTCGCGGGGCTTGTGCGTCTCGTGCAGCAGGTACGCGCAGACGGCCGTGATCACGCCCATGACCAGCAGGTACGCCGAGACCGACGCCGAGGTGCCCGTCGCCTCGTACAGCGAGGCGGCGATCAGCGGGGCGAGCCCGCCGCCGAGGACCGCGCCGATCTGGTAGCCCAGCGACGCGCCCGAGTAGCGCACCTCGGCGCTGAACAGCTCCGCGAACAGCGCGGCCTGCGGCCCGTACATCGCCGAGTTCGCGATCCCGCCGATCAGCAGTCCGAGGAAGATCAGGAACGTCGAGCGCGTGTCGATCAGCCAGAACACGGGGAACGCGGCGAGCACCGTGCCGATCGCGCCGGCGAGGTACACCGGGCGCCGGCCGATGCGGTCGGAGAGCAGCGCGAACAGCGGGATGAGCGCGAGGTTCACCGCGCTCGAGCCCAGGATCCCGACGAGCATCGTCGTCTCGGGCAGCTTGAGCACCTTCGTGCCGTACGAGAGCGCGTAGACGATGAAGACGTAGAAGCCGCCGTTGACCGCGATGAACGAGCCCGCCGCGAGGAACACCTGCTTCGGGTGCGAGCGCAGCACCTCGATGATCGGCGAGCGCTTCTTCCCGGCGTCCTGCGCCTGGATCTCCTTGAAGGCCGGCGTGTCCTCCAGGCGCAGCTGCGCGTAGAGGGCGACGCCGATGAGCAGCACCGAGAGCAGGAACGGCACCCGCCAGCCCCAGGACTCGAAGGCCTCTTCGCCGAGCCCCGCCTCGAGGGCGAGGAACAGGCCGTTCGAGACGATGACCGCGATCGGGACGCCGAGCTGGGGGAAGCTGCCGTAGTACCCGCGCCGGTCCGGCGGGGCGTACTCGGTGGCGATGAGCACCGCGCCGCCCCACTGCCCGCCGACGGCGAGGCCCTGCAGGATGCGCAGCACGAACAGCAGGATCGGCGCCGCGACACCGATCGTCGCGTAGCTCGGCAGCAGGCCCACGAGCGTCGTCGACGCCCCCATGAGGAACAGCGCCGACACCAGCGCCTTCTTCCGCCCGATCCGGTCGCCGAAGTGGCCCCAGATGATGCCGCCCACCGGGCGGGCGATGAACCCGACGGCGAACGAGCTGAAGGCGGCGAGCGTGCCGATGAACGGGTCGACGCTCGGGAAGAAGGCGGTGTTGAGGACCAGCGCCGCGGCGGTCCCGTAGATGAAGAAGTCGTACCACTCGATGGTCGAGCCGAGCAGGCTCACCAGCGAGGTCTTGCGCACCGCGCTCCTGTCGACCGGCGCGCCTGCTCCCGTGGCCGTCATGACCCGGAAGCTTCGTCGTGCGATCCCCGGATCTCCTATGGGCGCCGAGCACAAGATGTGACATGGACCGCACAGCGCGTGGCACGGCATGCTGCTGCGGTGGCCGTCCCCCTCACCACCGGCAGCACCCTCACGGTGCTCTGCCGGGCGCTGCTGGAGGAGGTCGACGACCTCGCCGACCGCCTGACGGCCCGGATCCTCGAGCGGGAGGACGTCTACGGCGCCCTCGGCGTGCCGGTCCGCGACGACCTGCGGGCGACGTGCCGGGCCAGCCTCGAGCGGCTGCTCACCCAGCTCGCCGGCGACCTGCCGCCCGACGTCGACGCCGGCGCCTTGACCGTCGACACCGGGCGACGCCGTGCGCGCCAGGGCGTGCCGCTCGAGGTGGTGCTGCGCGCCTACCGGCAGTGCGGGCGGCTGGTGTGGGAGCGGATGCGCGCGGTCTCGCGCACCCGGTTCGCCGGGGCCCACGACGCCGAGCTGCTGGTGGTCGCCGACGACGTGTGGCGGATCCTCGACGCGAGCTCCGACCGGCTCGTCGACGCCTACCGCCGCGAGGAGTCCCGGCTGCGCGGGCTCGAGCTCGGTCGGCGCTGGGCGGTGCTCGAGGGGCTGCTCGCCGGGCGGGGCCGCGAGCCCGCGGTGGCCCGCGACGCCGCCCGCCTGCTCGACGTGCCCGAGGACGCCGAGGTGCTGTGCGTGGTCGCCCCGACCCCCGACGGAGCGGACGGGGACGACGACCCGCTCCCGGCGCCCGCCGAGGCCCTCGCCGGCGTCGCGACGTCGCTCTGGCACGCGCGCTCCGCGGAGGTCGTCGGCATCGTCCTGCCCACCGACGACGCGCTCGCCGCGCTGCCCGCGGTGGTCGACGCGCTGGCCCGGCGGGCGGCGGGGCCGGTCGGCGTCTCACCCCCGGTGCGCGGCCTGGGCCGGCTCGACCTCGCCCACCGCTGGGCGCGGCTCGCGGCCCGCACGCTGCCGGCGGGGACGGGCGCCGCGGTGAGCCTCGACGACCGCCTGCCCGAGGCGCTCCTCGCCGAGTCGCCGGACCTCGCGCCCCGGCTGCGCCGCGCCGCGCTCGGCGGCCTGCTCGACCTCCCGCCCCGCGAGCGCCACACCCTGCTCGGCACCCTGCGCGCGGTCCTCGACGCCGACGGCTCGCCCTCCCGCGCGGCCGGCGTCCTCTACTGCCACCGCAACACCGTGATGTACCGCCTCGCGCGTCTCGAGTCGCTCACCGGCCGCTGCCTGTCCGACGCCCGCGACCGCCTGCTCCTGGCCCTCGCCCTCGTGGCCCCGGAGGACGAGGAGGAGTAGTGGAGCTCGACGTGGACCCGTTCGCCCTCGACGTCCTCGCCGACCCGGTGCCGACCGACACGGCGATCCGTGAGGCCGCGCCGGTCGTGTGGCTGCCCGCGCACGGGGTGTGGGCCGCCGGACGGCACGCCGACGTCGCGGCGGTCTTCCGGGACTGGTCGACGTGGTCGTCGGCGGCCGGCACGGGGCTCGCCGACATCCGCCGCGGCGAGGGCTGGCGGCCGCCGAGCGTGCTCCTCGACGCGGACCCGCCCGCGCACACCGCCGCGCGCCGTGTGATGAACCGCGTGCTGGCGCCGCGCGCGCTGGCCGAGCTCGCCACGCGGTTCGCGGCGGTCGCCGCGCAGGTCGTCGACGACGCGGTGGAGGCCGGCGAGGTCGACGCGGCGATCGCGCTGGCCAAGCGTTTCCCGATGACCGTCCTGCCCGACGCCGTCGGCATGGCCCCGGAGGGGCGCGAGCACCTCCTGCCCTACGCGGCGCTGAACTTCGAGTCGATGGGCCCCCACAACGCGCTGCGGGCCGACGCCGAGCACCGGGCGGGCGCGGCCCGCGAGTACGTGACCTGGCAGATGCGGCGCGACGCGCTCTCCGACGACGGGATCGGCGCGGCGATCTACGCCCACGCCGAGGCGGGGGACATCGGGGCCGACGACGCGGCGCTGCTCGTGCGGTCGTTCCTCTCGGCCGGGATCGACACGACGATCCTCGCGCTCGGTGCGGCGGTCCACGAGCTGGCGCGGCGACCCGCGCAGTGGGCGGAGCTGCGCGCCGACCCCGGCCTCGCGCGGGCGGCGTTCGAGGAGGGCCTGCGTCTCCACACGCCGAGCCCGGTGATCGGGCGGACGGCGACCCGCGAGGTCGCCCTCGGCGACACCGTCGTCCGACGCGACGAGAAGCTGCTGATGATGCTCGGTGCGGCGAACCGCGACCCGCGCCGGTGGGACGCGCCCGACGCCTACGACCTGCACCGCAAGGCCGCGGGTCACACCGCCTTCGGGGCCGGCGTGCACAACTGCGTCGGGCAGGTGATCGCGCGGATGGAGGCCGAGGCGCTCCTCGGCGCCCTCGCCCGGCGGGTCGCGCGGCTCGAGCCCGCGGGCCCGTCGCGGCCCCGTCTCTCGAACTGGCTGCGGGGCTTCGCGAGCGTGCCGGTGCGGCTGACGGCGGCCTGACGAGGCCTGAGGCGGCCAACGCGGCTTCCGGCATCCGGAAACCACCGTTGGGTACGGCCCGTGACAGACCGCACACTCCGCGGATCCGTGCCGCCGACGCCACCGGAGGGGTCATGACGGCCACGCAGCCCGTCGAGGGGATCGAACGGGCGTCCACGGGACCGGTCGTGGCCCGGGCGCTGCGCCTGCTCGAGGCGTTCTCCGACGCGCACCCGACGCTCAGTCTCAGCGACATCTCCCGGCGCTCGGGGGTGCCGCTGTCCACGGCGCACCGCCTGGTCGCCGAGCTCGAGGCCTGGGGTGCGCTCGAGCGCGACGCCCGCGGCCGCTACCAGGTCGGGCTGCGCCTGTGGGAGGTCGGCGCGCTCGCCCCGCGCGGCCCGGGCCTGCGGGAGCGGGCGCTGCCCTACCTCGAGGACCTCTGCGCCGTGACCCGGGAGAACGTCCAGCTCGCGGTGCGCGAGGACGACGAGATCGTCTACGTCGAGCGCCTGGCCGGCACCCGGGCCGTCGGGGTGCTCACCCGGGTCGGCGGGCGCTGGGCCATGACCGCCACCGGCGTCGGGCTCGTGCTCCTCGCCCACGCCCCGGCCGACGTCGTCGAGCGCGTCCTCGACGGGCCGTTCACCCGCCACACCCCGTGGACGCTCACCGATCCGACCCGTATCCGCCAGGCGCTCGCCGCGACCCGGGCCCGCGGCTACGCGGTCAGCGAGCGCCAGATCACCGACGACGCGACCTCGATCGCCGCGCCCGTCCACGACGCCACCGGCGAGGTCGTGGCCGCGCTCTCGGTGGTGGCCCACCACGGCCGTCCGCCGGTGTCCGTGCTCGCCCCGCTCGTGCGGACCAGCGCCGCCGGCGTCTCGCACGCCCTCGCCGCGGGCCGTCCCCGGCGACGACCCACGACCCCGCAGGGAGGTCGGTCATGACCGGGACGCGGTCGGGCCGCGAGGTCCGCAAGGTCGCGCTGGCGAGCCTCGTCGGCACGTCGATCGAGTGGTACGACTTCTACATCTACGGCCTGGCGGCCGTGACGGTGTTCGCGCCGCAGTTCTTCCCCCAGGTCTCCTCGCTGACGGGCACGCTCGCCGCGTTCGCGACGTTCGCGGTCGGCTTCGTCGCGCGTCCCATCGGCGGCGTGGTGTTCGGACACCTCGGCGACCGCATCGGCCGCAAGGCCACCCTCGTCACGACCCTGGTGACCATGGGCGCCGCCACCACGCTCATCGGCGTGCTGCCGACCTACGCCGCCATCGGGGCGCTCGCGCCGGTCCTGCTCGTCGTGCTGCGCCTCGTGCAGGGCTTCGCGGTCGGCGGCGAGTGGGGCGGCGCGGTCCTGATCTCCGTGGAGCACGCCCCGGAGTCGAAGCGGGGCTTCTACGGCAGCTTCCCGCAGCTCGGCGTCCCGATCGGGCTCATCGCGTCGAACGCGATCTTCCTCGTGCTCGCGGCGGCCCTGCCCCGGGACGCGTTCGGCTCCTGGGGCTGGCGGATCCCCTTCCTGCTCAGCGCGCTGCTGGTCCTCGTCGGCCTCTGGGTCCGGCTGCGGATCGAGGAGAGCTCGGAGTTCGTGGCCGTGCGGCGCGCCGGATCGATGGCGCTGCCGCTCGCCTCGGTGCTGCGCCACCACTTCCCGCAGGTGCTCTGCGGGATCGCGATGTTCACGGGCATCACCGGCATCGGGTACATGGCCGCGACCTACGTCATCCAGTACGGGACGAGCGCCCTCGGGCTGCCGCGGGCGCCGCTGATCGCGATCGTGCTCGTCGTCGCCGTGCTCGAGGTGCCGCTGATCCTGTGGGTCTCGGCGGGCGCGGACCGCTGGGGCCTGTCCCGCACGATCGTCGTCGGCAGCGTCGCCACCGCCGTCGTCGCCGCCGCGTTCCTGCCGCTGCTGGCGTCGGGCTCGCTGCTGCTCATCGCGCTGGCCGTGGCCGGGGCGCGCTGGGCGTCCGCTCCGATGTGGGGGCCGTCCGCCGCGCTGGCCGCGGAGTGCTACCCGACGGAGGTCCGCTACAGCGGCGCCTCGGTGGGCTACCAGCTCGGCTCCATCGTCGGCGGCGCCCTCGCCCCGATCTTCACGACGCTGCTGCTCGCCTCCCCGCTCGGGATGCCCGGCGCGGCGGCGTACCTGGTCGTGATCACGGTGCTCTCCGGGGTCGGCGCGCTGGCCGCGGACCGGCTGGTGCGCCGGGCCGGGTCGCGGGACCCGGCGCCGGCGCCCGCCTGAGCCGCGACCCGCCGCTCGCTCGCTGCGGTCGTGGGAAGGCAGTGCTCTCCCGCGGACCGCCACCTGCGTTGCGTCGGGCTGCCGCTGGCCGCGACAAATCCCATAGGATATCGTCACGGCCGTGACCGGTGCCGAGGCTCTGCTCGGGGACGCGCCGGCGCTGCCCGAGCAGGTGGCCCTGCAGCTGCGGGAGCGGATCCTCTCCGGGGTCCTGCGCCCGGGCACGTTCCTGCGTCCCGACCGTCTCGCCGTCGAGCTCGGTGTCAGCCCCACGCCGGTCCGCGAGGCGCTCCAGGCGCTCCGCGCGGACGACATGGTGCGGGCGCTGCCGCGGCGCGGGTTCGTGGTGGCGCCGCTGGACCGCGACGACGTCGTCGACCTCTTCGCCGTCCAGGCGCAGCTGACCGGCGAGCTCGCCGCCCGGGCGGCGACTGTCCTCGACGCCGACGGGGTGGCCGGGCTGCGCGCCCTGGCCGGCGAGGTCGACGCGATCATCGAGGACGGCGAGCCCGGCGACCTCGCCCTGGCCGAGGCCGAGCACCGCTTCCACGCGGCGCTGAACCGTGCGGCCGGTGCCCGCAAGCTGGCCTGGCTCGTCGGCCGGGCCGCGCACTACCTGCCGCCGCGCTTCTACACCGACCGGCAGGCCTGGCGCGCCGCGACCGTGGCGGCGCACCACACGCTGCTCGACGCGCTCGCGTCGGGCGACGCCGACACCGCCCGGGCGGCGATGGAGGGTCACGTCCTCGACGGGCGCGACCTGCTGGTGGCCCACCTGGAGGCGGTCGGCTTCTGGGACGACGCAACCTGAGAGAGGGAGGCCGACGATGCCCGTCACCCTGACCGAGGAGCAGCAGGATCTCGCGAACGCGATCGGCGAGTTCGCGCGGCGCGAGGTGCCCGACAAGGCGCGCCGCGACGAGCTGACCGCCGAGGGCCCGCACTCGATGGAGGTCTATCGCAAGATGGCCGACCAGGGCTGGCTGGGCATCGCGCTGCCCGAGGCCTACGGCGGCTCCGGCGGGTCGATGACCGACCTGCTCGTCTTCCTCGAGGAGACCTCGTACCACCAGATCCCGATCGGCGGCTTCGGCACCACGATCATCACCGCGGCGGCCCTGGAGCGCAGCGGCTCCGAGGAGCAGAAGCAGCAGCTGCTGGGCGACGTGGTCAACGGCGAGCTGCTGGCCATCTCGATGTCCGAGCCCGGCGCGGGCTCCGACGTCGGCGGCCTGACCTGCAAGGCCGAGAAGACCGAGAACGGCTGGGTGGTCAACGGCCAGAAGACGTGGTGCTCCAACGCCCACATCTCGCAGCACATCCTGCTGGTCGCGCGCACGTCCACCGAGGGCGGCAAGCACGACGGGCTGACGATGTTCATGGTGCCCACCGACGCCGACGGCCTCGAGATGCACGGCATCGAGACGATGGGCGGCAAGGAGGTCAACGACCTCTACTTCACCGACTGCCACCTGCCCGCCGACGCCGTCGTCGGCACCGAGGGGCAAGGCTGGCGCCAGCTCATGGCCGGGCTGAACCTCGAGCGCATGATCCTCGCCGGGTTGATGCTCGGGCTCGCGCGCCGCGCGTTCGACGACACGGTCGCCTACGTCAAGGAGCGCCACCAGTTCGGCCGGCCGGTCGGCAGCTTCCAGGCGCTGCGCCACCGCATCGCGGACAACGCCACCGACCTCGCGGCCACGAAGCTGCTGGTGCACGACACCGCGCGCACCATCGACGCCAACCCCGGCGCCCTGTTCCCGCGCGAGGCCTCGATGGCCAAGCTCAAGGCGACCGAGCTGGCCAAGCACCTCTCGCTCGAGGGCATGCAGATGCTCGGCGGCTACGGCTACGCCACCGAGTACGGGATGGAGCGGCTGCTGCGCCAGAGCGTGGTCTCCACGGTCTACGGCGGCACCAGCGAGATCCAGCGCGACATCATCGGCAAGTCCTACGGGCTGTGATCCCCGGGTCGGCCCGGGACCTCGTGCTCGGGCCCGTCGTGCTCTCGGCGACCGCCAACGTGATCATGGAGCTGTCGTGGCCGGGCGTCGGTCACGGGGTCGCCGAGAGCCGGGTCGACTCCGGCAACGTCATGCTCCACCCGCTGCACCGGTTCCGGACGACCAACGCCTACCTCGCCGTCGCGCTGCTGGGCACCGACGCCGAGCGCCGCGACTACCGGCGGGCGGTGGGCCGCTCGCACGCCCAGGTCCACGCGACGGCGGACAGCCCGGTGGACTACGACGCGTTCGACCCTGAGCTGCAGCGGTGGGTGGCGCTGTGCCTGTACCGGGCGTTCGAGGACACCTGGGGCCTGCTCGCCGGCGAGCCGGGCATGCGGCTGCCGGACGACGTCTACCGGGAGTGCGCGACGCTCGGGACGACGCTGCAGATGCGTCCCGAGCAGTGGCCCGCCGACCGGGCCGCGTTCGACGGCGCGTGGGACGACGGGCTCACCCACGTCCGGATCGACGACGCGGTGCGGGCGTACTTCGCGCGCCTGATCCGCGGCGACTTCCTCCCGGAGCCGGTGCGCCGCGCCACGGAGGCGACGCGCACGTTCGTCACCACCGGCTTCCTGCACGAACCGTTCCGGTCGCTGCTCGGCCTGGAGTGGTCCCGCGACGACCAGCGCCGCTTCGAGACGCACCTGCGGCGGGCGGGGGCCGTGCTGCACCGGCTGCCGGCCCCCGTGCGGCAGGCGCCGTACTCGACGACGCTCACCGACCTGCGCGTGCGCCGGGCGCTCGGGCGGCCCCTGGTCTGATCAGCCGGCCAGATCGCGGCGCAGTGTGTCCTTGAGGATCTTCCCGGTCGCGGTCCGGGGGAGCGGGTCGTCCCGCCAGAGCACGGTGGCCGGCACGGCGAAGGAGGGCAGCGTCGTCGCCAGCGCGGCCTGCAGCGCCCCGGTGTCGGGCGTGGTGCCCGGGGCGGCGACGAGCACGGCCGCCACGTCCTCCCCGAGCCGCGGGTGGGGCACGCCGACGACCGCGGCCTCGTGCACGCCCGGCTGGGCGAGCAGCGCGGCCTCGACCTCGCCGCAGTAGACGTTCTCGCCGCCGCGGACCACGACGTCCTTGGCGCGGTCGACCACGTGGACCCAGCCGTCGCGGCGCAGGCCGAGGTCGCCGCTGCGCAGCCATCCGTCGTGCAGCACGGCCGCGGTGGCCTCGCGGTCGTGCCAGTACCCCCGCATGATCTGCGGGCCGCGGAAGCACAGCTCGCCGACGTCGCCGTCGGGCACCTCGGCACCGCTCGCCGGGTCGACGATCCGCAGCTCGGTGCCGGGGACGGGCCGCCCGACGCTGTCCGGGTGGGCGGCGTAGTCGGCGCCGGTGTTGGCGCAGACCGCGGACGTGGTCTCGGTGGCGCCGTAGCCGTTGGCCGCGGAGGCCCGGCCGGAGAGCTCGGTGGCCACCCGGCGCACCAGCGACGGCGGGATCGGCGCGCCGCCCATCGCGACGCGGGTCAGCGAGGCCGTCTCGACGGGGTGCTCGACGGCCAGCTCCACGACGTCGCGCAGCACCGAGGGCACGCCCGAGGCGTTCGTCAGCCGCTCGGTCGCGATGAGGCGCAGCGCCTCGTCCGGGTCCCAGTGGTGCATCAGCGCGAGCGTGGCGCCCGAGAGCACGGCGCCGTAGAGCCCGTTGAGCCCGGCGATGTGGAACATCGGGTAGGCCAGCAGCGTCCCGGGTCGCTCCGGCACGGCGACCGGTTCCCCGCGGCGCGCGGCGGCCAGCGCGTTCGCCCGGCCGAAGCAGGCGACGTTGAGCGCGTTGGCGACGTGGTTGCGATGGGTGCTCACGACGCCCTTGGGCGCGCCGGTGGTGCCGGAGGTGTAGATCAGCGTCGCGACGTCGTCGGGCGCCACGTCGACGGCGGGCCACGGGTCGTCGGACGGGCGGACGACGTCCTCCCAGGCGAGCACGCCGGCCGTCGACCCGTCGCCACGGACCGCCAGCACCGGCGGCAGGCCTGCCCGGCCCGCGAGCGCGGCGACCCGTTCGGGATCGGCCACGATCACCCGGGCGTCCGCGTGCCCGACAGCACCGGCCAGCTGGTCGCCCGTCCACCAGGCGTTGAGCGGCACGACCACGAGGCCGGAGACGATCGCCGCCCAGAACGCGACGGTCCACTCGGGCACGTTGCGCATCGCGACGGCGACCCGGTCGCCCGGCCGGAGCCCGAGCTCGCCGGTCAGCCACGCCGCGAGGCCCGCGACGAGGCGCCGGTGCTCGCCGTAGGTGGTGTGCTCCTCGCCGTAGACCGTGGCGACGCGGTCGTCGGGCGCGGGTGTGGCGAGGTAGAGCTCGCGCAGGGTGTGCGGTCCGCGCTCGTGGACGCGCATCGGGACGCCGTCGACGACGGTGGGGACCATCGCGAACTCCCCGCCCGGCGCCGTCAGCTCCGCGAGCAGCGGGCCCAGACCTTTCCGGTCGGCGTGATCGGCCATCTACGCGGCGGCCTTCCAGCCCAGCGCCGGGCCGAGCTTCGTCGCCATGTCGGTGAGGATCTGCACGTAGTCCTCGTGCTCGAAGGTGAACGGCAGCGCGAACACGACCTCGCGGACCTCGCGGAACGCGGCGTCGGCGTAGAGCTTCTCGGCGACCTCCTCGGAGGTCCCCAGCACGTCGGGCGCCGCGAGCAGGCCGGGCCCCGGCGGGCCCATCGGCGCCGACGTCCGCGGGGTGCGCTTCTCGACGTAGGCCTCGTACTTCGCGCGCTGCTCGGCGGTGGCCGAGTCGGTCGGGATCACGACGAGCCCCTGCGAGACCCGGGCGGCGTCGCCCTCGGGGTGGTGGGCCTTGAACAGCGCGATCTGGCGCTGCTGGATCGCGGCGAAGTCCCACTTCCCGTCGGCCTCGAGGTCCGAGTCCTCGGGCTTGATGATGTTGCTCGTGAGCAGGTTGAGGCCCTGCTCCGCGGCCCACTGCGTCGAGCGCTTGCTGCCCGCTCCGTACCAGATGCGGTCGCCGAGGCCGGGGGCGTGCGGCTCGACCCGCGCGGAGAACTCCTCGAAGCCCGCGGTGCCGGAGAACGTGCTGACGGCTTCGCCGCGGATCATGCGCAGCAGGCGGGCGACGCGCTCGTAGGTGAGGTCCTCGACGTCGGCGGTGTCGGGGTAGAGCGCGGCCTTGATGTCGTCCCAGTGGATCGGCGGGCCCACGCTGAAGCCGGGCTCGAGGCGGCCGCCGGACAGGATGTCGACGGTGGCGAGGTCCTCGGCCATGCGCAGCGGGTTCTCCCAGCCCAGCGGCGTGACCGCGGTGCCCATCGCGATGCGTGACGTGCGCTGGGACAGCGCCGCCATGATCGCGATCGGCGAGGAGATCCCGGTCTGGAAGTGCCGATGGCGCAGGTAGACGCTGTCGAACCCGAGCTCCTCGCCCAGTTCGGCGACCTGCAGCGTGCTCTCCATCCCGGGGAGGGGGTCGTCGCCGTCGAAGGTTCCGAGGGTGAGGAAACCCAGCTTCTCGAGCGGGATGTCTGGCGTGGGCACGGCAGCTCCTCCGGGACGCGGTCTCGTGGAGGCAACGACACCCGGCGCGGCGGTGTTCCCCGGGGCAGCATCGAGGCATGGAGCTGCGCGAGGGTGACGTCGCGATCGTGACGGGGGCGGCGAGCGGGATCGGGCGCGCGCTCGCCGCGGCCCTCGTGCGGCGCGGCCTGCACGTCGTGCTGACCGACCGGGACGCCGATGCGCTGCGGACCGCCCGCGACGCGGTGGCGGCGGGCGGCGGATCGGCGAGCGCCGTCCCGCTCGACGTGACCGACGCCGACGCCGTCGCGCGGGTGGTCGCCGACACCGAGGAGCGCCACGGGCGGGTGGACCTCGTGGCCGCCAACGCCGGCGTGCCCGGCCACCCGGCGCGGCTGTGGGAGACCCCGCTCGCCGACTGGCGGTGGGTGGTCGACGTCAACCTCTGGGGCGTGGTGCACCTGCTGCACGCGGCGGTGCCCGGCCTGGTCGCCCGGGACCGCGGGCACGTGCTCGTGACGGGGTCGATCGCGTCGTGGTCGGCGGGGGCGGCGATGGCGCCGTACGCGGCGACGAAGCACGCCCTGCTCGCCCTGGCGGAGTCGCTGCACCGCGACCTCGCCGGCACGGGGAGCACGGTCGGGGTGACGGTGCTGTGCCCCGGCGCCGTCGCGACCGCCTTCAACGAGCGCAACCACTGGCCCGACCGGCTCGGGCCGCGGCCACCGCAGCGTGACGACGCCGTCGCCGCGGCCACCGTGGACATGCTCACCCGGGGGATCACCGAGGGGGTCGACCCGTCCGTCGCCGCGGACGCCGCCCTCGCCGGCGTCGAGGAGGGGCGGTTCGTCGCGTCGAGCGACCCGGCATGGATCGCCCACGCGGCGCGCACCCGCGTCGCCGTCGCCGAGGGGGCCGAGCCGCCGCGGCGCCGCCACGTCCCCGACTAGGGGCCCTCCGCCGCCGGGCAGAGCGCGAGGAAGTTCGCGACGACGGGGTCCTCGTCGGGTCCGCGCCAGGCGACGCCGACGGTCAGTCGCGCGGTCGGTTCCTCGAGCGGGCGGTAGACGACGTCGGGGTGGGCGACCCGCAGCGCGGACCGCGGCACCAGCGCCACCCCGAGCCCGCAGGCGACGAGGCCGACCGCGACGTGCGTGCGGTCGACCTCGTGCGCGACGCGCGGGCTGAAGCCGTGCGCGGCGCACAGGGCGAGGTAGGAGTCGTGGAGCTCGGGCTCCTGCGCCCGCCCGATGAGGACGAGGTCCTCGTCGGCGAGGTCGGCGACGCGCAGCGCCCCGTCGCCGCCGGCGAGCGCACTCGCGGCGGGCACGGCGACCGCGAGCCCCTCGCTGCGCACCGGCCGCACCCGCAGGTCCGGCTCCGGCGACACCGGCAGGCGCACGAACGCCACCTGCACCCGACCGCCCAGCACCCCCTGGACGGCCTCGCGGTTGTGCATCTCCTCGAGCACCAGGCGCACGTCCGGGTAGCGCGCGCGGAAGGGGCGCAGCAGGCCGGGGAGCAGGTCGTAGAGCACGGGGGCGATGAAGCCGAGGCGCAGGGTCCCCGTCGTCCCGCGGCCCGCCGCCTGCGCCCGCCCGACCGCGGCGTCGGCCTGGGCGAGCACGCGCCGCGCGTCCTCGAGCAGGGCCCGCCCGGCCGTCGTCAGGGCCACGCCGTGCCGATCCCGCTCGAGGAGCACGACGTCGAGCTCGCGCTCGAGCGCGGCGATCTGCTTGCTCAGCGCCGGCTGGACGACGAACAGCCGCGCGGCGGCCCGGCCGAAGTGGAGCTCCTCGGCGACCACCACGAAGGAGCGCAGGTGACGCAGCTCCATGCGGCACCTCCTCGGTGTGGACCTCGGTGTTGACCTCGGTGTGACCCCGGTCATTCCGGCGTGGAATCACCGCCGTCCGGTTCGCCATTTCCCCACGCCAGGGGCCCGACCGCATCGTGGACGAGCCGCCGCCCGGCGGCGACCCGGCGAGCGAGAGGCGGCCGATGGCGATCCCGACGGCGACACCCACGACGGCCGACGAGCTGGCGGCGCTGCTCGCCGACGACGCGGCGCTCGTCGCGGCCGTGGACGCCGCCGAGATGCCGGCGCTCCTGCCGGCGCTGGCCCACCTGACCGGGGACCTCGAGCTCGTCGACGACGCCCTGCGCCCCCCGCTGCGCCTGCTGCCCGATCGCGTCGAGCCCCAGGGCGGCCTGTCCGCCGAGGTCCTCGAGCAGGCCCGGGCACGCGCGGTGGCGGCGCTGCGCGCGTTCCGCGACGCCGGGATGCCGACGGCGCCCGAGCCGGACACCGCCACCCTGCGGCGCCTCATGCGGTTCGTCGCGGGCGACGTCGGCGACGAGTACCTGCCGCTGATGGCCCACGAGCTCGGCCTGCCCGACGACGTCGGCGCGCCGACGTGGACCGTGGACGAGGTCGCCCCCGGCCGCACCCTCGACGTGGTCGTCGTCGGCGCGGGCATGTCCGGCCTCGTCACCGCGCACCGGCTCACGCAGGCCGGCGTGGGCGTCACGGTGCTCGAGCGCAACGACGACGTCGGCGGCGTGTGGCTGGAGAACGGCTACCCCGGCGCCCGCCTGGACACCGCCAACTTCGCCTACAGCTACTCCTTCGCCCAGCGTCCCGACTGGCCGCACCAGTTCTCGGCGCGCGACGACGTCCACGAGTACTTCCGGGGCGTGGCCGACGACCTCGACCTGCGCCGTCTCGTGCGCTTCGGCCACGAGGTCGTCGCGGCCGTGTACGACGAGGAGACCGCGCGCTGGACGGTGACCGCCCGCGATCGGGCCGGGGCGGAGGTCGTGCTCGTCGCCGACGCGGTGATCAGCGCGACCGGGCAGCTCAACCGGCCCAAGCTGCCCGACGTGCCGGGCCGCGACACGTTCGCCGGGCCGGCGTTCCACACCGCCCGCTGGCGCCACGACGTCGACCTCACCGGCCTCCGGGTCGCGGTGGTCGGTACCGGGGCGAGCGCCTACCAGGTGGTGCCCTCGATCGTCGACCGCGTCGCCTCGCTGACGGTGTTCCAGCGGACGCCGCCGTGGATGGCGCCCACGCCGACCTACCACGAGCCGATCGCCGAGCCCGCCCGCGCGCTGGCCCGCGCGCTGCCGCACTACCCGCGGTGGCTGCGGTTCCTGCAGTTCTGGACCTCGGTGGACGGTCGCCGGCCGTTCATGGAGGTCGACCCGGACTGGGAGCACCCGGTGTCGGTGTCGGCGCGCAACGAGGCGCTGCGGCAGGCGCTGGTGGCCAACCTCGAGGCCCGCTTCGGCGACCGGCCCGACCTGCTCGCCAAGGTCGTGCCCGACTACCCGCCCGGGGCCAAGCGGATGATGCGCGACAACGGCGTGTGGGCCGCGGCGCTGCACCGCGAGCACGTCGCGCTGGTCACCGACGGCATCACGGCGATCACCCCGACCGGGGTCCGCACGGCCGACGGCACCGAGCACGAGGTCGACGTCATCGTCTACGCGACCGGCTTCCACGCCGAGGACTTCCTCGCGCCGATCGCCGTCCGCGGTCGCGACGGCCGGGACCTGCACGACTGGTGGGCCGGCGACGCGCGGGCGCACCTCGGCGTGCACGTGCCCGGCTTCCCCAACCTGTTCTGCGTCTTCGGGCCCAACACCGGCCTGGTGATCAACGGGAGCATCCTGCTGTTCTCCGAGATCGCGGTGCACCACGTGCTCGGGCTCCTGCGCGCGCTCCTCGAGCGTGACGCGACCGCCGTCGAGGTCCGGCCCGAGGCCCACGACGCCTACAACGCCCGCGTCGACGCCGGCAGCGCGCGCATGGCGTGGGGCGTCGGCCGAGTCAACAGCTGGTACCGCAACGCGACCGGGCGGGTGTCCCAGGTCTGGCCCTTCCCGCTCATCGACTACTGGCGGATGGTCCGCGAGCCGGACCTCGCCGAGTACGCGTTCAGCCCTCGCCGTTCTGGTCAGCAGAACACGACGACGTGACGCGTCGCACCCTGCGCGCCCGCTCCTAGCGTCCCCTTCCGCCTCCCAGCCACCGACCACCACCAGGGAGCCCCCCGTGTCGACAGCCCCGCCCCGCACCGACGCGGGCGACCCGACGCCGGCCCACGCCCGGCGCGTCGCCCGCGCGACGTTCATCGGGACCGCGATCGAGTGGTACGACTTCAACATCTACGGCGCGGCCGCCGCGCTGATCTTCGCGCCGCAGTTCTTCCCGAACTTCTCGCCGGCGGCGGCGACGCTCGCGGCGTTCGGCACGTTCGCGGTGGGGTTCATCGCGCGGCCGGTCGGCGGGATCGTCTTCGGCCACTTCGGTGACCGCCTGGGCCGCAAGCAGACGCTGGTCGCCTCGCTGCTGCTCATGGGCATCGGCACCTTCCTCATCGCGGTGCTGCCCACGTACTCCGCGATCGGCATCGCGGCCCCGATCCTGCTCGTGGCACTGCGCTTCGTGCAGGGGCTCGGTGTCGGCGGCGAGTGGGGCGGCGCCGTGCTCATGGCCATGGAGCACGCGCCGCGGGGCCGTCGCGGCTGGTTCTCATCGTTCCCGCAGATGGGGCTGCCCGCCGGGTCGCTCTCCGCGCTGGTGGTGTTCCTGGTGACCTCGCTCGCCTTCGGCCGCGAGGGCTTCGCGGCCTGGGGCTGGCGCATCCCGTTCGTGCTCAGCGCCCTGCTCGTCGTCGTGGCCCTCGTGATCCGCCTGCGCCTCACCGAGAGCCCCGAGTTCCAGGCGACCCGGCGCACCGAGGGCGTGCGGCGCCTGCCCGTGCTCGAGGTCCTGCGCACCAGCCCGCGGAACGTCGTCCTGGGCATGGGCATCACGCTCGCGCCGTCCTCGTTCGGCTACCTGCTCTCGGTGTACCTGCTCTCCTACGGCACCGGCACCGTGAAGCTGCCCCAGCAGACGATGCTGTTGACGATCATCGGCGGCTCGGTGCTCTACCTCGCGGTCACGATCGTCGCCGGTGCGCTGTGCGACCGGGTCGGCCCGGTGCGCATCTTCCTGCTCGCCTCGGGGCTGGGGGTCGTCGTGCCCTTCGCGGTGTTCGGGCTGATCGACACGCGCGCGACGCCCGCGGTCGCGGTGGCCATGCTGCTCATGGGCCTGGTGCTGGGGATGCTCGCCGCGGTGCAGGCGATCATCGTGTCGGGCGCCTTCCCGACGGCGGTGCGCTACTCCGGGGCCTCGCTGTCCTATCAGTTCGGGGCGGTGCTCGGCGGCGGCGTGACCCCGCTGCTCGCGGCCACCATCCTCGCGGCCACCGGCACCTCGCAGGCGATCGCCGCCTACATCGGCCTGCTGTCGCTGATCTCCGGCCTCGCGGTGTGGCGCCTCGCGGCGCGCTCGCCCGCGGCCGACGAGGCGCCCGCGGCCCCGGTGTCGGCGACCGCGTGAGCCCGGCTCAGCCGAGCTCGGCGCCGATGGCCGCGGCGGTGGCGTGCAGCTCCTCCAGCGCGGCGCCCAGGCCCTCGTCGTCGAGGCGCTGGGTGGGGGCGGAGACCGCCACCGCCCCCACGGCCCGGGTCCCGGCCCGGACCACGACGGCGACGGCCGAGAGCCCCGGCTCGCTCTCCTCGCGGTTGACGGCGTACCCCTGCTCGCGGATGCGCCGCAGCTCGGCGTGCAGCGCCTCGACGTCGACGATCGTCGCCGGCGTGATCCGGCGCAGGGACGAGCCGAACAGCGCGTCCACCTCGCGCGGCGGCAGCTCGGCCAGCAGGGCCTTGCCGCCGGAGACGATGTGGGCGGGCAGGACGGCGCCGGTGCGCACGCGGGTGCCGAGGGGGCGCTCGCCGGCGACGCCGTCGAGGAACCGGCACGACGCGCCCTCGAGCACCATGACGTTGACGGTCTCGCGCAGCCGTGCCGACAGCGCGCGGACGTGCTCGCCCGAGGCGGCGCGCAGGTCGACCTCGCCGACCGCGCCGAGCCCGAGGAGCTCGGGCCCGCCGCGGTAGCTGCGGTCGCGGGGGTCGCGCACCACGAACCCGCGGTGGGCGAGCGTCGCGAGCAGGCGGTGGGCGGTGGAGCGGGCGACGCCGAGCTCCTCGCCGACGTCGACCACGCGCACCCGCCGCCGCTCGCGGAGCATCACGAGGATCTGCAGCGCCTTGTCCACCGACTCGATGCCGTACGCGGGCAGGGGGTCGTTCCGCTCCACAGAACACATCTCACCACCTGTCCCGCGAGGCGGACACCGCACCTAGCGTCCGGGACGAGGACCCGTCAGAGAGGACCGCCATCCGATGTCGCTCGCCGCGTCCGCCGACCGCCCGGTGACCGTCGTGGGGGCGGGCCCGGTCGGGCTCGTCACCGCGTGGTCGCTGGCCGACGCCGGCCTGCCCGTCCGCGTGCTCGAGGCCGACACGGTCAACCGGACCGACTGGCGGGCCTCGACCTTCCACGCCGCGACGATGGAGCTGCTCGCCGGCATCGACGACGGCCTCGTCGCCGGCGAGATGCTCGCCCGCGGGCTGCGCGTGCCGCGCTACCACTACCGGGACCGCCGGCGCGGGCTCGTCGCCGAGTTCGACCTCGGCCTGCTCGCGGACGAGACGCACTTCCCGTTCCGCCTGCAGCTCAACCAGCAGCGGCTCGTGGAGATCCTCCTGCGGCGGCTGCACGAGCTCGGCGTCGCGCAGCACTTCTCCGCGCGGGTCGCGGGGCTCGTCCAGGACGCGCAGGGCGCGACCGTCACCACCGAGGACGGCGCCGCCTACCCCTCGTCGCTGGTCGTGGGCGCCGACGGCGCGGCGTCCGCGGTGCGCAAGCTGCTCGGGGCGAGCTTCGAGGGCGTCACCTACCCGCAGCGGTTCCTGATCATCTCGGTGGCCGAGGACCTGCGGGCCGAGCCGCTCGGCGCGCACGCCGACCTGGCCGAGGTCAGCTACATCGCCGACCCCGACGAGTTCGTCTTCGTGCTCCGCACCCCGGAGTCGTGGCGCGTGCTGTTCCCGATCCCGCCCGAGGAGGACCCGGCCGAGGCGCTCGACCCGGCGTCCATGCAGCGCCGGCTGCGCGGCTTCGCCGACATCGGCCGCGACTACGGCATCCTCGACCGGCAGATCTACGCCGTGCACCAGCGCGTGGCCGACCGCTTCCACGACGGCCGGGCGGTCCTCGCCGGGGACGCCGCGCACATCAACTCGCCGATGGGCGGGATGGGCCTCAACGCGGGGATCCACGACGCCGTGGACCTCGGCCGTCGCCTGGTCCGGGCCGCCGCGCCGGGCGGCGACCTGCCCGGCGAGCTCGGGGCCTACGACACCGTGCGGCGCGGTGTCGCGCTCGACTACGTCCGCGCCGACACCCACCGCAACACCCAGATGATGGCCGAGCGTGACCCGGCCGTGCGCGCCGAGAACCAGGCCGCGCTGCGCGCCACCGCCGCCGACCCCGACGCCGCCCGCGCGTGGCTGCGCCGGGCGTCGCTGCTGTCCGCCGTCGCCGAGCAGGGCATCGGGCGCCCGCTCGACGCCGCCGCCTCCTGACACGTCCGTCCCAGGGGAGACCCCGATGACCACTCTCGAGTCCGAGACCGCTGCCCTCGAGCGCTTCTACGGCGACGTCGCCGCGGCCGGGCTGCAGCCGCTGTGGACCCAGACCCGCGACCTCATGACCCCCAGCCCGCGGGGCGGCACCCGCGGACACCGCTGGCCGTGGGCCACGCTGGAGGCGCTCGCGCACCGCTCGGGCGACCTCATCCCCATCGAGCGCGGCGGCGAGCGGCGGGTGCTGGCGCTCGCCAACCCGGGCCTCGGCGGGCTGCCGTTCGCGACGTCCACGCTCTGGGCCGCGGTGCAGTTCCTCGGCCCGCACGAGACCGCGCCTGCCCACCGGCACTCGCCGGGCGCGGTGCGTTTCGTGCTGCAGGGGGAGGGCGTGTGGACCGCGGTCGACGGCGACCCGTGCCCGATGAGCCCCGGTGACCTCGTGCTCACCCCCGGCGGCACGTGGCACGAGCACCACAACCCCGGCGACGGCACCATGGTCTGGTTCGACGGGCTGGACCTGCCGATGGTGGCCGCCCTCGACGCCGTGTTCTTCGAGACCCGCGAGGACGAGGCCCCGAACACCGCCGCCCCCGACCGCTCACCGGGCGAGGCCCTCCACGGCCACCCCGGCCTGCGGCCCGACGGCGTGCCGACCCCGGCGGGGCACTCGCCGCTGTCGGTCTACCGCCGCGCCCACACGGACGCGGCGCTGGCCGACCTCCTCGCGGTGCGGCCCGGCGAGGCGAGCGTCGGGGTGACGTTCACCGACCCGGCCACCGGGCGCGACGTGCTGCCGACCCTGCGCTGCCGCATGGAGCGCCTGCGGCCCGGGGCGCGCACCGCGACCACGCGCACGGCCGGCTCCTCGGTGCGCGTCGCGTTCTCGGGGCACGGCACCACGACGGTCGACGGCGAGACCTTCGCGTGGGGCCCCGGCGACATGATCACCGTGCCGTCGTGGGCCGCGGTCGACCACCGTGCCGACGATTCCGGACGTGACGACGGCGGCCCCGCCGACGTCTTCGTGCTGTCCGACGCCCCCGTGCTCGAGGCGCTGCGGCTCGACCGCCACGTCGTCGTCGACCCCCAGGTCTGAGGAGGCCACCCGTTGCGTCTCGTCTCGTTCACCGCTGAGAGTGCCGACCGGGTCGGGCTGGTCGACCCCGACGGCTCGTCGGTCACCGACCTGACCGACCTCGTCCGGTCGCGCACCGACGCGACCGGGCTCTCCCCGATGCGCGCCCTCGCCGGGGCCTGGGACACCCTGCGCGGGTCCCTCACCCCGGACGCCGGCCCGACGCTCGCGCTGCGCGACCTGGTCCTCGCGCCGACCGTGCCGGACCCGGGCACGGTGCTCGCCGCACCCGTCAACTACCACGACCACATGGTCGAGATGAGCCAGACGAGCCACGTCGGCGCGCTGGGGGTGTTCCTCAAGGCGCCCGCGTCGGTGCTCCCGCACGGCGGCACGGTCCAGTTGCCCTACACCGACCGGCGCTTCGACCAGGAGGGCGAGCTCGCGGTGGTGATCGGCCGCGAGGCCCGCCACGTGAGCGAGGCCGACGCGCTCGACCACGTCCTCGGCTACACCGGCTGCCTCGACATCACCATGCGCGGCGGTGAGGACCGCTCGCTGCGCAAGTCGTTCGCCACCTTCACCCCGCTCGGACCGTGGCTCGTCACGGCCGACGAGGTCGACCCCACCGACGTCGACCTCGTGTGCGCGGTCGACGGGCACGTCCGCCAGCGCGCCAGCACCCGCGACCTCATCTGGAGCGTCGCCGCGCTGGTGAGCTACGCGTCGTCGGCCTACCCGCTGCACCCCGGCGACGTCCTCACCACCGGCACCCCGGCGGGCGTCGGGGAGATCACCGCCGGGCAGGAGGTGACGCTGTCGCTGTCCGGGCTGCCCGACCTGCAGGTGGCCGTGGCCGCCGACCACGCCGTGGCCTGCCCGACCAGCGGCGCGGGCCGCGGTCCGGTGCCCCCGCCGACGCCCGAGCCCACGGTGGCGGCGACCCCTTAGAGGGCCGCCGCGGCGGCCGACGCCACCGCCTGGTCCTGCTCGCCGGTGCCGCCGCTGACCCCGACCGCGCCCACCACCGTCTCGCCCGACATCAGCGGCACACCGCCTGCGAAGATCATGACGCGGCCGTGGTTCGAGTCCTGGATGCCGTAGAACTGCCCGCCCGGCTGGGCGTTCTCGCCGAGGCCCTGGGTGGAGACGTCGAACGCCCGCGCGCTGAACGCCTTGTTGATGGCGACGTCGACGCTGCCGATCCAGGCCCCGTCCTGGCGGATGTGCGCGACGAGGTTGCCCCCGGCGTCCACGACCGCGATGTTCATCGGCTGGCCCTGCCGGCCCGCCTCCTCCTCGCCGGCGGCGATGACGCGGCGGGCGTCGTCCAAGGTCACGGTCTCGACGGAGCGCATGGCAGGTCCTTCCCGACGGCGGCGGGTGAGCACGCCGGTGCGGTCGACGCCTCGCCCCATCGTGGCGGTGCCACCAGGCGCCGTCGACCCCCGCGACGTCACCGGGCTCACCCGGTACTGCGACATCGGAGGGACGCCAGGAGGCCGGTCGTTCACTAGTGTGACGGTGAGTCACACGGACCCGGCCGAGACGGAGTGATGAGCGTGGCGACGACCCGTGGGTTCCTCGGGCGACGGCGGGAGCGCGATCCGCGCCTGCCGCCCGGGCAGTACGACGTCGGGGCCGGCTGGCCGGTGCTGACCGCCGAGGCGACGCCCCGCGTGGACGCGGACCGCTGGAGCATCACGGTCGACGGCCTGGTCGACACGCCCACGACCTGGACGCTGCGCGAGCTGCGGGCCCTGCCGCCGTCGGTCTACGCGGGCGACATCCACTGCGTGACCACCTGGTCGAAGCTCGACACGAACTTCACCGGCATCTCGCTCGACACGCTGCTCGACGCGGTCGGCGTGCAGCCCGAGGCGCGCTTCGTGGTCGAGCGCTCGACCACCGGCTACACCACCAACCTCCCGCTCGACGACGTGCGGGGCGGCAAGGCGTGGATCGTCTGGGAGCACGAGGGCACGCCGCTGTCCCGCGAGCACGGCGGGCCGGTGCGCATGATCGTGCCGCACCTCTACTTCTGGAAGTCCGCGAAGTGGATCGAGCGGATCACGCTGCTCGACCACGATGAGCCCGGCTTCTGGGAGGTGAACGGCTATCACGAGCGAGGCGACCCCTGGCGTGAGCAGCGCTTCGACGGGGACTGAGGACGCGGGGTCCCCGGGCTACGCCGTCCCCGACGACCGGGCCGGCGGGCCGAACGACCGGCGGGCGGCCGCGAAGTGGCGCGACGCGCGGGTCGTCGAGGTCGCCCACCCGTCGGCCGACGCCGTCGTGCTGCGCCTCGCCGTGCCCGAGCGTGTCCAGCACCACCCCGGTCAGCACTACGTCGTGCGCCTGCGCGCCCCCGACGGCTACACCGCCCAGCGGTCGTACTCGGTGGCGTCGGCCCCCGCGGACGACCTGGTCGAGCTGTTCGTCGAGCGCATCGAGGACGGGGAGGTGTCGGGCTTCCTCGCCGACGTCGTCGAGCCCGGCGACGACCTCGAGGTCCGCGGCCCGATCGGGCGCTGGTTCGTGTGGAGCGGCGGGAGCCCGGCGCTGGCGATCGGCGGCGGCAGCGGCGTCGCACCGCTGGTCGGGATGCTGCGCCACGCGACCGGTCTCGGCGAGCCCGAGCTGCTGCGCCTGGCGGTGACCGCTCGGACCCGTGAGCTGCTGCCCTACGCCGGCGAGCTCGAGGCCGCCGGCGCGCACATCGCGCTGACGCGGGAGCCCGGCGGCGGGCGGCTCGACGCCTCGGTGATCGCCGGGCTCGTCGACCCGGACGTGACCGTCTACCTCTGCGGCTCCGCGCGTTTCACCGGCGCGATGGAGACGCTGCTCGTCGACGCCGGCCAGCCGGCGGGCACGATCCGCGTGGAGCGCTTCGGTCCCACCGGCTGACGGCCGGCCCTAGTGGATGTGCTGCATCCAGTCCGACGGCACCCGATCCACCGGGCCGGGGACGGTCTGGTCCTCCGGGTGGTGCTGCGGGTCGGCGAGCACCGGGCCGCGTCCGACGCTGCCGTCGCGGTCGTCGAAGAACCAGTCCTCGCCGGGCTCGAAGCTGGTGAGGATCGGGTGGCCGTGCTCGCGGGCGTGCGCCGTCGCGTGCTGGCTGGGTGACGAGTCGCAGCAGCCGATGTGACCGCAGGCGGCGCAGCGACGCAGGTGGAACCACCAGCCGCCGCTCGCGTCGCACTCCAGGCACCCGGTGCCCGACGGCGTGGCCTGCGGGTCGATCTCGGTGTCGCTCATGACGCCTCCTCGGTGGTGTCGAGAGTGTCCAGCCCGAGCTCCTCGCGGTCGTGTGGCGCCACGTCGGCCAGGTACTCGGGGTGGGAGCGCAGCCAGCGCTGCGCGTAGGGGCAGCGCGGCACGACGGGCAGGCCCTCGGCGCGCGCCGCGTCGAACACCGCGCGGACCAGGCGTCCGCCGAGGCCCCGCCCGGCGTACGCGTCGTCGACCTCGGTGTGCACCAGCACGATCGCCGCCGGCACCTCGTTCCCGGCGTGGCGGTGGTGCAGGTCGACGTGGCCGGCCTCGGCCCCGTCGACGCGCAGCACGGCCGTGTCGTGCTCGAGGTCGACCCGGATCTCCTCGTCCGCCATGTCCCCATCCTGCTCCGCGCGTCCACCGGCTCGCCGGTGACCTGCGGCACCGGGCGTTGACGGTGGGTCCGGGCCGGCGCACGATACGGACCGTGCGGTCCGGGACCGATCGGTCCGCCATCCGTCCCGAGAGAGACGCCGCCATCGTGGAGAGGATCGTTCGATGATCATTTCTGGTGCGAACGCGCTCGTCACCGGCGCCAACCGCGGCCTGGGCGCCGCGCTCGTCGAGGGCCTGCTGGCCCACGGCGCGGGCACCGTCTACGCCGCGGCGCGCGACCCGCGCACGGCGGCGCACAAGGACCCCCGGGTCGTCCCGCTGCGACTCGACGTCACCGACCTGCGCCAGGTCCGCGAGGCCGCCGAGCGGGCGGGCGACGTCGACCTCCTGGTCAACAACGCCGGGGTGGGCGGTGCGGGATCGTTGCTGACGGCCGACCCCGAGCGGGCCCGCGCCGAGATGGAGACGAACTTCTGGGGTCCCGTGTCCGTGCTGCGGGCGTTCGCCCCGGTGCTCGCCCGCAACGGCGGCGGCGCGGCCGTCACCGTGCTGTCGGCGCTGTCCTGGGCGGCGATGCCGGGGGCGGGCGCGTACTCGGCGACGAAGGCCGCCGCGTGGTCGTTCACCAACACCGCGCGGGCCGCGCTGCGCGACCAGGGCACCCAGGTGGTCGGGGTGCACCTCGGCTTCATGGACACCGACATGGTCGCCCACCTCGACGTCGAGAAGATCGCCGCGGCCACCGTCGCCGAGCGCATCCTCGACGCGGTCGCCGCCGGCGAGGAGGAGGTCCTCGCCGACGCCCCCAGCCGCGCGATCAAGGAGGCGCTGGCCGGCCCGCCGAAGGGGCTGGAGATCTAGCCGGGCCGCCGTCCGGTGCCGGCCACGACGCGGTCGAGCAGCGGGGCGTCGTCGGGCAGCCTCACCGGCGTGCCCCACAGCTCCGGCAGCGGCGCGCGCGGGACGAAGTCCCGCACGTGCGCGAGGCACGCCTCCAGCGTCGTGTCCGGCGGGGCGAAGGGCCGATCCGTGGCGCGGGCGAGGTCCCAGCCGTGCACGACGACCTCGGTGAGCGCGATGCGCCCCCACGTCGCGGCCGGCAGGGCCACGCCCGGCCCGGCCGTCTCGCCCTCCCACGCCGCCGGGTCCGCCCACGCGGAGGCCAGGGCGTCGAGGGCGGCCGGCAGGTCGGGACGGCGGGGCTGCTCGTGGCCGGTGGCGATCGCGGTGAAGCCCGCGGCGACGTCCTCGAGGTGGGCGATCACGTCGCCGACGGTCATGTCCGGGCACGGCGTGGGGTCGGGCCGGCGGGCGTCGTCGATGCCCGCGACGAGCGTGGCGAGCTCGCGGCAGGCGGGGGTCAGGTCGATCACGGGTCCTCCTCCCGGACGTCTCCCGGTGTGACGGCCCGCGGGCGGGGAAGTCATCGGCCCTCAGCCGGCCAGCGCCGCCTCGAGCTCGGCGCGCGTGGGCTGGGGCAGCGCGACGCCGGCGCCGCCGAGCGCGGCCCGGGTCGCGGCGACCACGTCCGGGTCGGCGTAGAGCTTCTCCGCGTCGCCGACCATGCCCATGATCCGTGCGACGGCCCGGAAGGCGAGCGGGTCGGTCAGCGAGGCGCGCCGGAGCTGGGCGAACGTGACGCGGTCGTCGGCGGGTGGCGGCGCCGGCGGGGCGGGTTCGCCGAGGACCGTGTGCCGCAGCGCAGCGAGCCGGCCGGCGTCGGTGGCGGCCTGGTCGGCGTACCAGGGGCGGACGTGCTCGAGGGTCGCGCGGTCCATGGCCAGGCTCGCGGCGTCGGGGTCCTCGGGGTGGGTCGCGAGGACGTCGGCGAGGTCGGCGATCGTGCGCAGGGCGACGCCGATCCCGCGCCCGAACGTCGGGTTGGTGGTGCACACCGCGTCGCCGACGGCGAGCAGCCCCGTCGCGACCGGGCGCCCGTCGGCGACGAGGCGGCGGAAGGTGTTGTGCAGCCCGCCCATGACGAACACCTCGGAGATCGGCTCCAGGACGTCGAGCCAGGCGGCGTAGTACGGCACCGTGCGCACGGTCGCGTCGAAGACGGCGGGGTCGCGCGCGGTGCGGAAGCGCTTGTCGGCGGCCATCGGGGCGAGGGCGATCTGCGCGGTGCGGTTGTCGCCGGCCCAGAACCCGACGGTGAACTCGTCGAGGCCCATGACGACGCGGGCGGTGTCCGGCCCGGGCAGCGGCACGCCGTCGGGCATCCGGTACTGCCGGCCGTAGTAGGCGAGCCCGCACGGGGCGGTCTCGACGACGCTGCGGTGCGCGCCGATGTCGTCGAGCCAGCGGTCGACGGCGGTGCGGCGGCCCGCGGCGTCGACGACGACGTCGGCGGTCACGTCGCCGGCGTCGGTGCGCACCCCGTGCACGTGCGGCGGGTCGCCGGGGTCGGCGAGCAGCCCGGTCACCGTGACGCCGTGGCGGATCGTGACGCCGGGCTCGACCGCGGCGGCGCGTCCCAGGACCCAGTCCACCGTCGCCCGCCTGCTCATGATCGGGCGCAGCTCGTCGTCACCCGGCACGGGATCGCGGTCGGTGAGTGTCGCGGCCATCTGGGACTCGAGGGGCGCGTCGCGGGCGCCGGCCGCGCGCAGCTCCTCGAGCACGTCGGGCAGCAGCCGCGCCAGCAGCACCCGCGTGCCCGGGAGCAGGACGTGGGGCTGCACGATCTGCGGCGCGGTGGGGCGCAGGGCCTCCGCGGCCGCCGTCTCGAGGTCCGCGGCGGGGGTGAGGTCCTCGCGCTCGAGCACGGTCACGCGGTGCCCGGCCCTGGCCAGCACCAGCGCCGTGGCCAGCCCGCCCGCGCTGCCACCGATGACGACCACGTCCACGGGCCCACCCCCTTCTCGAGAAGGCATCGTGCGCCCTGTCGGCCCTGGTGGGCCAGGGTCCGGTCCGGTCTGTGGTCCGGTCCGAGATCCGGGCACTCGTCCGTTGGGCGGTACGCGGGCAGTGTGACGGGGGTAACGTCGGGAGGTCGTCGCCACCCCTGGCGACGCCATCGGAGGTGTCTCGATGTCCGACGCGACGAACGAGCCGACCGCTCCCCGGGAGCGGCACGACGCCGACGAGCCGGCGCGCAACGGCCAGGTCCACGGTCTCCTCGAGTCCGCACGGATGTGGGCGCGCCAGCAGGGCCTGCCGGTGCCGACCAACGGCCCGCTCCCACCCGAGATCATCGCCCAGTACAAGCGGCGCCAGACCTGGGAGTAGCCCTCAGCCCTCCCGGAGCACCGCGCGCTCGTCGTCGGCGAACACGACGCGCCCGGCCAGCACGTCGTCGAGCGTGATGCCCGACGCCGCCGGGGTGTCCCAGCGGATCGTGGTGTCGGCGAGCTGGAGCAGCGTGCCGCAGCCCGACCGCGGCCGGACGTAGGCCTCGCGCCAGTACGGGCTCGCGAGCCCGACGTCGACGACCTCGTAGCCGAGGCCGGTCAGGCGCGCCACGGCCACCTCGACGTCCGCCACCAGCAGCGTGAGGTGGTGGACGCCGGGGCCGCGGCGCTCCAGGAATCGGGCGACGCCGGCGTCGTCACGCAACGGGGAGATCAGCTCGATCTTCATCCCGCCGGGCAGGGCGAACTGGGCGACGCGGATGCCCTGGCGGTCGTCGTCGCCGCCGAAGAGGAACCGCCCGCCGAGGGCGGTGGCGAACAGGGCCACGCCCTCGCGCAGGTCGCGGACGGCCACGGCGACGTGGTCCATCCGCAGCACGCCCGCCTCCGGGGGGATCGCCGCGGTCGTCGCGTCGGCCTGCGGCAGGTCGCTCATCGCGGCACTCCCGTCGTGGCCATGCGGGTGATCGTCTGGGCCGGGCCCTCGGGGTCGCCGGGCACCGCGCCGGGCGTCAGGGCGATCGGCAGGTCGACGCCCGCCCGCCGGAGCGCCTCGACCCGGCGCGCGACGTCGTCCCCGGAACCCAGCGCGCACATCGCCGCGACGGCGTCGTCGTCGACGAGGCCCAGCGCGGCCCGGCGGTCGCCCGCCGCCCAGGCCTCGGCGGCCGCGTCGAGACCGGCGAAGCTCGCGCGGAACGAGGGCCGGTGGGTGGGCACCATCGCGTACTGCAGCACGAACCGCCGCAGGCGCTCGCGGGCCTCGTCGACACGGTCGCCGGCGTAGGCCCAGAACGACGCCGCGATGCCGACCTCGTCCGGGTCCCGGCCCGCGGCCGCCGCACCCTCGCGCACCAGCGCGATCTTGGGCCCGTACTCCTCGGGCGGGGTCCAGGTCAGGAAGGCGACGTCGGCGATCGCGCCCGCCAGCCGCAGCATCCGCGGGTTCATCGCGGCGACGAGGATCGGGACGTCGACGGGCGCCATCGCGGCGCGGAAGCCGTGCGAGCGGACGTGGTCGCCGTCGAGGTCGGTGCGCTCGCCGCGGAAGACCGCGCGCAGCGCGGCCACGTACTCCTCGAGGCGGTCGCGCGGGGCGTCGAACCCCAAGCCGTGCCACTGCTCGACGATGATCGGGCTCGAGGCGCCGAGGCCGGCGAGCACCCGCCCCGGGGCGAGCGACGCGAGCGTCGTGAAGCCCATCGCCGTGAGCACCGCCGTGCGCGGGTAGACGCCGACGATCCCGCTGCCGAGGCGGATGCGGCTCGTCGACGCGGCGATCATGCCGAGCATCGCGAAGACCTCGGGCCCGGCGACCTCGCCCACGAGCACGTCGGTGATCCCGGACCGCTCCGCCAGCCGCGCGAGCTCGAGGTACTGCCCTGCCGACAGTCCCTCGTCGACCGGGAGCGTGACGCCGAGGCCTTCGATCACGGTCATGCGGCGCGGATCTGCTTCGCCACCGCGGCCGTGTCGTACCAGGTGGAGAGACGGGTGATCGTCGCGCCGTCGTCGGTGAGGTCGAAGACGTCGACGGCGTCGAACTCCACCGGGGCGCCGCCATTCGTGCGGCCCTCGAAGTGGATCTCCACCGTGACGACGGTGCCGGCGACCACGACGCGGGTGGGCTCGTCGTGGTGGACGGGCAGGGCGGCCAGGACCTGCGGGAAGTGCGCGGTGATCTCGTCGCGGCCCCGTCGCGTGGGGGCGCCCACGGTCCGGAGCTCCGCGTCCGGCGCGAAGACCTCGCGGATCGTGTCCCAGTCCTCGGCGTTCACCGCGGCGAAGTAGCGGGCGACCGCCGGCGGGGTGCTCATGCGCTCAGCCGCTTGCGCAGCTCGGACATCGCTCCGAACGACCAGCGGGCGAGGCTCGGGTCGCCGAACGCCGTGATGTTCCACATGACGAGGTGGCGCAGGCCCTTCTCGGCGTACTCCTCGACCTGCTCGGCGACCTCGTCGGGCGTGCCGCAGAAGGCGTAGTGGCGCACCACGGCGGGCGGGATGGCGTCGATGATCCGCAGGGACTCGGCGCGGTCGATGGCCGTGGGGATGAAGTCGTGGAACCCGGAGCCGTCGGGGTACGGGCCGTCCACCCCGAGGTCGCGGAACACCTGCGCGGGCAGCAGCACGCACAGCGCCCGCACGAGCGGGGCCTCGGTCAGCCGCTGCACGGTCTCGGCGTCGGGACCCATGAGGACGTAGCCGAGCATGCCGGGGGTGATGGCGTCGGGGTCCCGGCCCTCGTTCTCGGCTTCGGTCCGGATGGTGGTCAGGGCGTCGCCGTACTCGGCGGTCCCGAGCTTGGTCGGCAGCCAGCCGTCGGCCTTGCGCCCGGTCAGGCGCAGCATCCGGGGGCCGTGGGCGGCGGTCCAGATCTCGGGGGGCGCAGCGCCGAAGGGCTGGAGGCCCAGGACCGCCTTCTCGAGGTGGTGGAAGCGGCCGTCGAAGTCGACCGGGCCGTCGGCGGACATGAGCAGCCGCATGACGTCGATGCCCTCGTCGAGCCGCGCGACCGGCTTGTCGAACGGCATGCCGTAGGGCGTCGCGTTGAGCTGCTCGCCGCTGCCCAGCCCGATGATCGCGCGTCCCTGGGTGACGTGGTCGAGCGTCAGCGCCGTCTGCGCGGCCATCGCGGGGTGGCGGCGGATGAGGTCGGTGACGCAGACGCCGACGCGGATGCGCTCGGTGGCCGCGCCGACCACGCCCATCATCACGGCGGGGTCGAAGTAGACGTGGGGGTTGGGCTGCACGTCGGCGAGCGGCGTGAGGTCGCGTGTCCACATCGTGTCGGGGTGCCAGCCCATGAGGTGGTCGGGCCACCAGACGGCGTCGAACCCCTCGGCCTCGCTGCGCTGCGCGAACTTCACCGCGGCGGCGGCCGGCGGCATGATCTGGCCGGGAACACCGAGTTCGATCCTGTTCTGGGTTCCCATCAGTAGCGCCACCCGTCGCCGAACGTCTCCAGGCGCCGGCCCAGGTACTCCTCGACGACGGTGAGCGCGGCACGCGCGGCGCGGTCGGTGCCGATGCCCCGGCTGCGGAACGTCTCGCCGGCGAACCACAGGCCCTCAGGCCGCGGCGGGCGCCAGTGCGGCCGGTACATCCCGACCAGCCCCGGCTTCTGGATCACACCGAAGCTCGGCTCGAACACGAGGTGCCGGCGACGCCACACCGTCTTCCCGAAGCCCGGCCACATCTGCGCGACGTCGGCCTCGAACTGCTCGGTCTGGCGCCGCAGCCACGCCCGGTCGCGGCCCTTCTCGCCCGGGAAGATGCCGCCCATGACGTGGAGCTGGGTGCCCTCGGGGGAGCAGCTCGGGTCCATGGCCGTCTGGTTGAACATGAAGCCACTCAGCTCCGTGTTCGGCGTCCTGAGCCAGGTGGAGAGCTCGCGCGGGTCGATCTGGTGCACCGGTTCCTCGGTCGCGAGGTAGAGCCCGATCCACGCGATCCGGAACTTGTCCTGGGCGAGGAACTTGATCTGCTCGGCGTACCAGTCGGGCAGGTCGCCCTCGTCGACGACGTTCAGCACGTGCCAGACGGGCAGGGTGCAGATGACGTGGTCGGCCTCGAGGATCTCCTCCTCGAAGAACTCGTTCGGCAGGACCCGGGGCTGGCGCGCGATCGCGACGCCCTTCGTCACGCCGTCCTCGATGACGACGCGCTCGACGGGGGTGGACAGCCGCAGGTCGCCGCCGGCCTTCTGGAAGGCGTCGGCGAGGTCGGCCCACATCCCGTCCCAGCCCTGCCCGGGCCAGCACGAGTAGGCCGCGGTACCGCGCTCGGCGAAGTGCATCTTGCGCACGAAGAGGTTGTCGCTGGCGGAGTGGTCCCACCAGTGGTCGGTCATGCACTCGAGGACGGTGATGAACTCGAAGAGGTCGACGACGCCCTGGTCGTCGGTGTGCTGGTGCAGCCACTGGCGCAGCGGGCGGTCGTCCCAGCGGTCGAGCTCGTCCCACTCGGTGTTCAGCAGGGCCTTGATGACCTTCTTCAGCTCGCCCTTGCTGCCCGAGTAGCGGTCGCGGATCGAGCCCCAGCGGTTCTTCTCGTGGTCCCAGACGGGCATCTCCGCGGAGACCTCGCCGTGCTGCAGCGTCTTGCCGACGTGCTCGAAGACCTTGGTGAGCCCCGACCCCGGGTCCTCGATGAGGTGGCCGCCGACGTTGACGGTGAACCCCTCGTCGGGCACCGCCATGCCCCGCCCGCCGAGGTGGGGCGAGCGTTCGAGCAGGCAGACGCTCTTGCCCTCGACCGCCAGCAGCGACGCCGCCGTCAGCCCCGCCGCGCCGGCTCCGATGACCACGACGTCGTACTTCGCCATCCGCGACTCCCGTCTACCAAACGACCGTTCGACAGCGTGGCAAGTCGCCGTGTCGTCGGTCAAGCGGCTTGAGAGGATGCCGGCGTGGCGACGACCCCCAAGTTCGGCTGGCTCTCCCCGGTGATCGGGAACCGATGGAGCGATCACCGCCCCATCGCCGCCGACCAGGACACCGCGATCCTCCCGACGGCCCTGCCGCACTTCGACTCGCTGTGGATCGCCGACCACTTCTACGGCTTCGACCAGAAGACCGACCCGTTTCTCGAGGCGTGGACGACGCTGACGTGGCTCGCGGCGCGGCATCCCTCGGTCGAGCTCTGCCATCACGTGCTCGGCGTCGGCTACCGTCACCCGCCCCTGCTGGCGAAGATGGCAGCGACGCTGCAGTACCTGTCCGGAGGGCGCTTCGTCCTCGGCATCGGCGCGGGCTGGCGCGAGCCGGAGTACGAGGCCTACGGCTACGACTTCCCCCGCCCCGCGGTGCGCTTCGCCCAGCTCGAGGAAGCGATCACCATCTGCCGGCGGATGTGGACCGAGGCCGAGCCGTCGTTCGAGGGCCGGCACTACCGCATCGACGGCGCCGCGGCCCCGCCGCTGACCGACCCGCCGCCGCGCGTGTGCGTCGGCGCGGCCGGCGAGCAGATCGGGCTGCCGCTGGTCGGGCGGCTCGCCGACATGTGGAACGGCCCGACGAAGGGCGAGGCGTCGGAGTTCACCCGGCGCTACGACATCGTGCGGCGGTCGGCCGAGGAGGCCGGCCGCGACCCGGACGCGATCGAGGTCTCGACGACCCTGGAACGCGCCCTCCCCGAGAGCGACCAGGACTCCGCGCGGCTGGTGGACGAGCTCGCGGCGAAGGTCGATCTCGGCGTCGACCACTTCGTCATGGACTTCGGCAACCCGGCCTCGACGGAACCGGTGCTGCGCTTCGCGGAGCAGGTCATCGCGCCGTTGCGGGGCTGACCGCGCGGGCCGCGGGCCGCCCGGCGCAGCCTTCCCCAGCCGGCGTTGAGCCGCGCTCGCTCGGGGAGATCAACGGCGTGAAAGACACCTCGGGAGCGTCGTTCAGGTGCCTTTCTCGCTGTTGATCTCCCGAAGTGTGGAGCGGAGGGAACCGCACGGACCTCGGGGCTCTCCAAGTCCGTGTGAACCTGAACAAACCCTTCCGCGGGTCGGCGGCGATCGCGGCCGGCCTGACGACCCGCCGACGACTCCGCGGCCCGACCTTCGAGGAGCTCGGACGCGACACCTACGTGGCCGCCGGGGTCGAGCTCGACCACATGGACCGCATCGTGGCCGCAGCGCTCGAGGTGCCCGGCGCGGTCGTCGGTGGCTGGTCCGCGGTGACGTTCCTCGGCGTGGACGCGGCGCCGACGGGCGCGCCGATCGAGCTCGTCGTCGGCCCGCGGCGGGTCCGGCCTCGGCCCGGGATGCTCCTGCGCCAGGACGTGCTGGGAGAGCGCGAGCTGCGGCACCTCGACGGCATCCGCGTGACCAACCCCGACCGCACCGCCGCCGACCTCGCGCGGTCCGTTGATCACGTGGAGGCCGTCGTCGCGGTCGACGCGCTGGCCCATCGGTTCCGGTTCGACCCCGAGCGGTTGCTGACGTACCCGGCGCCGCGCGACAACCCGCGGGGGTCGCGCCGCCTCGAGCGCGTGGTCGCGGATGCCGACGCACGCGCCGAGTCGCCGCCGGAGACGCGAGCGCGCCTGATCCTCTTCGCGAGCGATCTCCCCCGCCCGGTCCCGCAGTTCGCGGTGCGCGATGTCCTGGGGCACTTCGTGGGTCGCGTGGACTTCGGATGGCCGGGCCTCGAGTTCGCGCTCGAGTACCAGGGCGACCAGCACCGCACGGACCAGGAGACGTGGCGTCGCGACGTCCTCCGTCTCGCCGAGCTGGCGGCGGCCGGCTGGCTCGTCCTCCCGCTGACGGCTCTCGATCTGCGCGACCCGTCGGCTCTCGTTGCCCGCGTGCGGGCGGCGCTCCGTGCGCGGGCGCGCGAGCGAGGCGTCGCGTGATCAGCGGCGCGAAAAGCACCCCGAGCGGCCCGCCGAGGTGCCTCGTGCGCTGGTGATCTCCGAGTCGCCGAGCGCCTTGACCCACCCGGGTGTGATGCTAGTCTCGCCGCGTACCAAACGATCGGTAGGTACACCGACATCGACGTCTGCCCAGGTCGGGGGACCCATGACGGCCACGCTGGAGCCGCCGGACATCCTGTCGCCGGAGTTCGCCCGCGACCCGTACAGCGCCTACCGGCTGCTGCGCGACGAGTTCCCGCTGGTGTGGCACGAGGCCATGCAGACGTACGTGATCAGTCGCTACGACGACGTGCAGCGGGCGTTCAAGGACCCGGTGTTCACGAGCGAGAACTACGCCTGGCAGCTCGAGCCGGTGCACGGGCGCACGATCCTGCAGATGGAGGGCCGCGAGCACTCCACGCACCGCGCCCTGGTGGCGCCGGCGTTCCGCGGCAAGGCGCTGCAGGAGCACTTCGGACCGACGATCCGGCGCAACTCCCGCGAGCTGATCGACGCGTTCCGGGCCGACGGGCAGGTGGACCTGGTCGACGCCTACGCGACGCGGTTCCCGATCAACGTCATCGTCGACATGCTCGGGCTGCCGCGCGAGGACCACGACCGCTTCCACGGCTGGTACACGTCGATCATGGGGTTCCTCGGGAACCTCGCGGGCGACGAGGCCGTGATGGCCGAGGGCCTGCGCACGAAGGCCGAGTTCGAGGCCTACATGATCCCGCGCATCCGGGAGCGCCGCGAGAACCCGGGTGACGACCTCCTCTCGACGCTCTGCGCCGCCGAGATCGACGGCGAGTCGATGACCGACGAGGAGATCAAGGCGTTCTGCAGCCTGCTGCTGACCGCCGGCGGCGAGACCACGGACAAGGCGATCACGAGCCTGATGGCCGACCTCGTCGCGCACCCGGAGCAGCTCGCAGCGGTCAGACAGGACCGCACCCTCATCCCCGCCGCCTTCGCCGAGACGCTGCGGTGGTCGCCGCCCGTCCACATGATCATGCGGCAGCCGTCCGAGGACGTGGAGCTCTCCGGCGGGATCGTCGAGGCCGGGCGCACGGTCACCTGCCTCATCGGCGCGGCCAACCGCGACGAGCGTCGGTTCGACCGGCCCGACTCCTTCGACGTCCTGCGCGCCGACCTCGACCACTCGCGCGCCTTCTCCGCCGCCGCCGACCACCTCGCGTTCTGCCTGGGACGCCACTTCTGCGTCGGCGCGCTGCTCTCGCTGTTCGAGATCGAGGTCGGCGTGAACGACCTCCTCGACGCCATGGCCGACATCCGCTTCGCGGGCGGCGAGGCGCCGCCCGAGACCGGGGTGTTCACCCGGGCCCCCGGTCAGCTGCTCCTCGAGTTCACCCCCAGCTAGGAGGACCCCGTGCCCGTCCGCCCCCACATCGAGAACCTCCTCGGCAAGGCCTCCTGGGGCTACGACGAGGCCGATCCCGACCTCATCGCGTCCTGCTTCACCGAAGACGCCCGGATGAGCCTGCGGATCGGCCGCGACGGCCAGCTGATCGGGCCGTTCGAGGGGCGCGACGCCATCCGCAAGCTGCACGCCGACTCGATGGCCGCCCAGACCGACCAACGGCGTCACAACCTCTCCAACCTGTGGTTCGAGAAGGAGAGCGACGACGAGGCCGTCGCCGTCACCAACCTGACGCTGCTCTCGATCGAGGACGGCGCGGTGCGCGTGCTCTCCAGCGGCTGGTACCGCGACCAGCTCGTCGCGCAGAACGGCACCTGGCTCATCGCCGACCGCTACGTCTACCTCGACCTCCCCTACTGACCATGGTCAACATCGGTCGCATCCCCGAGAAGTGGGCGGCCCTCACCCCGCGCGGGGACGCCGTCGTCGACACCACCACCGAGCGGCGCACGAGCTGGGCCGAGCTCGACGAGCGCGTGCGCCGGCTCGCCAACGGGCTTCGCGGGTCGCGCCCGGACGGCCTCACGCTGCAGCGCGGCGACCGCGTCGCCGTGCTGGCCAAGAACTCCACCGAGTTCCAGGAGATCTACTACGCCGCCGGGCGGGCGGGCCTCGTCGTGCAGCCGCTGAACTGGCGGCTCGGGGTCGGCGAGCTGGCGCGCATCGTCGCCGACGGCGCGCCGCGCGCGATCGTCGTCGCGGGGGAGTGGGCCGAGCTCGGGCGCGAGCTGGCGGGCCGGGTCGACGTCGACCACTGGCTCTCGTACGGCGAGGGCGGCGACGGCAGCTACGAGGACCTGCTGGCCGCCGCGTCGGACGCCGAGCCCGCCGACAGCGCGAGCGTCGGCGACGACGACCCGTTCTTCATCCTCTACACGGGCGGCACGACCGGGGCGTCGAAGGGCGCGCTGCACACGCACCGCAGCGCGTCGTTCGGGATGCTCAACCAGACCGTCGCCGAGCGCATCGTGCCGACCGACGTCTACATGCTGACCGGGCAGATGTACCACATCCCGGTGGTGCTCTCGATGAACTACATGCGCCACGGCTGCCCGCTCGTGCTGATGAACTTCGAGGCCAAGCGGTCGCTGGAGATCATCGAGGCGGAGCGCGTCTCGGCGTTCCTCGGGATCACCACGATGCTCAACTGGATGATGGCGGTCCCGGGCTTCGGCTCGTACGACATCGCCAGCCTGCGCAACATCCAGTACGGCGGCGGGCCGATGCCCTCGGCGGTGGTGAAGAACGCGCTGCAGGCCTTCCCGTGCACGCTCATCCAGGGCTACGGGCAGACCGAGGGCACGACCATGTGCTTCCTGTCCCAGGAGGACCACCACGCGGCGGTCAACGGCGTGCACCCCGAGCGGCTGCAGTCGTGCGGGCGCGAGGGATTCGTGACGTCGGTGCGGATCGTCGACGTCGACGGCCACCCGGTGCCGACCGACGGGAGCACGGTCGGGCAGATCGTCATCCGCTCCGAGGCCAACATGGCGGGCTACTGGAACCGGCCCGACCTCACCGCGGACACGCTGCGCGACGGCTGGATGTGGACCGGGGACCTCGCGACCTGGGACGCCGACCGCTACGTGTTCATCGTCGACCGCGCCAAGGACATGATCATCTCGGGCGGCGAGAACATCTACTCGGTCCAGGTCGAGGAGGCCGTCAACCACCACCCCGCCGTGCTCGAGTGCGCCGTGATCGGCGTGCCCGACGAGGAGTGGGGCGAGAGCGTCAAGGCGTTCGTCGTGCTCAAGCCGGACACGACCGCGACCGAGGCCGACATCGTCGAGACCGCGCGGGCCCACCTCGCGTCGTACCAGAAGCCGCGCTCGGTGGAGTTCGTCGACGCCCTGCCGAAGGCGCCCACCGGCAAGATCCTCAAGCGCGACCTGCGCGCCCCGTACTGGGGCGAGCAGGGGCGCTCGGTCTAAGGAGCACACACCGTGGCCGGACGCATGGAGGGCAAGGTCGTCCTCGTCACCGGGGCCGCTCGTGGGCAGGGCCGCAGCCACGCGGTGCGCCTCGCGCGGGAGGGGGCCGACGTCATCGCGGTCGACCTCTGCGCGGGAATCGACACCGTCGTCGGCAAGTACCCGCCCGCCACCCGCGAGGACCTCGACCAGACCGTGGTCGAGGTCGAGAAGCTCGACCGGCGGGTGGTCGCGCGCGTCGCCGACGTCCGCGACCAGGCCGCGCTCGACGACGCCGTGGCCGACGGGATCGCCGAGCTCGGTCGGCTCGACGGCGTCGTCGCCAACGCCGGGATCGCGAGCTACGGGCGCGCCTGGGAGCTCGACGACGCGACGTGGCAGGACATGCTCGACGTCAACCTCACCGGCGTCTGGCGCACCGCGAAGGCGGCCATCCCCCGGATGATGGACGACGGCGGCGCGATGGTCTTCACCAGCTCCATCGGCGGGTTCAAGGGCATCCAGCAGGTCGGCCACTACGTCTCGGCCAAGCACGGCGTGGTCGGGCTGATGCGCAACCTCGCCAACGAGCTGGCGCCGTACCGGATCCGCGTCAACACGGTGCACCCGACGAACGTCGACACGCACATGATCCAGAACCCGGGTACCTGGGGCATGTTCGCCCCGGGCGACCCGGAGCCCACGCAGGAGAAGGCGATCCCGGGCTTCACCTCGCTCAACGCGCTCGAGATCCCGTGGATCGAGTCGGTCGACGTCTCGAACGCGGTGCTCTTCCTGCTCTCCGACGAGGCCCGCTACATCACCGGCGCGACGCTGCCCGTCGACGCCGGAGCCGCCGTCAAGTAACCACGCCCGACACCGACCGGCCCGACACGCCCGCGTACCTGACGAACGATTGGTGGAGAGCACGTGAAGACACGAGGAGCCCTGCTCTGGGAGCCCGGCACGCGATCGGGGTGGAGCGTCGAGGAGATCGAGCTCGACCCGCCGAAGGCGAACGAGGCGCTGATCAAGCTCGCCGCGTCGGGCGTGTGCCACTCCGACGACCACCTGGACACCGGCGACATCCCGCTGCCCTGGTCGCCGGTGCTCGGCGGCCACGAGGGCGCCGGCGTGGTCGAGGAGATCGGTCCCGGCGTCACGGCGGTCAAGCCCGGCGACCACGTCGTCCTGTCGTTCCTGCCGTCGTGCGGGCGCTGCCGGATGTGCGTGCAGGGCAAGTCGAACATGTGCGAGCTGGGCGCGGGCGTGCTCGCCGGCGTCGCTCCCGACGGCACGCACCGCGTGCACGCGCAGGGCCACGGCGTCGGGTGCATGTCCTACCTCGGGACGTTCGCGCCCTACGTCGTCGCGCCACTGGACGCGGTGATCGGAATCTCCGAGGACATGCCGCTGGACAAGGCCGCCCTCATCGGCTGCGGGGTGCCGACCGGCTGGGGCTCGTCGGTGTACGCCGCGGAGATCCAGCTCGGCGACACCGTCGTGGTGGTCGGCACCGGCGGGGTCGGGATGAACGCGCTGCAGGGCGCGCGGCACAAGGGCGCGCGCAACGTCGTCGCCGTCGACCCGGCGCCGTTCAAGCGCGAGAAGGCCGTCGAGTTCGGCGCGACGCACGTCGCCAAGGACTACGAGGAGGCCGGCCAGATCGTCGAGGGCCTGACCAACGGCCAGGGCGCCGACCGCGTGATCATCACGGTCGGCGTCGTGACCGGCGACCTCATGAACCCGGCCCAGGAGATGACCCGCCGCGGCGGCACGATGGTGCTCACCGGCGCCGCCCCCGTGCTGCAGCGCGACGTGCCGTTCGACCTGTTCACGTTCGCCATGTCCGGCAAGCGGCTGCAGGGCTCGCTCTACGGCACGACGACCAGCCGCACCGACGTGCCGCTGCTCGCCGACCTCTACCTGCGCGGCGAGCTGAAGCTCGACGAGCTGATCACCCGCACGTACTCGCTCGACGACATCAACCAGGCGTTCCGCGACATGCACGACGGCAAGAACGTGCGCGGCGTGATCATCTACGACTGAGGGACGGACCTGACATGCCTGATGCGAACGACCGCGCCGAGATCATCCAGGCCACGTACCTCTACGCCCGGGGCCTCGACCGCTTCGACCCGAAGGAAGCCCTCTCCGCCTACGCCGACGACGCCGTCTGGGACGCGACGGGCGTCGGGCTCGACCGCTACGAGGGCCGCGAGCAGGTGCTGGCGTTCTTCGAGCGCGACGCCGGCTCGATGTCCGAGCAGTTCCACATCATGACCAACCACGTCGTCGAGTTCGACGACGACGACCACGCGCACGGCACGAACTACGTCCTGGCCGAGGGGAAGACCACGACCGGCGCGTCGATCAAGGCGGCCGCGCTCAACGTCGACACCTACCGGCGCACGGCGGACGGCTGGAAGATCGCCAGCCGCGTGATCTCGCCCCTGACCGCTCCGGAGATGGAGGGGTTCGAGGCATGAGCTCCACCGACGCCGAGGAGGTCGTGCGCGCGTACCTCGACGCTGTGGGCGCCCTCGACCTCGACGCGCTCGCGGACACGTTCGCCCCCGAGGTCGTCATGGACCTGCCCTACGCCCCGCCCGGGTTCCCCCGGCGGGTGGAGGGCAAGGAGGGTGTGACGGGGTTCTTCGCCGCGATGCCGGAGATGATCACTCCGCTGCGCTTCCACGAGTACCGGATCGACGCCGTCGCCGACGACCCGGGATCGATCGTGGCGCAGTACGCGAGCGACGCCCGCATCCTCGCCACCGACCGCCCGTACCGGAACACCTACATCTCGCGCTTCCAGGTGCGCGGCGGCGCGATCACGTGGTTCGCCGAGTACTTCGACCCGATCACGCTGGTCGAGGCCCTCGGCGGCACGGTGACGATGCCGGGGCAGGAGGTGTCGGCGTGAGGGTGCTCCGCACCCTGCCCGGACTGCTCGACGACGCGGTGGCCCGGTCGCCGTCGCGCGAGGTCGCGTTCCCCGGCGAGCGGGCGAGCTGGCCCGCGGTGCGGGCCGCCGCGCGGTCGTGGGCGGCCGGGCTGCACGCGCGCGGGGTGCGCCCGGGCGACCGGGTCCTGCTCGTCCTCCCGAGCGGGCTCGACGCCGTCGCCGGCATCGTGGGCGCGTCGATGCTCGGGGCGATCCCGACGCCGCTGAACCCCCGCGGCACCCCGGACGAGACCGCCTGGCTGCGCGGCGACGCCGACCCCGCGGCGGTCGTGGCGTCGCCGGAGCTGCTCTCCCTCGCGGGGCCGGGGGCGGTGACACCGGAGGAGGTGGCGGGCGACCCGGGAGACGCGCCGGCCGTCGCGGTGGCGCCCGACGACCCGATGATCCTGCTCTACACCTCGGGCACGACGTCGCGCCCGCGCGGCTGCGTGCACACCCACGGGGCCTACGCCGCGCTGGGCGAGAACCTCGTCGAGCGGCTGCGGCTCACGCCCGACGACCGGTTCTGGACCCCGCTGCCCCTGCACCACTGCGGCGGGATCGACCTGCTCACGGGCTCGCTCGCCGCGTGCTGCACGCTCGTGCACGTCGGGGCGTTCACCCCCGACGTCGCGTGGCGCCAGCTGGTCGAGGAGCGCGCGAGCGTGGCGTTCCCCGCGTTCGACACGATCTGGCTGCCCGTCCTGGACCATCCCGCCTACGACCCGGCGCTCGTCCCCGACCTCCGCACGGTCATCAACGTCGGGCCCGCCGAGCGGATGGCGGCGATGCAGGCGCGGATGCCCGGGTCGACGCAGATCTCCTGCCTGGGCGGCACCGAGGCGGCGGGCTTCTGCTGCGTCGGGTCGGTCGACGACCCGCCGGAGGCCCGCGCCGGCACGAGCGGGGTGCCGCTGCGGGACATGGAGGCGACCGTCCGCGACCCGGAGACCGGGCGGGAGTGCGGGCCCGGCGAGATCGGGGAGTTCCTGCACCGCGGGGTGTCGCGCATGGCGTACTACCACGGTGACCCGGAGACCACGGCGGAGCGGATCGACGCCGAGGGCTGGTTCCACACCGGCGACCTGGTGCGCCGCGACGCCGCGGGCCGGTTCACGTTCGTGAGCAGGCTCAAGGACATGCTCAAGGTCGGCGGGGAGAACGTCGCGGCCGCCGAGGTCGAGGGCCGGCTGGCGGAGCACCCGGCGGTGGGCGTCGTGGCGGTGGTCGCCGCGCCGGACGCCCGGCTCGGCGAGGTGGCCGCGGCGTTCGTGGAGCTGACGCCGGCCTTCCGGGACGCCGACCGCGAGGCCCTCGGACGCGAGCTCGTCGACCACTGCCTGGCGGCGCTCGCCACGTTCAAGGCCCCGCGCTGGGTGGAGTTCGTCGACGCGTGGCCGATGTCCGGCACGAAGGTCCAGAAGGGGGTGCTGCGCGAGCGGATCGCCGCCGACCTCGCCGCGCGGGGGATCACCGAGGCCCCGCGCGTCTCGCGCCGTCACCTGACGGCGGGGTGACCCGCGCGGCCGACACCTACCGACCGTATGGTGGTCGGGGCGCACCGGGGCGCCGTCACGAGCGCCTCGACCACAGGAGCAGAGCACATGGCACAGGACCGCCGGCCTGCGGGGCGCAGCGAGCGCCGGGCCGCCGGGGAGCGCAAACCCCGCGAGGAACGCTGGGCGCAGCTGCTCGAGGTCGCCACCCAGATGTTCTACGAGAAGGGCTACGACGGTGCCTCCCTCCAGGACATCGCCGACCGCCTCGGCATGCTCAAGGGCAGCCTGTACTACTACATCCAGTCCAAGGAGGACCTGCTCTTCGAGGTGATCAGCGAGGTCCACCGCGAGGGCTTCGCCGTGGTGTCGTCGGCCTCCCAGAGCCCCGGCGATCCCTTGGACCGCCTCGAGCGCACCATCCGCGCCCACGTGGAGCACGCCTGCCGCAACCTCGTGCCCACCGCGGTGTTCCTCCACGAGCTCGAGTCCCTGCCCACTGCCCGGCGCGAGGAGATCCTCGGCTCGGGTCACGCCTACCAGGGCGTCTTCCGGGACCTCGTCGCCGAGGCCCAGCGCGCGGGCCTCACGCGCGCCGACGTCGACCCGCGCGTCGCGGGCCTGTCGATCCTCGGCTCGACGAACTGGGTCTATCGCTGGTTCCGCGCCGACGGCCCCTCGACCCCCGAGGAGATCGGGGCCCAGCTCGCCGCGATGGCCGTGCACGGCGTCGCGACCGCCGACGCCCTCGCCGCCCGCGGCGCGACCGTCAGCGCGTAGCGGGGCGCGCCTGCCGGAATGCAGCGAACGTGGCGTTCGCTGCTTCTAGGCGCACGAAGTCCCCGTTGATCATCCCGGTCACGCCAGGACGACCAGCGCGCTCCCGGCCGTGACACGGTCGCCCGGGCCGACGTGGACGGCGTCGACGCGTCCCGCCTGCGCCGCCCGCACCGGGAGCTCCATCTTCATCGCCTCGAGCACGACGAGCACCGCCCCGGCGGCGACGTCCTCGCCCGCGTGCACCGGGACGTCCACCACCGTCGCGTCCATCGGGGCGACCGGGTCGCCGGTGCCCGGGGAGCCGGGGGTCGCCGTCCTCTCGTCCGGCGCCTCCCCGGCCGCCTCGGTCCGGCGCGCACCGTCCGCCCGGTGCCGCGGGACCCGCAGCGTGAGGGGGCCGCGGTCGGTGGTCAGCCGGACGGCGCGCTCGGCCGCGGCCGCCGCCGGCGCTGCGGTGGGGGCCACCGTCGGGGTCGGCGGCCAGTCGCGCTCGACGCTGCCGGTGTCGTGGGCCATCGCGCGGTACGCGGGACGGTCGAGGACCGTGCGCAGGTAGGACGCCGTCGTCGGCACGCCGTCGACGGCGAGCTCGTCGAGCGCCGCGGCGAGGCGCGCCGTGGCCGTCGCGCGGTCGGGGCCCCAGGCGAGGACCTTGCCGAGCAGGGAGTCGTAGGCGCCGGGCACGGTGTCGCCGGCCTCCACACCGAGGTCGGCGCGCACCCAGGGGCCGCTCGGCACCGTGAGCGCCGTGACGTGCCCGGGCGCGGGCCGGAAGCCCTGCCCCGGGTCCTCGGCCGCGATCCGGGCCTGGACGGCGTGGCCCCGGACCTCGACGCCGTCGACGACGGAGGACAGCGCCTCCCCGGCCGCGAGGCGCAGCTGCGCGACGACGAGGTCGACGCCCGTGACCATCTCGGTCACGCCGTGCTCGACCTGCAGGCGCGTGTTCATCTCGAGGAACGACACGGCGCCGGTGTCCCGGTCGAGCAGGAACTCGACGGTGCCCGCACCGCGGTAGCCGACGGCCGCGGCGAGCCGCCGGGACGCCTCGTGCAGCTCCGACCGGACGGCGGAGGGCAGGTCGGGCGCCGGCGCCTCCTCGAGCAGCTTCTGGTGGCGCCGCTGCACGGTGCAGTCGCGGTCGCCGAGCACGGCCACCGCGCCGTGGTGGTCGGCCAGCACCTGCACCTCGACGTGGCGCGCCCGGGCCACGTGGCGTTCGAGGAACACCTCGCCCCGGCCGAACGCGGCGGCGGCCTCCCGCCCGGCGGCGGCCAGCGCGTCGGCGAGCCCGGCGGCGCCCGTGACGACCCGCATGCCCCGCCCGCCCCCGCCGTGCGCGGCCTTGACCAGCAGCGGGAACCCGATCCGCTCGGCCGCGACGCGGGCGGCGTCCAGGTCCACCGGGCCGTCGGTGCCGTCCAGCACCGGCACGCCGCTCTCCCGGGCGAGCGCCCGCGCCCGCATCTTGTCGCCCATCGCGGCCACGACGTCGGCGGGCGGACCGACGAACACGAGGCCCGCGTCGACGACCGCCCGCGCGAAGCCGGCGTCCTCCGCGAGCAGGCCGTACCCCGGGTGCACGGCCGCCGCCCCGCACGCCGTCGCCGCCCCGACGACCGCGTCGACGTCGAGGTAGGAACCGACCCGGACGGTCTCGTCGGCGCGCCGTGTGACGAGCGACCCGGCGTCGGCGTCGGTGTAGATCGCGACCGCGCGCAGACCCCGCTCGCGGCAGGCCCGCACGATGCGGACGGCGATCTCGCCCCGGTTGGCGACGAGCACGGGTCCCTCCATCGCGACCTCCCTGCAGAGCTCATCTACCAAACGGCCGGATGGTAGATTACCGTCGCCGCGAGAGCCACGTCACGTCATGCGGGAGGCACCGTGCCGGTCGAGCACGCAGGAGGCCATGAGCCGCCCGCGACCGACGATGCCCCCTGGACCGACGATGCCCCCCGCGCGGGCAGGGACGAGGCCCTCACCGAGCTCGACCGCCGCCGCGCCGCCGCCGAGGCGATGGGCGGCGAGGCGGCGATCGCGAAGCACCGCGCGTCCGGGCGGATGCCGGTGCGCGAGCGGGTCGCGGCGCTCGTCGACCCCGGCACCTGGTTCGAGATCGGCGCGCTGGCCGAGCCGGAGATCCGGCGCGAGAAGCCGGTGCCCGGCGACGCGGTCGTGACGGGGTTCGGGACGCTCGACGGGCGGCGCGTCGGGGTCATCGGCATCGACGCGACCGCGGTTGCCGGCACGACCGCGCCGATCAGCATGCGCAAGCAGGGCCGGCTGATCGAGCACGCCCAGCGCGGCGGCTTCCCGCTCGTGCTGCTCTGCGACGCCGACGGCGGGCGGATGCCCGACGTCATGGGCTGGCGCTTCTCGGGCCTGCCGCTGGACTTCACGAGCTTCCTCGGCGCCACCGACGGCAGCCCGGCCGTGCCTCGCGCGGCGGCCGTGCTCGGCCCGAGCTACGGCGACTCCGCCCTGCACGCCGCGACCGCCCACTACGTCGTGATGACACGCGGATCCTCGGTCGCGCTGTCCGGGCCGTCGGTCGTCGAGCCCGCGATCGGCGAGCGGCTCACCGACGAGGAGCTGGGCGGTCCGGAGGCCGCGACGGCCGCCGGCAACGCGCACCTCGTCGTCGACACCGAGTCCGACGCCCTCGACGCGCTCGGCGCGTTCCTGTCCTACCTGCCCTCGAACGCGGCGCTCCCGGCGCCGGTGAGCGCACCCGTCGCCCCCGCCCGCACCGATCCCACCGACATCGTCCCCACCGGCGCCCGCGCGGGCTACGACATGCGCGACGTGCTCGCGGCCGTCGCCGACGCGGACTCGGTGCTGCCGTGGGCGGACGGGTGGGGCCCGAGCCTGCTCTGCGCGCTCGCCCGCCTCGAGGGCGCGCCGGTCGGGATCGTCGCCAACCAGCCCCTGGTCCGCGCCGGCGCGCTCGACCCGGAGTCGCTGGCCAAGGAGCACGACTTCGTCGACCTCTGCGACACCTTCGGCCTGCCCCTGGTGTTCCTCCACGACGTGCCCGGCCTGATGATCGGCAGCCAGGCGGAGCGCGCCGGCATCCTGCACGCCTACGAGCGCACGGTCGCGCGCATCGCCCGCGCCGCGGTGCCCCGGGTCGGCGTGGTGCTGCGCAAGGCCTACGGCGGCGGGCACTTCGCGATGGGCGGGCGCCCGACCCGGCCCGACTTCCTCTACGCCTGGCCGACCGCCGAGATGGGGTTCATGGCCCCGGAGACCGGCATCCGCACGGTGCACCGCCGGGCCCTGGACCGGCTGCTCGAGGAGGACGGCCCGGAGGCCCGCGACGCGCGCTCCGCCGAGCTCACCGCCGAGTGGGTCGCCGAGTCCGAGCCGTGGGAGGCGGCGGCGCACCTCTCGCTCGACGACGTCATCGCCCCCGCGGCGACCCGCCACGTGATCGCCACCAGCATCGAGATCGCCTGGGGCGAGCGGCCGCACCGGACGGGGGCGCAGGGGTGAGCGAGTACACCGAGATCACCGTCAAGGACGACGGCCCGGTCGCCGTGATCCACCTCGACCGGCCGGAGAAGCTCAACGCGCTCACCGCGGCGTTCTGGCCCCAGATGCGCGACGCGCTCGCCCGGCTCGAGGCCGGCGGGACGGTCCGCGCGGTGGTGCTGACCGGCGCGGGGGAGAAGGCGTTCTCGGCGGGCGGCGACATCGCCGGCTTCGGCGAGCTCGACGGCACCGCGGCGAAGCGCGCGTTCCAGGCCGAGTGCCTGCGCACGTTCGCCGCGCTCGAGGAGTCCCCGCTGCCGGTGATCGCCGCGGTCAACGGCTACGCCTTCGGCGGCGGCTGCGAGCTGGCGCTCGCGTGCGACCTCGTGATCGCCTCGGAACGGGCGGCCTTCGCGATGCCCGAGAGCGCGATCGGCCTGGTCCCCGGGTTCGGGGTGCTGCGCGGCCCGGCCGTCATGGGCCGGCACTGGACGAAGTGGATGGTGCTCGCCGGCGAGCGCCTCGACGCCGCGACGGCCGAGCGCGTCGGGCTCGTGCAGAAGGTGGTGGCGCACGACGCCCTGCTCGACGAGGCCATGGCGCTGGGCGAGCGCATCGCCCGCGCGGCGCCCCTGGCCGTCCGGGTCGGCAAGCAGATGATCAACCGCGGCGTCGACCGCGGCGAGACGGGCTACTCGCTCGAGGCGGTGACGATGCTGCAGGACACCGCTGACACCGCCGAGGGGATCGCGGCGTTCGCCGAGAAGCGCCCGCCCCGGTTCGAGGGGCGCTAGTGGAGCCCTTCGTCGCGCTCATGCGCCGCTACGTCGTCGACTACACGAACTCCCACGACCTCGCCGTCTGCGACGAGATCATGGAACCCGACTACGTCCTGGTCATGGGACCGCACGAGGTCGCCGGCCGCGACGAGGCCTACAAGCCCGCGACGCGGCGCCAGCTCGACCAGTTCCCGGGCCTCGGGCTCACCGTCCACGACGTCGTCACCAACGGCGAGCGCCTCGCCCTCCTCTTCTCCGAGCACGGCGCCTCGGTGCGACACGACGGTGCCCTGGCCGCCTGGCGCGGCATCGGCCTCTACGTCTGGAACGGCACCCGCCTCACCGCCAACCGCGTCGAGCAGGACTACCTCGCCCGCCGCCGCCAGCTCGCCGACGGCGTCCCCGACGCGGTGCCGCCGCCCGCGCTCGCGCCGTGGGACACCGAGGCGCGGGAGCCCGACGGCGGTGTCGAGGCGGTCGCGGCCGCCTGGGCCGCCCAGGGCGCCCCCGCCGTGAACGACGTCGTCATGGACGACGGGCGTGCACCCGGCGACCTCGTCGACGCCGACGAGGTCGTGGTCGACGACCTGTTCACCGCGGGCGACCGGGCGGCGCTCCACGTGACCGTGCGCGGCCGGTTCCGCGGCGGGCTGGACGGGTGCGACGAGCACGTCGGCGCGCCCGCGACGCTGCACGCCGTCGCGCTGGTCACCGTCACCGGCGGCCGCGTCGTGACGGGGCAGGTCGTCCGCGACCGCCTCGGCCTCGCGAGGGCGCTGACGTCGGCCGGGGCCCGGGCATGAGCAGCAGCCGGCACCCGAGGGTCGGGCTCTACCTCGACCTGCGCCTCCCGCCGGGCTCCCGCGGCGCCGACGTCTACGCGCGCACCCTCGACCGCGTCGCCGCCGCGGAGGCGCGCGGGCTCGAGGCCGCGTGGGTCACCGAGCACCACGGGTTCGCCGACGGCTACCTGCCCGCCCCGCTGACGGCCGCCGCCGCGATCGCCGCCCGCACCCGCACGCTGCGCGTCGGCACGGCGGTCGTGATCGGGCCGATGCTGCCCGCCGAGACGCTCGCGGAGCAGGCCGCGGTGGTCGACCTGGTCTCCGGCGGGCGCCTCGAGCTCGGGGTCGGCGCGGGCTGGCGGGCCGAGGAGCTCGCCCGGGCCGGCGTCGAGCACCGGGAGCGCTACGCGATCCTGGAGGACCAGCTGCGCCGCCTGCCCGCGCTGTGGGCCGACGGCACCGTCACCCCGGCGCCCGTGCAGGACCCGCTGCCGACGTGGGTCGGTGCCCGCGGACCCCGCGGGGCGCGGCTCGCCGGACGCGTCGGGGCCGGGCTGCTCTGGCTCGACCCCGCGCTGCTCGCCCCGTACGCCGAGGGCCTCGCCGCCGGCGGGTGGCCGGCCGCGCGGGGTCGCCTCGGCGGGCTCGTCAACCTGCTGCTCGCCGACGACCCGGACGCGGCGAAGGCCGAGGTGCGCACCGCGGCCCGCCGCAACCGGGAGTCCTACCGGGGCAACGACGACGAGGCAGCCAGCAAGGGCGACACCACGTTCCCGCGGCTGCGCGTCCTCACCGGTGAGGACGCGGTGGCCGCGGTCCGGGCCCAGCTGGACGAGCTGAGCGGCGTCCCCGTCACCGACGTCTTCTGCTTCGCCGACCTCGGTGGGCTGCCCGACGACGTCGTCGACCGCCACCTCGAGCTCGTCACCGGCGTCCTGCGGCCCGGACTCGCGCCCCTCACCGTCGGAGGTGACCCGTGACCGATCTCCCCGACGACCTGCTGGCCCCGGCGGCGATCGCGGACCCGGACGCGGCGGCGGCGGTGCTGCGCACCCACGACCCCGTGCACTGGAGCCCGGCCCACCGCGCCTGGCTCGTGACGCGCTACGACGACGTCGTCGCCGCCTTCCGCAACCCGGCGCTCTCGTCGGACCGGGTGCGACCGCTGATCTCGGGCCGCACGGCGACACCCTCCGACGACCCGTCCCAGCGCGTCCTCGGGCTGATCAGCGAGTGGATGGTCGTCACCGACCCGCCCGCGCACACCCGGCTGCGGCGCCTGGCCGGGGCGGCCTTCAAGCAGCAGCAGATCGCGGCGATGGAGGAGCGCATCCAGGCGCTGGTCGACGAGCTCGTCGACAGGTTCCTCGCCGAGCAGGGCACCGATCTGGTGGCCGGCGTCGCCTACCCGCTGCCCGCGATCGTCATCGCCGAGATGCTGGGCGCCCCGCCCGCCGATCGCGACCGGTTCCGGGAGTGGTCCGACGAGCTCGCGCTCGTGGCCTTCGGCGCCGGCGGCGACGCCCGCCCCGACCGCCACGCCCGGGCGCTGCGCGGGCTCGAGGAGATGGCGGCCTACTTCCGCGAGCTGGTCGCCCTCCGCCGCCGCGAGCCCGGGGGCGACATGCTCTCGGCGATGATCGCGGGGGACACGCCCTCCGGTGGCACCGACCAGGACGGGCTCTCCGACGACGAGCTCGTCGGCATGTGCGCGCTGCTGCTGTTCGCCGGGCACGAGACCACGACGAACGCGATCGCCAACGCGATCCGCCTGCTCACCGCCGACCCCGGGCTGCGCGACCGCGTCCGCGGCGACCCGGCGCTGGTCAACCCCGCCGTCGAGGAGTCCCTGCGGCTGGTGGGGCCGATCAAGGTCCTGGTGCGCTGGGTCGTCGCCGACCACGAGCTGCGCGGACGCACGATCCGCGCGGGCGAGCGCGTCTACCTGCTGCTCCCCGGCGCCAACCGGGACCCGGAGCGCTTCCCGCACCCCGACACCGTCGATCTCGCCCGCGAACGGGCCACGCACGTCGCGTTCGGGCGGGGGATCCACGCCTGCATCGGGGCGCAGCTCGCGCGGATCGAGACCCGCATCGCCGTCGGGACGCTGCTGCGGCGGCTGCCGGGGCTGCGCGTGGCGGGTGACCCGGAGTACCTGTCGACGATCGCCTCGCGGGCCCAGGCGTCGCTGCCGGTGGTGCACGACGGGCACGCGGTGGGGAGCCGGTCGTGAGGCCCCGGGTCACCACCCTGTTCGAGCTCGTCGACGAGTCCGCGGCCGCCGATCCCGACGCGGAGGCGCTGGTCTTCGCCGACGGCGAGCGGCTCACGGTCGGCGGGCTGGCCGACCGCTCCGTGCGCCACGCCGCCGCCCTGCTCGCGCTCGGCGTCGCGCCGGGCGACCGGGTGGCGCTGCTCCTGCCGGCCTCGGCCGACCTCGTCGCGCTGCTGCTCGCCGTGACGCGGGTGGGGGCGGTCGCGGTGCCCGTCAACGCCCGCTACCGGCCCGGCGAGGTGCGCCACGTCGTCGTGCACTCCGGGGCCGCGGTCGTGGTCACGGCGCCGCCGAGCACGCCGGGCGCCCCCGACCTGGCCGACCTCGCCCGGCGCGCCGTGGACGCCGGTCCCGCGCCGGAGCTGCGGGCCGTGGTCACGCTGGAGGAGCTCCGTGGCGACCACGATCGCGCGCCGGTTGCGGACGCCCAGGCCGGCACCCGCGTCCGCGACGCCGCCGTGCTCGTCTACACCTCCGGCACCACCGCCGCGCCGAAGGGCGCGCTGCTCTCGCACGAGGCGCTCGTGCGGCTCGCGGCCGGGATCGCGGACCGGATGGCGCTGACGTCCGCCGACCGCATCTGGACCGCCATCCCGCTGTTCCACGGCGGCGGCATCACGTTCGCGCTGAGCGCCCTGACCGCGCGCGCCACGTTCGTCCACCCCGGCTTCTTCGACCCCGCGACGACGCCGGCGCTGCTCGAGTCCGAGCGGGTCACGGTGGCGCTCGCGGCGTTCGAGACGATCTGGATGCCGGTGCTCGACCGCCCCGACCGGCCCCATCGGGACTGGTCGGCGATCCGGCTCGTCATGGCGGTCGGCGTCCCCGAGCGGCTGCGCGCCATGGCCGACCGGGTGCCGCAGGCCGTGCACGTGTCGTGCGTCGCGATGACGGAGTCGTCGGCGTTCCTCGCGCTCGGCCGTCTCGACGACCCGCTCGAGGCCCGGCTGACCACCGGCGGGCACCCGATGCCGGGGATGAGCGTGCGGGTGGTCGACCCGGAGACCGGCGCCGACCTCCCGCCCGACGTGCCCGGCGAGCTCCTCTTCCGCGGCCCCACGGCGTTCGACGGCTACTTCCGCGACCCGGAGGCCACGGCGGCGACGATCGACGCGCACGGCTGGGTGCACACCGGCGACGTCGTCACCGTCGACGCCGACCGGCGGGTCACGTTCCGCACGCGGCTCAAGGACATGCTCAAGGTCGGCGGGGAGAACGTCTCCGCCGCCGAGATCGAGAACCACCTGCTGACGCACCCCGCGGTCGGCGTGGTCGCCGTGGTCGCCGCGCCCGACGCGCGCTACGTCGAGGTGCCGGCGGCGTTCGTGCAGCTCGCGCCGGGGGCGAGCGCGACCGCCGAGGAGCTGATCGCGCACTGCGTCGGGCGGATCGCGAGCTTCCGCGTGCCGCGCTACGTGCGGTTCGTCGAGCAATGGCCCATGTCCGGGACGAAGATCCGCAAGGTGGAGCTGCGGGCGCGGATCGCCGAGGAGCTCGCGGCGGCCGGCGTCACCGAGGCGCCCCGGGTCGGCGCGTGACGGCGCCCGCCCCGGAGGAGCTCGCGGGTCGGCGCCTGCCCGGCGGCACGTGCCGTGTCGAGGGCTACGAGAGCCTGCTGATGCACGACGCGGTGCGCGCCCCCCGGGCGCCGGGACCGCACCCGATCTGGGCGTTCCTGGCGCCGCAGCGGGGGATGGGCCCGACGCTGGGGGAGCTCTTCGCGAGCTTCGGCTGCCCGCTCGACGCCGGGCCGCTGCTGGGGCGGTTCGGGGCGCGGTTCGCGGGTCCCCTGGTGCTCGACGCCGAGCACGAGGTGCACGGCGGGATCACGACGGTCCGGCGCCGCCACGGCCGCGTGCTGGGGACGTTCGACGAGGTCGAGATGGTGCTCGACGTGCAGCGCGACGGCGTCCCGGTGCTCACGGCCACCTACGGCTTCCTCCTGCCCCGGCGGGGGGTCGAGGCGCCGCCGGAGTCGCCGGAGCCGCCGGCCCCGTCCGTGGGCACGCCCCCGGAGCACCTCCCGCACCTCCCGCACCAGGGCCCGTCGCTCACCGTCCGCGCCGACGAGATGAAGCTGATGGCGCTGCTGCTGCGCGACCCGAACCCGATCCACCTCGACCCCGACGCCGCCGCCGCGGTCGGGTACGGCCGCGCGTGCGTCAACCAGGGCCCCGCCAACCTCGCGTACGCGCTGACCTTCCTCACCGCACGGCACCCGGACGCGACGCTCACGGCGTTCGAGGCGCGGTTCCGGGCCACCGTCGTGGCCGGCGACGTCGTCACGCCCGCGGCCGCCGACGACGGGACCTTCGCGCTGCGGCACGCCGACGGGCGGGACGCGGTCACCGGTCGGGCCGAGTGGGGCCCGTCCGGTCCCCGGAGATCATTGTGATCACGACCACGGCGCCGTTAAACTACCGGTCGTTTGGTAGCCGACGCGACGAGGCGGGTCCATGGCTCTCGACGAGGCGAGCACGGCGCTGCTGACCCAGCTCGGGGAGAGCGGGCTGCCGCCGATCAGCGACATGACCCCGGAGCAGGCCCGCGGCCTCGGTCCGGCGCTGGCCGAGATGTACGGGCCCGGGCCCGACGTCGAGCTGGTCGTGGAGCCCCCGGACGCCCCGGTGCCGGTGCGGGTGATCGTGCCCGCGGGCACCCCGCGCGGCGTCGTCGTCTACTACCACGGCGGCGGGTGGGTGATCGGGGCGCTCGACGAGTTCGAGCACCTCGGCCGGACGCTCGCCGTGCGCACCGGGTGCGTCGTGGTGCTGGTCGACTACCGGCTCGCCCCCGAGCACCGCTACCCGACGGCCGTCGAGGACGCGTGGACGGCGCTGCGCTGGGCGGACGAGCAGGTCGAGACGCTCGCCGGCGCCCGCGTCCCGATCGTCGTCGCGGGGGACTCGGCGGGCGGCAACCTCACCGCGATCGTGGCCCGCCGCGCGCGGGACGCGGGTGGTCCGGCGCTCGCCGCCCAGGTGCTCGTCTATCCCGTCACCGACGCGAACGTCGACCGCCCGTCCTACGTCGACCCCGACAACCAGCTGATCGTCAGCCGCGCCGCCATGATCTGGTTCTGGGGCCACTACGCCCCGGACCCGTCCTTGCGGGGGGAGCCCGACGCGTCACCCCTGCGCGCCGACGACCTCGGCGGCCTGCCGCCCGCGGCGGTGCTGCTCGCCGAGCACGACCCGCTGCGCGACGAGGGCCAGGCCTACGCCGACCGCCTCGCCGAGGCGGGCACCGGCGTCTCGACGCTGCTCGTGCCCGGGCAGATGCACGGCTTCTTCACGCTCCTCATGCTGCCCGGCGCCGCCGTGGGGATGGACTTCGTCGTCGACGAGATCGCGAAGGCACTCGCGTCGCGCTGACCCGGCCCCGATCACCCCGGAGGTGACCACGATGACCGACACCCTCGGAGCGCCCGCCGGCACCGCGTCCGGCACCGCGTCCGGCACCCGCCGCGTCGACGCCCTCGTCGTCGGCGCCGGCCTGGCCGGGCTCTACATGCTCCACCGGTTCCGCGAGCTCGGCCTGACGACGGTCGTGCTCGAGGCCGGCGGCGACATCGGCGGCACGTGGTACTGGAACCGCTACCCCGGCGCCCGGTGCGACGTCGAGAGCATGGAGTACTCGTACTCGTTCTCCCCGGAGCTCGAGCAGGAGTGGGACTGGACCGAGAAGTACCCGACGCAGCCGGAGATCCTGCGCTACGTCCACCACGTCGCCGACCGGTTCGGCCTGCACGACGGCGTCCGCCTCGACACCCGCGTGGCCTCCGCGCACTTCCGCGACGACGACGGCCGCTGGACGGTGACGACGGAGGCGGGCGAGCGCTGGGACGCCGAGCAGCTCGTGATGGCCACGGGCTGCCTGTCGACGTCGAAGCTGCCCGAGATCCCCGGCGTCGGGACGTTCGCCGGGCGGACCTTCCACACCGCGCACTGGCCGCACGACCCCGTCGACTTCACCGGCCGGCGGGTCGCCGTGATCGGCACCGGGTCGTCGGGCATCCAGGCGATCCCGCTCATCGCCGAGCAGGCCGGCGACCTGACCGTGTTCCAGCGCACCGCGAACTTCAGCATGCCGGCCAACAACGCGCCGCTCTCCGACGAGGCGCAGGCCGACCGCAAGAAGACCTATCGCGAGCACCGGGAGGCCGCCCGCACGTCGGGCTTCGGCGTCCCCGTGCCGGAGGCGACGCAGTCGGCCCTCGAGGTCGACCCGGACGAGCGGCACGCAAAGTACGAGTCGGTGTGGGGCCGCAACCTGGTGGGGCTGCTGGCCTCCTACACCGACAGCATCATCGACGCCGACGCGAACGAGACCGCGGCCGAGTTCGTCCGGGAGAAGATCCGCGAGGTCGTGCACGACCCGGAGACCGCCGAGACGCTCTCGCCGCGCGACCACCCGTTCGGCACCAAGCGCCCCTGCCTCGACAGCGGGTACTACGCGACGTTCAACCGCGAGACCGTCCACCTGGTCGACCTCAAGAAGACCCCGCTGACGGAGATCACCGAGCACGGCGTGCGCACGAGCGAGCGGGAGTACGAGGTCGACGACATCGTGTTCGCGACCGGGTTCGACGCCATGACGGGCACCCTGCTGGCCGTCGACGTCCGAGGCCGCGGCGGCCGGCCGCTCGCCGACAAGTGGGCCGACGGGCCCGTGTCGCACCTCGGCCTCCAGGTCGCCGGGTTCCCGAACCTCTACATGATCACCGGCCCGGGCAGCCCCTCGGTGCTGTCGAACATGATGGTGTCGATCGAGCAGCACGTGGACTTCGTCGCCGACGCCGTGGCGTACGCGCACGCGCGGGGCGACACCGTCGTCGAGTCCACCGAGGACGCCGAACGCGGCTGGACCGACCACGTCCGCGAGGTCGGCGAGTACACGCTCTACCCGCGCGCGAACTCCTGGTACATGGGCGCGAACGTGCCCGGCAAGCCGCGGGTGTTCATGGCCTACATCGGCGGCGTCGGGAACTACCGGGCGCACTGCGACCAGCTGGCCGCCGACGGCTACCCGGGGTTCGCGTTCTCCTCGACCTGACCTCGACCCGACCCCGTGCACGACGACGGCCCGGACCCGCGGGGGGTGCGGGTCCGGGCCGTCCGTGAGCGGTCTCCTGCGTCATGGGGCGGGAAACCGCTCACATGGCGTCGGTCAGAAGCCGGCGGGGTCGTAGGAGGTCGTCTCGAAGGTGCCGTCGGCGTTGGTGTCGACGGCCGCGGTGTCGAAGTCACCGTCGTTGTCGGTGTCGACCAGCACGGTCTCCCCGTAGCCGTCGGCGTTCGTGTCGACCACCGCGGACTCGAAGGAGCCGTTGTGGTCGGTGTCGGCGATGACCGTGTCCACGTAGCCGTTGTGGTCCTCGTCGGTCGACACCGAGTCGATGTTCCCGGACGCGTCGGTGTGGTACGTGCCGACCACCTGACCGGAGGCGTCGTAGACGGACCCGTTGGCGAAGGAGTAGTTCTCGCCGGCGGTGTTGCTCATGGTCGGTGCTCGCTCTCGGTGAGTGCCAGGGATGGCTCGGTGCCCGGTGCGGTGGGCGTTCGGCCCTCTGACGGCCCGGTGAGCCGGGGATGTTCCCGCCCGGCGGACAACTTCTCTCCGCGAGGCCCCGATCGCACTCCGTGACGCTCAGCGGGACGCGAGCACCGGCCCGGTCCGGTCGGCGGGTGCCCGGGGCTCGGGAGCTCCCGCGTCGCCCGGGCGCTCGATGTCCGCGAGCAGGCGCCGGGCGGCCCGGACGGCGGCGTCGGGCACCTCGCTCCCGTGGTCCCCCTCGCGGGCCAGCGACCGGAAGAGCTCGGCGAGCGCGGCCGCCGCCGAGCCCGAGAGCGTCACCCCGCCGTCGCACCGCGAGCACGGGGCCAGCGCGTGCGAGACCGCCCGGCAGATGTCGGCCCGGGTGCCCTCAGCGCCCGCGGACACGGACCGACTCCGGGACGTCGCCGGCGAGCGTGCCGGCCGGGGTGTCGCGCCAGACGAGCGGGAAGGAGGCCCGTCCGGACCTCAAGTCGCCGGCCGCGCGGGGACGCGGCGGCTCGACGGTGCGTGGCCGACGCGCGGCGTCGGCCTGCCAGTGCAGGTGCCACATGGGCGGGGACCTCCTCGTCCACCACCGGGGCCGTGCTCGCGGGCCGGGGAAGCCACGCCGGCGATCACGGAGAGTCGGCCGTGCCTCGCGGACTGAACACGGCACCGGCGATGGTGGTCCAGATCACGAGATCATCGCCATCCGAGGACGGTCTGGACCGAAACAGCACCGGATCGGCGCAGGTCGGATCACCCGGTCAGCCGGTCACCCCCACGACCGCCACGAGGAACCGTCCCACCCCTTCCGCCCCACCGTCTGGACCGCCGAGGTGCTCGCCGAACCGGTCGTCGACGTCGGCCGCGGTCGTCATGGCTCGACGGAAGGCCGGGTGCGCAGGCCGAGGACGCGTTCCATCACCCGGTACCGCAGCGCCAGGCTCAGCGTCACGAACCAGAGGACCAGGCCGATCGCCGGGAACCCCACCACCGGCGGATCGGGCGCCGTCAGCCCGAAGTACTCCCGTGTCGCCGGCACGACGAGGACGACCACGAACGCGACGAACAGGCCCAGTGCCAGCCAGGTCGGGCGCCGGTCGCTGCTGACAGGCCGCCAGGCGGTGAAGATCCGGTGCGGCGGCTCCAGGAGCAGGATGAGCACCATCGCGGTGACGGACACGAACACCGACATCGCCGACTGGGCGCCGAGCGTGGCCGACGCCTCGGCGAAGTCGGCGTCCACCCCGTACGTCAGCCCGGTGTACTGCTCGAACAGGGTGATCGCGCGGGGCTCCGGGGTCTCCGTGAAACCGGAGAGGATCCGCGTGTACAGGAACGCGTAGATCGCGGTGGCGAAGCCCGCGGTGATCACACCGACCGGGATGACGAAGCGGGCCAGCGACACGAGCAGGTCCTCGGCGGGAGGCTCCGGGCGTGCCCACATCGTCAGGAAGAACGTCGGCAGCCCGACCGTGAACAGGGTCAGCCCGACCTGGGTGGGGGTGTAGGGGAAGCCGAGCCCGAGCAGGGTCACGGTCAGGATGACCAGCATCTGCGTCGCGACCCGGGACAGGAACAGGTACATCGACGAGCTGACGCCGGCGATGATGCGGCGGCCCTCGGTGCGGGCCGGGGGGAGGGTGGTGAAGGAGTCGTCGAGCAGCACGATGTCGGCGACGTCGCGGGTGACCGCGCTGCCCGAGCGCATCGCCACCCCGACCTGGGCCCGCTTGAGGGCGCGGGCGTCGTTGACGCCGTCGCCGACCATCGCGACCTGGTGGCCGCGGCGGCGCAGCGAGGCGACGATCTGTTCCTTCTGCTCGGGGGCGACCCGGCCGAACACGCCGTGGGTGTCGACGGTCTCGTCGAAACCGTCCCCGTCGAGGGCGGCGAGGCGGGGGCCGGGGATGGCGGGGGCGTCGAGCCCGGCGCGGCGCGCGAGGGCGGCGACGGTGTCCGGGTCGTCCCCGGAGATGATCTTCACGGCGACGCCCTCGGCGGCCAGCCCGGTCAGGACCTCGGTGACGCCCTCGCGCAGCTCGTCGGCCAGCGCGACGAGGGCCACCGCGTGCAGGGGGCGGGGCAGGCGGGGTCGGTCCCCGTGGTCGCCGTGGTCGCCGTGGTCGCCGTGGTCGCCGTGGTCGCCGCCGCCGTCACGCAGCGGGCTCCGCGCCCGGGCCAGGACCAGGACGCGCAGTCCCTGGTCGGTGCGGGCCCGGACGGCGTCCTCGCTGACGACGCCCGGGTCGGCGAGCGCGGCCCGCAGCGTGCCGGGGGCGCCGAGGACCAGCGAGGTGCCGTCGGCGAGGGTGATCCCCGACCAGCGCAGCGCGGAGCGGAACTCGACCTCGTCGACGGTCCCGGCGCGCTCGCCGGGCAGCGAGGTGTCCGCGGCCAGCGCCGTGGTGGTGGCGTTGGTGCTGCTCACCGAGCGGGCGAAGGTGCCCAGCAGGGCTCGCGCTCCGGCCTCGTCCTCGGCGACGACCTCGGCGAGGGCCAGCCGGCCGGTGGTCAGGGTGCCGGTCTTGTCGGTGCACACGACGTCGACGCGGCTGATGGCCTCGACGGCGTTGGTCTGCTGGACCAGCGCGCCGCGCCCGGCGATGCGGGCGGCGCCGACGGTGTAGGCCACCGCGATGAGGAAGAACAGCCCGTAGGGCACGAGCCCGGACAGGACCGCGGAGGTCTGCACGAAGCGCAGCACCGTGGAACCGTCGAGGGCGGCCTGGGCCAGGATCGCGCCGCTCATCAGCAGCACCAGCACGATCAGCAGGCGCACCACCAGGTCGATGCGCCACTGCAGCGGGGTCAGCGCGGTCGTGTCGGCGCGTGCCGCGAGCGTCAGCCGGCCGGCGTGACTGTCCGCGCCGACGGCCTCGGCACGCATCAGCGCCTCCCCGCCCGAGCACGACGAGCCCGACAGCAGCGCGTCGCCGACGTCCTTGGCGATCGGGTCGGACTCGCCGGTCAGCAGCGACTCGTCGGCCTCGACCCGCCCCAGCACGACCGGTCCGTCCACGACGATCTGGTCGCCGGTGCGCACCCGGACCAGGTCGCCGGCGACGACCTCGGCCGGCGCCACCGTGCGGTCCCCGCCGTCGCGCACCACCGTGACGGGCTCGCGGGCGAGCAGCTGCAGGCGGTCGAGCTGGCGCTTGGCCCGCAGCTCCTGGACCGCGGCGAGTGCCGCGTTGATGATGCCCAGCCCGACGCTGACGAGGGCGTCGCTGTAGCGGCCGAGCACCAGCAGCGCGATGCCGATGACGAACAGCGTGTTGTTGTAGAAGGAGAAGACCGTCGTCCGCAGGATGCGTGCGGTGGTCCGGCCGGAGCCCGACACCGGCGTGTTGGCCCGGCCCGCGCGCGCCTCCTGCTGGGCCTGCGCCTCGGTCAGGCCCTCGGCGACCGTGGCCGTCATCCAGTCGTCCCCCGCATGCCGACATGATCCCGACCGCACCTGGTCTCCGCCTGAAGGGCCTGGTGCCCCGGGGCTGACCCCGGCTCGCGTGGTGCCGGGGGTTGTCAGCGTGGCGTCCACGCTGATGCTCA